>JBDTQR010000005.1:0-51690 GCA_039932095.1 bacterium | reverse complement strand
TTGGACGGGTCAATGACACTCTTGCCGAACTCGCCGTTGTTCTCACGTCAGGATAGGCTCGCGGTTCAGCACAGATCCTTTCAACCGTTCGGTTCACGCACGCCAGCCTGCAGCAGGCCGCCTGACCCACTAGGAGCATGATGAGATGACCAAAGTCGTTTTCCACCTCGGCGACAAGAAGACCGGTTCGACGGCGATCCAGTCGGCTCTGGGGAGCAAGGGCTGGACTTGCACAACTGTGAGGCTGGACTATCCAGTCAACGAACGCATCAATCACATTGCCATCGCCAAATCGCTGCAACCACGCTCGGCGAATGACGCTCTGGTTGCCAATCGGATGGGCGTCATCGTGCGGGACATTCAAAAGTCCAAGCCCGATGTCGCGGTGATTTCCGCTGAGGACTTCGAGGACGTCGATCCTGAAGTGCTGAAAGCCGCGGTGCAGAAGTACATGCCGGATTATGCCGAAGACGCCCGCTACATCGCCTATGTGCGGCCGCATGCCGATCGGCTTGTCTCGTCCTATGCCGAGCGGCTGAAGACGGGCGGCGTGCTCGAATCGATGGATGATCTGTTGAAACGATTCGACGCGACCGGGCTGTTGGCCTATGTGCCGCGTTTCGAAAAGTGGCGCAGCACCTTTAGCGCGGCATTCGCATTGCGGCCAATGGTGCGAGATCTGCTGTACCGCAGGGATGTTGTGGCGGATTTCCTGCGGTTCGCGCTGGGCACCGAGGATTTTGTTGTGACCGACGGGCCGGACAGCAACGAGTCGCTGTCGCTGGAAAATCTGGCGATCGTGCGCCGGTTGCATGTCGCGCTGACCCATGGCGGGGAAAAGAAGTCGGCACCGTTTCAACCGGCCGTGGGCCGCGCCTTGGCTCGCCGGATGAACGCCACCGCCTTTGCCAAGGGCACCAAGGTGCGCATTCACCGGGAATTGGCGGAAAAGGTGGCCAAGATTTGTGCCGAGGACGCTGCCCAGCTGGATGCTGCCTTCTTCACCGGGACGCCAATGACCGACGCGCTGAAGGCGGCGCCGGGGCTGGCGGTGGATGTGGCGCAATCGATCCGGATCGAGGATCATTTCAGCGAACGCGAGCAGTATCTGATCAATCTGATGGTCGACCAGACGGTCGCGCTGCTGGAGCTTGATCCCGAGCAGACCGCCTGGTTGTTGCGTGAGGAACACCGCGCAAAGATGATCGCGCCCGACGAGATCGATCTGCCAAAGCAGCGCAAACGGGCCAAGGGCGCGCACAAGGGCCTGGGGGGACCGGGCGGCAAGGCGGGGCGGCCAAAGGCGGGTGGTGGCCCAAAGGCGGGTGGTGGCAAGGTCGGCGGCGTCAAAGGCGTCGGGCCCAAGCGTCGGCTTCGCCCAGCGAAAGCCCCCGAATAGAGCGATCTGCACGTGGTCTGAATCGGATTTCGCCGCGAAACCCGGGCTCGACCTGACAGTTCGGCCCGGACGCAAGCGGCTCCGGATCTGACCGGCAGCAGGCAGCGCCCGGCCCGTCAGTCGTCGACAGCGCGCATGGGCGTTGGATTGCGTGCCTGGGCGGCGGTTTTCCGCACAAACCGGTGCGGGCGGCTGACGTCGCCGCGTACGCCATCATAGATCGCCAGCCACAGAAGCTGGACGTAGAGCGCCCAGTCCGTCTCATACTGGCGGGCCTTCATCAGCCATTTTGGTATCACCAGCAGCAGCACCGGCCAGAACAGGATCGGCCCCGCTGCGGCCCGGTAGGCCAGCAAGCCGTTGCGATAGTTGTAGTAGACCTTCCACATCGGCCGGTGAATATGGCCTCCGCCGCGCCGGAACGTGGTGCAGTCATGCTGGAACCGCAGCCACGGCGCAAAGCCGATATTGCCGCCCTTGCCGGAAAGTTTGAGCGTATACAAAACGTCATCGCCGTAGATGAACAGATTGCCGTCGGGAAAGCCCGCCAGCTGGATGGCAGAGCGCGACAGGAACAGACCGACGAAAGAGCTGACGTCGATCGGCACCTCTTGTTGGCCGGCATAGTCCTCATCCTGCACATGAAAGCCTGACCGCCCGCCACCAAGCAGGGTCCGCGCGAAGCTGGCCAGGTTCCAGAACGGATTGCGCGACGGCCGGTTCATCTCGCAGATCTTGCCGTCGGGATAGTAGACTGCGGCGGCAAGGGCGTCCCATTCCCCGGTGTGACCGGCATGCAGCCAGCCGCGAAACCGCGCAATGGAGCCGGCGTCGGGCCGGGCGTCATCATCCATCACAACGCACCAGTCCGGGTCGAACCGGGCAACGGCCTGCTGCAGGCCAACCTCGAAACCGCCGGCACCGCCGCAGTTCTGATCCAGCGTGATCTTGCACAGCCTTGGGTCGTCGATGTTGTAAAGAAAATCGGTGCTGCCATCGGTAGAGGCATTGTCGACCACGATCAGCTCATCCAGATCCTCGGCCAGCAGGCCTTGAACCGTGCGGCGCAACTGCGCCTTGCGATTGTAGGTCACCACCACGGCCACGATCCGCGAGCGCGGCGTGATCCGCTCGACCAGATCAGCAGATCCGGTGAGCGACTGGTTCATATCGGCTTCACCGCGAATGCCGGCATTTTGGTGCCGTGCGCCAGATGGTTCGAAAAGGCGCGGGCAGTGTTCAGCGCCTCGCGGATGGTGACGTCCATGTCAAGATACCGGTAGGTGCCAAGGCGGCCGACAAAGGTGACGCCGGTTTCGGCCTCGGCCCGGGCCACATATTGCCGCAGCAGCGCTTGCTCCTCCATCAGGCGGATCGGGTAATACGGGATGTCGTCGGGGCCGCATTCCCGGGAAAACTCACGGTAGCAGACAGAGCCTTCGTGGCTTTCCCACGGCGCGAAGTATTTGTGTTCAGTGATGCGGGTGTAGGGCACCGAAACCTCGCCGTAGTTCATCACGGCACAGCCCTGGTAATCGCCCTGATGGGTGAAGCGTTCGAAATCGAGGGTGCGGTAGCCCAGACGGCCCATGTCGAAATCATACCAGCCATCGAGCGGGCCGGAATAGAACACATGGTCATGCTGCGCCGCCTGATCGCGGGTGAACCGGGTGTTCAGATGAACGGTGATGCCGGGATGGTCGAGGATGCGTTCAACCATCCGGGTATAACCGTGTTCCGGCATGCCCTGAAAGGCGTGGAAGAAGTAGTTGTCGTCGTAGTTGAAGCGCACCGGCAGACGTTTCAGGATCGACGCAGGCAGCGCGGATGGGTGGCAGCCCCATTGCTTTTGGGTGTAGCCCTTGAAGAATGCCTCATACAGGCCCTGCCCGACAAAACGCAGCGCCTGTTCCTCGAAGGTCTGCGGGTCTTCGATGGTGGTGTCGGCTTGGGCGGTCAGAAACTCTTTCGCCTCTGCCGGGCCCATGGTTTTGCCGAAGAACTGGTTGATGGTGTGCAGGTTGACCGGCAGCGAATAGACCGCACCGCCAGAGATCGTCTTGACCCGGTTCTTGTAGGGCATGAAGGTCTCATAGGCGTTCACATAGTCCCACACTTCGGCATCGTCGGTGTGAAAGATATGCGGGCCATAAATATGAACCATGACCCCGGTTTCGGCGTCGCGTTCGGTATGACAGTTGCCGGCGACATGGGGCCTGGCGTCGACGATGGTCACCTGATGACCGGCTTCGGCCAAATGCCGCCCAATCACCGCGCCGGACAGTCCGGCGCCCACCATCAAAAACCTGCCACCCATAAACTATCCTTCCGAAACGTTCCGTCATCGCATTCTTGTAACAGCACTAACAGATCACCCGGCGCAGGAAAACTGCCCACTTTCCGGAATCGGCGCAGAGACGCCATCCGACCGCGTCGTGGCTTCGGTGCAAGAGCCCGCGCCCTTGCATTGTTGCCCGCCAGTCGCCAATTGACTCGTTGAAGAAAAGGCATATCCCAGTGGGAAGCTATTAAGGAGTGATGGCATGAATGAAGTGACCGAAGTGACCGATGTTGTAGCCGCCGCCAAGAAGGGCAAAGGCAAGAAATCTTCTGCCGACAATGCAACCGGCGTCGAGGGTCAGATTGGCCGGATGCTGGTGCGTGCGGTCTGGACCCAGGAATGGACCGCCGCCAATCCCGAGGGCAAACCCGAGGAACGCAAAGCCGCCTGGAAAGAGGGCCGCACTGCAGCCTTTGAAGCGCATCTGAAGCAGTACCGCCGCGCGATCAATGCGCTTGGCCGGTCCGGCGTCACCATGACGCTGAGCGAAACCGCCGCCAAGGCGAATGCCGAAGACGACGAAGAAGCCTGATCTGAGATGGCTTGAAAAACGGCAAGGCGCTGCGGTGCCTTGCCGTTTTGCTTGGCCGGCCTAGTGGAGCCTGGCTTGGCTGAGCATGTCGCGGACCATCGGCATGACCTTTTCACCATAAAGCGCAATGCCGTCGACCAACTGGCCATGCGGCATCGGCCCGGTGGCATATTTCATGTCGAACCGTTGCAGCCCCAGATCGCCCACCGTGGCGGCAATCTTGCGGGCCACGGTCTCGACCGAACCAACGTAGAGCGAGCCCTGGTCGACCTCAGCCAGATAGCGGTCCTTGGTCATCGGCGGCCAGCCGCGCTCGCGGCCGATGCGACCGAACATGTCCTGATAGTGCGGCCAGACCGCCTCGCGCGCCGCTTCGTCGGTTGCGGCGACAAAGCCCGGGGAATGGACGCCGACCGGGCGAACCTCGCGTTCCAGCTGGGTGCAGGCCCGGTGATATAGGTCGATATAGGGCAGAAAGCGTTTGGGGTCGCCGCCGATGATCGCCAGCATCAGTTGCAGATCCTGCCGCACCACCCGCACCACCGATTCCGGACTGCCGCCGACGCCAACCCAGACCACCAGCCCATCGGGACCAAGCTGGGGGTGCACGGTCTGCTGGTTCAGGCCAGTCCGGGTTTCACCGGACCAGGTGACCGCCTTTTCGCGCACCAGCCGGGCAAAAAGGTCGAGACGTTCTTCGAACAGCTGGTCGTAATTTTCGAGATCGTAGCCGAACAGCGGATAGCTTTCGGTAAAGCTGCCACGGCCGACAATCGCCTCGGCCCGGCCGTTCGACACCGCATTCAGGGTCGAAAACCGCTCGAACACCCGGACCGGATCGTCGGTCGACAACACGGTGACGGCGGTGCCGAGACGGATCCTGCTGGTACGGCCGGCGATGGCGGCCAGCACAATCTCGGGCGAAGAGATCGAGAAATCTGGGCGGTGATGTTCTCCAAGCCCGATGAAATCGACCCCGGCCTGATCGGCGACCACCGCCTCGTCCACCACATCGCGCAGCACTTCATCCGCGCGCTTCAGTGTGCCGTCGTCGCGGCGGGTGATGTCGCCAAAGGTGTCCAGACCCAATTCAACTGTCATCGGATGCTCCTGTGTTCAGCTGGAGATAGGGGGTTTGGCGGTCTGAGAAAAGGTGCCGTGACGCAGGAAGCCTGCGCGCCGCTGCACCTATGGAACGGTGGTGCACATTCCCGCCGCTGCCCGGCGCTTGTGCGCTGTGGTCCGGGCGAAGAGGGACTGTGCGTTTTGCAACACTATTCGCCCGAGGTCACACCAGAGATCAGGTTGGATTGCATCAGACGCTCGGCAAGCGAGGCGCGGGGTTTGGCGAGGTCGTCGAGATAGGCGGTCAGGTGGTCGTGGGCGAGCCGGGCGGCCCGGATGGCCTGTTCGGGACTGATGGCGACAAAGGTGACGGTGTCACCGCTGCGGCGCTGCACCAGCGTGTCAAGGTCGGGGGCGATGAGGGTGGCGATCTTGGGGTAGCCGCCGGTGGTCTGGTGATCGGCAAGCAGCACAGTCGCCACACCGTCGCCTGCGACCTGAACCGACCCGCGCAGGATCGGCTCGGACGCCATGTCGAGGGCCGCGTTCACCGGCAGTTTGGCACCGGACAACCGGACGCCCATGCGGTCATAGGCCTCGGTCAGGGTAAAGGGGCTGCCAAGGAAGCTGTCCTGCGGGGCGGCATCGAAAAAGCGGTCTTGCGGACCCATCACCACGCGGAGTGCGGCCTTCGGGGCGGGGCGGTCAAACGGCGTCAGGTCGCCTTCGCGCGCGGCCCGGGTGTCGCCATTGGCGATGGTCACCACTGCGCCGGTCTGCAATAGCCCGCCGCCCAGGCCGGATTGCGAATGCGTCGCGCGGCTGCCGAGCCAACTCTGGCCCTGCAGATCACCGGCAAAGGCCAGCATCGCCCATGATCCCCACTTGCCGGGGCGAATGGTCAGGCGTTGGCCCTCGGTGATGGTGGCCACCGTCCAGGGGCCAAGGCTGCGGTCGGCCAGCCGGACCTGAAAGCCGCCGCCAGCCACGGCAAAACTGACGGCCCCGGCGACACACTCCAATTGCAGCCCGCCAAGCGAGATTTCGATGCCGGTGGCCTGTGGCAGGTTGCCGAGGGCGGTGTTGGCGATGGCGAGGCTGCGGCGGTCCATCGGGCCGGATTGCGGCACGCCAAAGCGCATCAGACCGGGACGTCCGGCGTCCTGCAGGCTGACCATCGGACCGGCAAAGCTGACCTTCAGATCGCAGCGCATCACCTGGCCCCGTCAGCGTCATAGGCAGCACGGCTGATGCGGTGAAAGCGCACGGTATCGCCGACATCGAACAGAAAGGGCCGGGCGGGATCGTCGCGCAGGATCCGGGTCGGGCAGGCGCCAAGGATCCACCAGCCCGTCGGCATCTTCAGGGTGGTCACGATGCATTGCGGCCCGGCAATGATCACCCGACCCGCCGGAATATCCCGAATGGCAGCGGGTTTGCGCGGCAATTGCAGGCTCGGCGGCGTGCCCGCCAGATAGGCATAGCCAGGGGCAAAACCGTAAAGATAGACCGAGTATTCGGCGGCGATATGGGCATTGACGACGGCGTCAACGCTGAGGCCGGTCTGTTCGGCCACCGTGACCAGATCGCTGCCGAGGTCAGGATCATAACAAACGCCAAGGTCATGGTGGCGCGGCGGGTTGGCAGGCAGGTCGGGGCCGTCCAGCCGGTCGTGCAGGGCGGCGATCATGGTGGTGTGGTCAGTCACAAGCGGGTCGAAGGTGACCAGCAGGTTGGCATAGGCCGGAACCGCCTCGGCCATGCCCAAAGGCGGCGATTGGGTAAGCAGGCGGTCAAGACGCAGGACCTGGCCATGGATCTCAGCGGCGATTTCGGTGCCGAATTCGACAAGTACGGCGCGGTCGGCAACCGGGCGGAAGGTGGGATAGGCAGTCATGGCGCAAGGAAGGGTTTGATGGCAATGCCCGCTGTCGCAAACGTTTTCGCGATGTGCCGGGCCATGGCGACCGAACCAGGGCTGTCGCTGTGGACGCAGATCGACTGGGCGCATAGCCGGATCGGGTCGCCGCCCACCACCGGCATCAGTCCGGTATCGAGAAAGCGCAGCAGGCGGTCGGTGGCCAGGGCCGGGTCGTGGATCATCGCGCCGGGATGCGAACGCGGGACGAGGCGGCCATTGGGCTGATAGCCCCGGTCGGCGAAGATCTCGCTGTAGGTTTGCAGGCCCGCCGCCTTGGCCGCCGCCTCCTGATGGGTGCCCGAGATTGCCAGATAGGCCAGATCCGGCGCCACCGCCTTGACGGCACGGGCCAGCGCATCTGCCACCGTGCGGTCATCGGCGGCGAGGTTGGCCAACGCGCCATGGGCCTTGACGTAGCGCACCCTTGCCCCGGCCAGCCCCGCCACCCCGATCAGCGCGCCGATCTGGGCGGCGGTCATCCGCTCGATTTCGGCGGCGGTCATCGGAATAACCCGGCGGCCAAAACCGATCCGGTCGGTATAACCCGGATGGGCGCCGATGATGACCCCCTTGCTGTGGGCGGTCGACAGGGTGGCGAACATCGTCTCGGGGTCGCTGGCATGGCCACCGCAGGCGACATTGGCGCTGCTGACCACCGACAGCATGGCGGCATCATCGCCCATGGTCCACGGGCCGAAACTTTCACCAAGGTCTGAATTGAGGTCGATCTGGGTCATCTGTGCCACCGGGTTCGCCGCAAGGCTAGCGGTCCGGTGCCATGGGCACAAGGGCGGCTACCGGGGGCAGAAGCTTTCGCGGAACAGGCGGTTCATGTCGTGCAGGACCGAGCCAGCCGGGTGACGGGCGACGAGGCCGTCGGTGATCCGCTGGGCGGCCGCGGTCTGAAACCCCATTGCGCCATCGTGGCGCGGGCGGAGCCATGCCCCCTCCAGCGTGCCCCGGGTCGCGCGGTAGAAGTCGTTGCAGGCGGTGTTGGCGGCGTCATCCTCCCACGCCGCGGCGTGACCAGCCTGACCGCCGGACCGGGCGTAAAGGCCGCGCTGGACCCTGGCGCTGGCCAGCCAGTAGGCGAAATCCACGGCCTCGGCGATATGGCTGGACCGCGCCGAGACGGCGATGCCGGTGCCGCCCAACGCCGAGCCAACCGGCCCGTTGGTCCCGGCAACCGGCATGTCAGCGAAGCGGATCAGGCACGGGCGGAACCCCGGTTCGGCATAGTTGATGTAGCCATAGATCAGGGGGGCGCAGGCGATCTGTGATGCGGGCCGCGCCATTTCCTCAAAGACCGCAATCGGGTCCATCTGCAGGCAGGCCGGGTCCAGCAGGGCGCAAAGCGCCTGCATCATCTGCCACACCTGCGCACCGGCGTCGGTGTCGATCAGGGCGTCGCCAGTGACGTTGCAGGGGTGGCCGAGATTGCCGGCCAATGTGTAGAACGTCATCAGCGCATGTGGCGGCCTGAGGGGCAGCATCACCCGACCCTGCCGCGCCAGATCCATCACCTCGGGCCATGTCGCAGGGGCAGCGGCGATCAGGTCGGGGCGCCATGCCAGAACCTGCGTAGCAGCGTCGATCGGGAAGGCCCATTGGCGACCCTGCCAGGTGTAACTGTCGTAAGACGGACCGATGGAGCCTGTGGCCATGGCCTGCCGTTCAGCCTCCCGCCCCGGCACGTCCAGCGGGGCCAGACAGGTTTCGCGGGTGATCTGGCCGACATGGGGATGGTCGATGACGATCAGATCATAAGCGCGGGCGAGGTCTTCGACCGGATAGGATTCGAAATCCTGCAGGGAGCGCTTTTCCCATGCGATGCCGACCCCGGTCAGACGCTGCCATTCGCTGGAACAGGCCACCATCGGATCATAGCCGCGTGGATGGCTCCACGTCATGCCTTTCAGCACCGTCACAGCCCGAACTCCGCCCGTATGGCCGCCGAGTCGGCACCAATCCTGGGGGCGGCATCGGCGCAGGCGGGGCGTTGGCCGTCGATCCTGAGCGGCGACCGTGTGGTCAGGATCGAGACGCCGTCGTCGCGGGTGACGGTCTGCAACAGGTCGAGATGGCGGAAGCCTTCGCTGTCGAGCATCTCCGGCCAGCTCAGTACCTTGGCGCACCAGATATCGGCGGGTTCCAGCACTGCCAGCCACTCGGCAATTGTCCGGGTCGCCACAGCCTCGGCGATCAGGCGCTTGATGGTGTCGCGCTCGGTAAACCAGCGCGAGGGGGTGTCACGATAGGTTTGCAGGCCGGCGATGCCCATCAGATCGGCCAGCTTGCCAACCGGGGTCATCGCGATGGCCAGATAGCCGTCGGACGCCGGATATACACCGTAGGGTGCCGACAGATAAGCATGGGCGCTGCGGAAATCCGAGCGTTTGGGCAGGCGGCGGCCGTCGTTCAGATGGGTCGTCAACACCTCGAACTGAAAGTCGATCAGCGCCTCGAACAGGCTGGTCTGCACCAGACTGCCTTGCCCGGTGATGCCACGTCTTACCAGTGCCGCGAGGATGCCTTGCGCAAGCGCCGACCCGGCCAGCATGTCGGCGATGGCCAGACCGAAGGGCACCGGCCCCTGCCCCTCATCGCCATTGAGCCACATCACGCCAGACCGCGACTGCGCCAGCAGATCCTGACCGGGGCGCGCGACCCAGGGACCTTCCTCGCCATAGCCGCTGATCGAGGCATAGACCAGACGCGGGTTAAGCGCACGGGCATCGTCGGCACCCAGCCCCAGCCGCTCGATCACGCCGGGGCGGAAATTCTGGATCAGCACATCGGCCTGCTGGATCAGCTTGCGGAGGGACGCAAGGTCGGCTGGGTCTTTCAGGTCGATGGCGAGACTTTCCTTGCCGCGATTGATGGCGTGAAAGATCGTCGAATCGCCGCCGATTTCGGTATCGGACAGGTAAAGCCGCCGCGACAGGTCGCCGCCATCGGGCCGTTCGACCTTGATGACCCGGGCGCCAAGGTCTTGCAGCCGCAGCGAGCAATACGGACCAGACAGAAACTGGCTCATGTCAATCACCATCAGGCCGCTCAAGGGCGGCGTCGGGTCCGTGGCGTGCATTCAGGCTCCTCCGCCCGCCCGGCTTTCCGCCGGACCTTCATTTTGTTGGTAAATCAGCATTTCATTTATGGAACTTTGTTGCAAGTATAAAATGGCTCTGCGGCGGCCCTTGAGGGACCACCGTCGGGGCCGAACGTCCAGGCAAGTGTCAGTTGGGCGACAGGTTCGACAGTTCACGCCCGGCTTCGAGCAATATCTCCAGAACCTTGTCGCGGCCCGGCGCCTTGGGGTTGTCGAGGCGGCGCACGAAGGGACAGGTCAGCGCGGCCAACGGCGCGCCCTTGCCGCCAAAGATCGGCACCGACAGGTTCATCACCCCGGCCGTCTGCAGACTGTCCATCGATTCATAGCCCTGCTGACGGACCACCTCCAGCCGCGCCTCAAGGTCCTTGGACGGCACCTCGTGGTCCATCCATTCATGCTCTTCGAACATCAGCTGACGTTCTTCGGGCGAGGCGTGGGCCAGCAGCACATGGCCGGACCCGGTGTTGACCATCCCCACCCTGCCACCAACCCTGATCGCCAGACCCCAATAGCCCGGCGCCTCGATCTGGGCGATGACGATCAGGTCGCCACGGTCGTATTTCACCAGATGACAGGCCTGTTCGGCCATTTGAGTAAAGCGCCGCATGACCGGCATGGCATGGGCCACCAGCCGCCGGATCGGTGGGCGCAGATGGGCCAGCAGGAACAGTTTCATCGTCAGTTCATAGGTGTCGCCGCGCCGCGCGACATAACCGCGCCGCGCCAGCCGGTCGAGCATTCGGAACAACTCGGTCGAGTTGCGGCCAAGCGCGGTAGAGATTTCCTTCAGCGTCATGCCCTCTTCGGTCGCCGCCAGAAGTTCGATCATGTCCAGGCCCTTGTCCAGGGCAGGGGCGCGGTAGCGGCCTTCGTCTTCGTCGGCGTCGTCTTCGGCACTGGACATCTTGGCTTCCCTGAATGATCGGCGCAGGATGGCGCTGTCGGGCATTGACGTAGCAGACCAGCTGCCGTTTACTGGCAATAACCTGTTTTATTGGTGGAATGGCGCCTGGGTCAATGGCGAAATGAGGGGGACGATGCCGCAGGATTTATTGTTATTCGTCGGCACGCTAACCCGCAAGGCTCCGTATTTTCAGAACGCACGCGGCAATGGGCTGAATGTCTATGACTTTGATGAGATCAGCCTGAACGCCCGGCCTCTGGCGCGTTATCCCGGGATCGAGAACCCCAGTTTCCTGTCGGTCACGCCCGATGGCAGCCGGATCTACGCCAATTCCGAGGTTTACGACTGGCGCGAAGGGCTGGTGACGGCCCTTGCCTTTGACCGGCAGAGCGCCCGGCTGGACTATATCAACACCCAGCCGACGCTGGGCAGCACCACCGCGTACAACCTGATTTCGCAGGATGGCAGCCGGCTCTACGTGATCAATTATGTCGAGGTCGAGGGCGGGCCGGCGCAGGGACTCGCGGTGTTCGACATCCGCCCAGATGGCGGGTTGACCCCGGTGATTGGCAGCGTCGGCCATGTCGGACACGGCCCGAACCCCGATCGGCAAGAGCAGGCGCATATGCACAGCGTCACCGAAATGGGCAACGGGCTCTTGCTGATCGCGGATCTGGGCCTGGATCAGTTGGTGACCTACCGGATCGCGCCCAACGGCAGTCTGACCCGCGTGGCAGTGACCGCGACCGCGCCGGGAGCAGGCCCGCGCCATGTCGCCCGGCATCCGGCGGGGCGGTTCGTCTTTGTGATGAACGAGCTGAATTCGACAGTCACTTCGCATGGATTCGACCCTGTGACCGGTGTTTTGCATGAGATTGACTGCCAGTCAGCACTGCCGGCGAACTGCGGCGTGGTCAACTATGGCTCGGATATCCAGATCTCGCCGGACGGGCGGTTTCTGTATGGCGGCAATCGCGGCCACGACAGCATTTCGGTGTTTGGTGTGGATCAGGCGACCGGTCAGCTGACGCCCCTCGGGTTCACCCCCAGCGGCGGGTCGACGCGCCACATGACACTGACGCCCTCGGGCCGCCATCTGCTCTGCGCCAACCAGAATACCGATTGCATCACGATCCTTGCCCGCGATGACGCGAGCGGAACGTTGACCGACACCGGCAAGACCATCGCCATCGGTACCCCGATGTGCGTGAAATTCGCGGGCTGAGCGGCCCAGAAGGAGACTGACATGGCCGAAATCGGCGTTCATGCCCGCAGCCTGCCCGGCCTGCCACAGGATCATGCGGCGATCCCGGTGTGGAATGCCGAGGATTGGTATTACGAGGATTTCGCGATCGGCGACAAGATCCGCTCGATCCGCCGCACCATTGCCGAGGGCGAATCCATGCAGTTCAACAGCCTGGTGATGGACCACCACCCCTATGTCAGCGATGAGATGTTCGCCCGCGAGGAAGGCGTGTTTGGCCGCCGTCTGGTGGCCGGGGCCTTCGTGTTTTCGCTGGGGTTGGGGCTAGCCGCGACCAACTGCCTGAACTCGTTTTCCTATGGCTATGACAGGTTGCGGTTCATCAAGCCGGTCTTCATCGGCGACACGATCTACACCATCCGCGAGAACCTGTCCAAAGAGGTGCACAACGCCACGATGGGCAAGCTCAGGGTCAGTTATTCGGTCTACAAGAATGAGGGCGAGCTGGTGCTTTATGCCGAACACCTGCTGACGGCGCTGTACCGCCATCCCGAGACTTTTGCCGCCGAAGCGCAGGTCAGGATGGCGGCCAAAGCAGCGGCCAAAGCGCAGTCGACCGGGTAGGGCGAATGGGTCTTGATGAAGCCTGCCCTCCTGCAAGGGGGTTTCAGGCCTGCAGTTGCACCATGTAGATGTGATCGGCGACCAGCGCGGTCTCGCCGGTCTGCTTGGTCACCGTCAGCCGTTCCACGACCCGGCCGTAGCCTGGGCGTTTCTCCATCAGCGCCTTGTCGGTGATCTCCACCCGGCTGGTAAGGGTGTCGCCGATATGCACCGGTCGCACGAAGCGCAGGCGATCATAGCCGTAGGAAATCGAGCGCGGATTGATCACCGTTGCGGTGAGTCCGATCCCGATCGAGAAAATCATCGTGCCGTGCGCGATGCGCTGGCCGATCTCCTGCGTCTTGCAGAATTCGGCATCGACATGGTGGGGGAAGAAATCGCCGGAATGGCCGGCATGCACGACGAAATCGGTCTCGGTGATGGTGCGGCCAAGGGTCTGCCGCGTCTCGCCGATAACGTAGTCTTCATAATATCTGACCTGTTCAAACACGCGGCTCGCCCCGGATCGGATGCATCGGCAGGGCAGAGCTTTCATAGGCCGCCTCGACCAGCGCCATGGTGTGCCAGGCATCCTCGGCCGAGCCCTCAAGGTGGTCATCGTCGCCCACGGCATAGCGCATGAGCTGGGTGAAGCGGCCGATGAAAGCCTCGATGAACCAGCTGCCTTGCAGCGGGATCTGGGCCCAGCCGTCGCCGGTGTTCAGCCAGAACTCGTCCGGTTCGCCCTTGGGGTAGTCGAGGTTCACGCCCAGTTTCAGCCAGACCGCGCCCTTGGTGCCGCAGATCCGGAACTCGCAGGCCTGAAACTTGCGGCCGAAGTCATGGTTGTGGTTGATCGACAGGGCGCAGCGTACCCGGTCGCCGTAGTCGAGCATCATCGAGGTGCGGGAGTTGGAGATGGTGGAGGACGGGTGGCCCATGGTCTTGGCGTGGATACCCTGCGGGTTGCCCAGCAGGTCGCGCACGACATCGAGATAGTGGATCGAGTGCAGCAGGATTTCGACCCGAGGCAGGTCTTTGAGGAAAGCCCACAGATGCCACGGCGTATTGAGCGCCAGCAGGGCGTCGAAATCCACCAACTCGCCCAGCAACCCCTGCGCAATGGCATCCTTCAGCGCCAGCATCATCGGAGCAAACCGCAGCTGGAAGTTGACGGCGGCGCGCAGCTTGCGGGCGCGGATGATGCCGATGATCTCATCCGCCGCCGCGAGGTCGGAACCCATCGGTTTCTGGATGATCACCACGGCGCCTTCGGGCAGCTGGCGCAGGATGCCGGGGATGGCGGCGGGGGGCACGGCGAGGTCGTAGACAACGCCGGTGCCTTGGGCGAGTGCGGCCTCGGGTGTCGCGAAGGCCTGAGTGCCTTGCGCGGCGGCCAGAGCCTGCGCCTTGGCCAGATCGGGGTCATAGATGCCTGCCACCTTGAACCCGGCGCGGGCATAGGCGGGCAGATGGGCGTCCGACACGATGGACCCCGCGCCGAAGATCACGACGGGCAGGCTGCGGCTGGGTGGGGCGATGGTCTGAACCAGGTCAGTCAACGTGAAAAACCTCCTCCATCCCGGCCCACCATTCGCCGTCCTTCCGGGTGTCGAGCGGCCGCTGCAGCGGCATGCACACGTCCCACCAGCGCTGGGTTTCCGGGTCGGCGGCCATCTTGGCCATGTCGGCGGCGTAATCGGTGCCGTGGTATTCGAAATAGGCGAACATCAGGTTTTCCGGCTCCCTGAGGTAGATCGAATAATTGCGGATGTTGCAGTCGGCGATCCTGGCCAGCACAGTCGGCCAGACAGCGGCGTGCAGCACCTTGTACTCGGCCTTGCCTTCCTCACTCAACCCGATCAGCGAGCCATAGCGTTGCATCATTGTCCCTCCTTGACGGTGAATTCCGATCCTGACGACATGCGGGCGGTGAGGGCGGCATGGTCCCAGTCGATCCCCAGACCCGGGGTTGTCGGGGCCTTCGCCAGCCCGCCCGCATGGGCCATCGGCGCTGCAACCTCGTCCAGTTGCGGGATATATTCAAGCCATGGTGCATTGGGCACGGCGCAGACCAGCGAGACGTGCAGTTCCATCAGGAAATGCGGGCAGATCATCAGGTTATGCGCCTCGGCCATATGGGCGACCTTCAGCCACGGGGTGATGCCGCCGATGCGGGCCACATCGGCCTGCACGATGCCGCAAGCCTCAGCCGCGATATAGTCGGCGAACTGGCCGGGGGAATACAGGCTCTCGCCCACCGCAATGGGTACGCGGGAAAGGCGGTTCAGCCGGGCGTGGCCGGCGATGTCGTCGGCGGGCAGCGGTTCCTCGAACCAGCCGATGTTGAGGGATTCGAGCAGGCCAAGGCGGCGGGCGGCTTCGGGTTGGGTCATCGACTGGTTGGCGTCCGTCATGATTTCGTAGTCGGCTCCAAGGGCCGCGCGGACGGCGGACAGCCGCGCTTCGTCGCCCGCCACACTGGGTTTGCCGATCTTGATTTTCGAACCACGGAACCCCGCTTCACGCATCGCAAGGGCGTCGTCGACCAGGGCCTGCGGTTCCAGATGCAGCCAGCCGCCTTCGGTCGAATACATCGGCACCTGCGGCTTGGCCCCGCCGGCCAGTTGGTACAGCGGCAGGCCTGCGCGTTTGCCACGCAGGTCCCACAACGCGGTGTCGATGGCGGCGAGGGCCAGTGACATGATCGGACCGACCGCCGTGGCGTGCGACACGAACAACAGATCGCGCCAGGTCTGCTCGATCATCTCGCCTTCGCGGCCCATCAAGGCGGGTAGCAGGGTGTGCTTCAAGAGGGCGAGGATCGAGGGGCCGCCGTCGCCGATGGTGTAGGAATACCCCATCCCCTCGGCCCCCTCGACATCGCGCAGGCGGACGAAGATGGTTTCCTGACTCTTGAAGCTCTGGATCGCATCGGTGCGTTTCACCTTGGGCACCAGATCGACCATGAAAGCGTCGGCTTGCAGGATGCGTGGCATGTCAGACCCTCAATGTTGCGCCAGTGGCGGCGTCAAACAGGTGGCATTTGTCGAGTGCGATGCCAAAGCGCATCCGCTCGCCGGCGCGGACCGGACGTGGGTTCAGCATCTTGGCCTGTACCTCAGCGCCCGACAGGCTGGCGAACAGCAGGGTTTCGGTGCCCAGGGGTTCGGTCAGGCTGACTGCCATGTCGACATAGGCCATGTGGGGGGTCGGCGGCATGGCGTGGCCTTCGGGCATCATGTTGTCGGCCCTGATGCCCAGTTCCACCGCCTGTCCGTCCTGCACGGCATGACCGGGCGGCACCGGCAGCGTGGTGCCGTCGGTCAGGACCACGCTGTCGCCCCGCACCGTCGCAGCCACCAAGTTCATCGGGGGGGAGCCGATGAAGGTGCCGACAAAGGTGTTCAGCGGGCGTTCGAACACCTCCAGCGGCGTGCCGATCTGGACGATATGGCCATCGCGCATGATGACGATGCGATCGGCGAGGGTCATCGCCTCGACCTGATCATGGGTGACATAGACCACCGTCGCGCCGACCTTCTGGTGCAGCCGTTTGATTTCAACCCGCATTTGCGTCCGCAGTTTGGCGTCTAGATTGGAGAGCGGCTCGTCGAACAGAAACACTTCCGGGTGCCGGACAATCGCCCGGCCCATGGCGACCCGTTGCCGCTGACCGCCCGACAACTGCCCGGGTTTACGGTCCAACAGCGGTGTCAGAGACAGAATCTCGGCCGCCGCATCGACCGCCGTGGCAATTTCGGCCTTGGGGCGCTTGGCGATATGCAGGGAAAACCCAAGATTCTCGCGCACGGTCATATGCGGGTAAAGCGCGTAGTTCTGAAACACCATCGAGATGTTGCGCTCGCGCGGCGGCAGGTCGTTGACCACGCGGTCGCCAATACGAATTTCACCGCCGCTGATCTCTTCCAGCCCGGCGATCATCCGCAGGGTGGTGGACTTGCCGCAGCCCGAGGGCCCGACCAGCACGACAAACTCGCCGTCCGCAATGTCGAGGTTGATCGCATGGACCACCGCCACCGAACCATAGCGTTTCGCGACGTTCGTCAGTTTGACCAAAGCCATGTCTTATCCTTTCACGCCGCCAAAGGTCAGGCCGGCGATGAGGTGTTTCTGCACGAGGAAGGTCAGCAGTGCTGCGGGGATGATCATCAACACCGCCAGCGCGCACATGCCGCCCCAATCGAGGGTGAATTGCGAGGTGAAGTCCAACAGCCCCACCGGCATGGTTTTCGACCGCACCGATCGGGTCAGTTGGGACGCGAGGGCGTATTCGTTCCACGAGGTCAGGAAGGCGAAGATTCCGGCACTTGCGATGCCGGCCCGTGCCACCGGGAATTCCACCTTCCAGAACGCCTGCCAGCGGGTGCAGCCGTCAATCTCTGCCGCCTCGGCCAGTTCTTTCGGCACCTGGCGGAAAAATCCGTCGATCAGCCAGATGGTGAATGGCACGTTCATCGCGACATAGACCAGGATCAGGCCGAAATGGGTGTCGATGATGCCGATCCTGCCGAAGAGGATGAAGATCGGCAGCGAAAGGGCAATGCCGGGCACGGCGCGGGTCACCATCAGCGCCACGAAGATCAGCGATTTGTGGCGGAACCGGTAGCGGGCGAAAGCGTAGCCGCCAGCCATGCCGATCAGGAGAGCGATCAGTGTGGAGGTCAGCGAGATGATCAGCGAGTTGCGGAAATAGGTGATCACCGGCACGCCACCCTCACCCGCGCCACCGAACATCGCGGTATAGTGTTCGAGGTTCAACTCATGCGGAATCCAGATCGCCGGTTTGGCCATGATCTCCACCGTCGGGCGGAAGGAGTTCAGGATCACCCACAGGCCGGGCAGGCAGATCACCGTCATCGCGAGAAACAGGCCAATGAAGTGGCCAGTGGCCAACATCCGGCGGCGCAGTCGGTGGGTTGCGTTGGAGGCCATCGCTTAATCCCCCATGCCAAGCGTGGTCCGCGCGGCGCTCAGCTTGCGGAAGAAATACACGGTGAACCCGATGGCGAGGAAGATCGAGATATAGCCCATCGCATTGGCATAGCCCATCCGCGCATCGACATAGCCGGTGCGGCCGATCAAGGTCCAGATCAGCTCGGTCCGCCGCGCCGGGCCACCGTTGGTCATGATCTTGACGATGTCATAGGCCCGCGCCACGTCGAGCGAGCGGATCGCCATGGCGATATAGATGAACGGCATCAGGAACGGCAGCGTCACATAGCGGAAGCTTTGCCACGGGGTGCAGCCATCGACCTTGGCCGCCTCCAGCGGGTCTTGCGGGATGGCGAACAGGCCTGCGAGGATCAGGATGGCGAAGACCGAGGTGGAGGTCCAGACCTCGGCGCAGATGATGGCGAATAGCGCCAGATGGGCGTCGACCAGCCACGGGATCGCCACGTCCGACAGACCCAAGGATTGCAGGGCGTTGTTTACCAGACCGACATTGTCGTTGAAGATGAACTTGAACTGAAAGCCGACAAGGATGGGCGAGAACATCATCGGGAACATCATCAGCGTCCGCAGGGTCCGCTGGCCGCGTGTCACCTTGGAGACCAGCAGGGCAAGGCCCAGCCCCAGCAGCATCTCGACATTCAAGGCGATGGTCAGCAGCACGATGGTGCGCCCGAAGGCGGCCCAGAAGTTCGGGTCCCTGGCGGCCTTCTGATAGTTGAAGGTGCCGATCCATTTCCACAGCGATTCCGGTCGGGTCAGTTGGTAGGCGGTAAAGCTGGAATACAGCGAAAAAACCAATGGGATCAGGACGACGGCGGCCAGGATGATGATCGCCGGCATCAACAGGACCAGCCATTGTGGAAACGTCTTGCGGGTCATTGGTCATCCGTTCCAGGCCGCCAGAAGCGGGACAAAAAGGGCGGCGCTTGGGACGCGCCGCCCGATCAGGGGTCAGGCCGGGATCAGTAGACCCCGTTTTCCTGCATCAGTCCATCGACCGCGTCCGACGCAGTCTGCAGCGCCTCATCCACGGTCTTGTCGCCCAGAATGGCGGCTTGCAGTTCCGGGAAGATCAGATTGCCAGCCTCGATCCAGTACGGAGTCTGTGGCACGGCGAAGGCGGTCTTGGCGGTTTCCTGGAAGGCCGCCAGCACTTCGGACTTGTAGGCGTCGCCCTTGGACTGGGCGATCACATAGTCCCAGACGGCAGTGCGGGTCGGCAGCGGGCCGGCCGAGCTTTCCAGCTTCTGGCTGTCTTCGTTGGTCAGGAACTCGACCAGCGAAGCGGCAGCTTCCTTGGTCGGGCAAGCCTCGGTCACCGAGAAGCCGTGGAAACCAGACCAGCCGGTGCGCACGCCAGCCGAACCCTTGGGCGCCGGGGCGACGCCGACATTACCGGCGACTTTGGACGCCTTGGGGTCGTTGAAGAAGCCTGACCATCCCGGCCAGTCGAGGTTGATGCCGATGGTGCCGGACGCAAAGCCGTTGCCCAGATCATCCCACAGATAGTTCGTGGTGCCCGGCGGAACCGCGCCAGCCTTGTAAAGGTCGACGAACCATTGCAGCGCCTGCTTGCCTGCGGGCGAGTTGAAGGTCGGATGGAACGTGTCGTCGAACATCGTGCCGCCATTGGCCACGACCAGTTCGTAGAACCGGCCGTTGATCGCCTCATCCTTGCCGGCATATTGCGTGCCGTAGAAGTTCGGCGGATTGGCAAAAAACTCCGCCTCGTCGCGGAACTGGTCCCAGGTTTCCGGCACGATCAGGTCATAGCCGTATTTCGCCTTGAACGCCTCGGCCTTGGCCGGGTCGTTGAACAGCGACTTCTGGTAATACAGCGCGGACACATCGAACTGGGCGCGCGGCAGGATCAGGAGCTTGCCGTCGATGGTGGCGGCCTTGATGTTGGCCTGCACGAACTCGGCCACCACATCGGCGGGCACCAGCGGGGTGAGGTCCGTGAACAACGACGGATATTGCGGCGCAAAGGAGGAATGGTTTGACCCGACGCACCAGGTGATGGCGCCCGCCGCCATGTCGGACTTGTATTCCTTGTCCAGCTCGAAGTGGTTCTTCTGGCTGACGATGTTCACCTTGGCGCCGGTCTTGGCCTCCCACTCGGGGATCCGCGCGTAAAGGGCTTCATATTGTTGGCCGCCGATCAGTTTGGCGTCGATGGTCACGCCGGCGAACTCGCCATCGGCCATTGCCGCCGAGGTGAGCCCCAAACCGATCACGAGGGCCAGCGAACTGCTGGCTGTTGTTCTTTTCATTGGCATCCCTCCCTTGGATGGCGGCGGTCAGATCCGGTTCTGCCTTCCGCTAGGCGTTCGAATTTTATATTCGCAACGACAATTCATAGATAAACTTGACAAGCGCGGCGAGTCAAGTTGTGTTTGCTTGCGTGCGGCCAAAGGGACAGGGTGGCCGCAAGGAGGCCGACATGATCTTTGACACCCATCTGCACCTGATTGACCGGTCGCAGTTCAGCTATCCTTGGCTTGCTTCGGCGCCGCCTCTGGACCGGGATTGGACGATTGCCGACTACTGCGCCACGGCGGCGCGGTTGGGCATCACCGACGTGCTGCATATGGAAGTTGACGTTGCCGCGGCGGAAATCGACGCCGAAACCTCGTTCATTGCGGCACTGATGGCCCAGCCCGCCAGCCCGCTGCGCGGCGCGATCAGCGCGGCCCGGCCCGAAAGCCCCGGTTTTGCCGCATGGCTGGAGGGGGTGGACCGCAAGGTGGTCAAAGGGGTGCGCCGGGTGCTGCATGTGGTACCGGATGAGGTGTCGCAGCAGGCCGAATTCCGCGCCAATATCCGCCGACTTGGCACTGTGGGCCTGCCGTTTGACATCTGCATGGCCGAACGCCAGCTGCCACTGGCCGTTGAACTGGTTGACGCCTGCCCCGACACCACCTTCATGCTGGACCATTGCGGCGTTCCCGACATCGCCGGTGGCACCTTTGCCAACTGGACAAAGTCGATTTCCGACCTCGCCCGCCGTCCGCATGTCAACGCCAAGGTCTCCGGCATCACCGCCTATGCCAGACCGGACTGGACGCTGCAAACCTTGCAGCCCTATGTCGAGACGATCATCGCGGCCTTTGGCTGGGACCGGGTGGTCTGGGGCTCGGACAGCCCGGTCTGCACGCTGCAATCGTCGCTTGACCAATGGGTCGCAGTCACCCACGCCCTGATTTCCGGGGCGAGTGTCAGCGAACGGGCCAAATTCCTGCACGACAACGCCGCCCGGCTGTGGCAGATCGCTCCACATTAGCGGATAAGGCGGTGACAGCCCCGCGTGACCGACTGGACTTCTAAATGCGCCTGACCGACTGCCACAACTTTCACGACTTTCGCACCCTGGCGCGCAAACGCCTGCCGGGGCCGATCTTCAACTATATTGACGGCGGTGCGGATGACGAAGTGACGATGCGGCGCAATACGCTTGCGTTCGAGGATTTCGATCTGGTGCCCAGCATCCTGCGCGGCGTGGGTGAGGTTGATCTGTCAGTGACGGTGATGGGCCAGAAGCTCGCCCTGCCGGTCTATCTGTCGCCCACCGCACTGCAGCGGCTGTTCCATCATCAGGGCGAACGCGCCACGGCCGCCGCTGCCGAGAAATTCGGCACGATGTTCGGGGTGTCCTCGCTGGGCACCGTGTCGATGGCGGAGATGGCCGCCAAGCACCACAACCCGCAGGTCTATCAGTTCTACTTCCACAAGGATCGCGGTCTGAACCGCGCCATGATGCAGTCGGCCAAGGAGGCGGGCATTCAGGTGATGATGCTGACCGTCGACAGTATTACCGGCGGCAACCGCGAGCGTGACCTGCGCACCGGCTTTTCGATCCCGTTCCGCCTGACCCTTGGTGGCCTTGTGCAATTCGCGATGAAACCGATGTGGGGCCTCAACTATGTCACCCATGAGAAGTTCAGCTTGCCGCAACTGGACGCCCATATCGACATGAAAGGCGACAGCCTGACGATCGGACGCTATTTCTCTGAAATGCTCGACCCGACACTGACCTGGGACGATGTCGCGGCGATGGTGGCCGAATGGGGCGGCCCGTTCTGCCTGAAAGGCGTGATGAGCCCTGACGACGCCAGGACCGCCGCCGAAATCGGCTGCGGCGGCATCGTGCTGTCCAACCATGGCGGACGGCAGTTGGATGGCTCGCGCAGCGGCTTTGACCAGTTGGCCGAGATTGTGCAGGTGGCGGGTGACCGGCTGGACGTGATGATGGACGGCGGCGTGCAGCGTGGCAGCCATGTGCTGAAGGCGCTGTCGCTGGGGGCCAAGGCGGTCGGCCTGGGCCGGGCCTATCTGTTCCCGCTTGCCGCCGCCGGTCAGCCGGGGATCGAACGGGCGCTGGGTCTGCTGAAGGCCGAGTTGACGCGCGACATGCGGCTGATGGGAGCAAAGCAGGTCAGTGACCTGACCCCCGCCAACCTGCGGGTCCGCCGCACCTAGATCTTGCCCGATATCGCTGCCGACTTTGCCAGTTGATTCCGCCGGCAATATGAGGAATGCCTCACGCATGACCTGGACCGCCTTGTTGCCAACCCTTACCGCCGCCTTCCTCGCCTCACTTGTCGAAGTGGTAGAGGCGTTCACCATCGTGCTGGCTGTGGGTCTGACCCGGGGCTGGCGCCCCGCCCTGACCGGTTCGGCCGCGGCACTGGGCATCTTGGTGCTGATCGTGGTGATCTTTGGCCCGCTGCTGACCCTGATCCCGTTGCATGCCCTGCAATTCACCATCGGCACCCTGTTGATCCTGTTCGGCCTGCGCTGGTTGCGCAAGGCCATCTTGCGCGCGGCGGGCTGGATCGCGCTGCACGATGAATTGGCCGCGTTCGCCAAGGAAACCAACGCCCTGAAGGCGCAGACCGCCGAGCGGCGCGCTGACTTTCTGGCTGGAATGGCGGCATTCAAGGCGGTGTTGCTGGAGGGGATCGAGGTGGTGTTCATCGTCATCGCCGTCGGCACTGCCCATGGCCAGACGCTGTGGGCGGGAATTGGCGCCATGGCCGCGGTGATCCTTGTGCTGCTGGTCGGCGCGGCTGTGCATCGCCCCTTGGTGCAAGTCCCTGAAAATACGCTGAAATTCGTCGTCGGCCTGATGCTGTCGTCGTTCGGCGTGTTCTGGACCGGCGAGGGGCTTGGTGCCGCCTGGCCCGGCGAGGATCTGGCGCTGATCGGGATTTTCGCAACCTTCCTGATCTTTGCACTGGCAGCCGTGCGTCTGCTCGGCAAACCCCGGACCGAGGCAACCCGATGACCCTCTTGAAACTCATTTGGGACGAACTGCTGGGCATGTTCGTCGATGATGGCGCTTTGGCCCTGCAAGCCGTCGTTCTGATCGCCGTCATTGCCGGGGCGGTCAAACTGGCCGGCCTGCCACCGACGACCGGTGGTTTTCTGCTGCTGCTTGGCTGTCTGGTCACGCTTGGCCTCAGCCTGTCCCGCAAGACCCGCGACAAGTAGCCCGATCCTGGCATCTGGCCTTCGGCAGGATGCCCCCTGCATCCCGGCGCTGCGGTTTCTGCGATGGCAATCGCCGGCGGGCAAATCATCCATTTGCTTTGAACCGTGATTTGGTCAAGATTTGCGCATCGGAATGGGACAATGAAATGTCGCACCTCCCCAAGGCCAAGTGTCAGCGATCTGCCGAACGGGCTTTGCGGGCGGTTCCAGACTGGTTTTCGCATGAATTCGAACCGGCGCTTGACGACTTCTTGACCACTGCCTCGCCCGAAGGCCCGCACAAGACCCGCGTCGCCTTGCGGCAGCTGCGTTCGGTGCTGACCGGATTTTCCGCCATCATCAAACCAAAGACGCTGGACCGCTTGCAGCGGCGCATCCGGCACTACTTTCGACTGATCGGTCAGGTTCGCGATGCCGATGTCCTGCTTCGCCACGTCACGGACAAGGCCGCGATCAAATCGGCCCGCAAACAGGCCGCCGAGCTCAGGATGTCGGTCCGTGCAAAGCTGAAAGCCAGGGACGTCAGTGAATTTTCCAGCGATCTGGCAAGGCTGTTGCGTGGCAAAAGCTGGCGGCGCGGGTCGAAAACCGCCAAGCGGCTCAGGCACGCGCCCTGCGGCACACTGGCCACTGCAGCGTTGCAGACGGCGTTTCTGAAATGCCGCAACTATCCGCGCGATCTGTCTGTCCTGACCAGACACGACCTGCACAGTTTTCGCAAAGACCTGAAAACGCTACGTTATATGGCTGAGTATTTTGCCTTCCTGTGGCCCGACGCAGCCCAGAATCATTACTTTGACAAGCTGCGGTGTTTGCAGGACGAATTGGGCGATCTGATCGACGCCGAACTGATCCGCCAACGCGGTTTGCCCGGCATCGCCCCTGAAGTCCGCACCATGGATGCCGCATGCGATCACTGGCAAGCCCTGCTTGACTTGGAACCGATGTGGGCGGCTGCGACGCCATAGTTGCAGGTGTGTCGGCAAATGCCGGGTCTCAGGGTAGCCGCCCCTGCGACATGGCAAATTTGCGGATCGTGTCCAGATCGAACGCCCCCTCCATCGGGCCGCGCCGAGTGACAGCCAGCGCCCCCGCTGCAGCGGCGAGGGTCAACGCTTCATCGATCTCAGCGTCGCGCAGCCAGAGGCTGACAAAGGTCGCTCCGAAACAGTCGCCCGCACCGGTCGGGTCAACCTCATCGACCTGCAATCCCGGAACAAACCGCGCCCCATCCGCATCATGGTAACGCACGCCCTCAGCGCCCAGCTTGTGGACGATCACCTTGGGGCCAAGGGCGAAAAGCTCTTCTATTGCGGCGTCAACCTCCCGCGCCGTGGTCAACAGCGTGATTTCGGCGCCACTGGGCAGAAACAGGTCGGTGACCTTCAATATCTCGGTCATTGCCGCGCGCAGCCCCGGCGCATCCAGGATTTCCTTGCGCAGGTTGGGATCGAAGGACACCGTGCCGCCACGCGCCTTGACCGCCCGCGTCGCCTGCAGGTTCAGCTCGACAAACCCCGGGCTGGACAGCGACGACCCCATCACATGGAAATGTTCGGCCGAGGCCAGCAGCGCGTCAACGGCAGGCCCGCTCGGCAGGACACCACAGGCGCTGTGGCGAATGTTGAACACGAAATCGCGGGCACCGTCAGGCCGGTAGCGTACGAACGCGCTGCCCGTGGGTCGATCGGCGTCAATCACGACAGCGGAAACATCAACACCGTCCGCCACAAGCCGGTCAAGGTTGACCCTGCCGAAATCATCGCCGCCGACTGTCGAAATGATCGCGGCGGGCTGACCAACCCGTGCCGCCTGATCGATGAAGATGGCCGGCGCGCCGGACGGATAAGGGCCGGTCAAGGCGATCGGGTCAGTAAAGCCAATCCCCGGCGCGTCAGCCATGATCTCGACGAGGATTTCGCCTATGACAACAATCTTCTTCATCTTGACCCCAAGCCTGATTGCCCATCTGGCCAGACTCCGGGAATTTCCGCAAGCGGCGGATTTCGGCGCGGCAATCGGCTGGACGACGCCCTTTTGGGCCAGTCGAACTATCCGCCGAACGTTGGACTGCGCGGTGGCACCACATCCGCAAACGCCTCGAAACTCTTCCACGCAGGTTCCGGGGCCACCCGGCCCGCGACAGGTGTGTAGGGTGAGGGTTCGACCAGTTGCAGGGTCGGCAGATAGCGCGGACAGTTCGGGAACACCGCTTCCACGGTGACACGGACGATCATCTGTGCCCCCACGGTGACCTCAAGCAGCGGATCATCGCGGCGCACAGTGGCCGTGCCGTTGACGCGCAACCGCTGCGGTCGCCCGTGCAACGCGATGAACAAAAGGCCGACACCCGGATTGACCACAAGATTGCCAAGGCTCTTGAACATGCCATTGCCGTCATAGTCGGGAAACGCCAGTTCGCCCGGACCCGTGACCCGGACAAAACCCGCCGGACCGCCCTTGAACGAACAGTCCGGCCGCCCCTCGGCGTTGCCGGTCGCCAGAAAGAAATACGGCAGGCTTTCGATGAAATTGCGGTCGTCGTCGGTAAAGACGGTGCGGGTGAACTGATCAAGCCGGTCGGCGATCCGGCGGCTGCCGAACCGGTCCTGCAAGGCGCGGTTGCCCTCGTGATAAAGCGTCATGGTCCGAACTCCTGCTGGCCAGGGCGGCGGCACCGGACGGCGCCGCCGCAATCATGCTCAACCGTGCGAATGCCCGGCAACGGCATAGTCGATCATGCCCTGAAAATCGACCACCACCGCCGCCTGATCGCCCACCGTCCACGCGTCATGCCCGCTTGGCAGCAGCGACACATCGCCGGGCTTGCAATCGAACTCGGCGCCGTCGTCCATCCGCACCCGCAGCACACCGGCGACGTGGTACTGGAAATGCGGCGCTTCGCAGCTGTTGGTGTTGACCAGCGGCTGCACCGAAGTCGCCCAGCGCCAGCCGGGTTCAAACACCCCGCGCCCGACCGTGGCACCGCCGATCCGGATCAATTCCAGCCGACCCAACGGAAAGGTGCGGACCTCGTCGGGGGTTCCAAAATTCTTCAATTCCGCCATTGCTTTGACATCCAGTGACATCGTCTCTCTCCATGTGTTGTCTGTGATGCGGCGTCGACCGGTCCGGCCCCGGCATGACGTCTGCGCTGCCGGCCAGCGTCATGCCGCCCGGAACTTGCCGGTCCATTGCCGGAAAATGCAGCTATGCCCTGGGCTTATTCGTCCCACGCCTGAACGACGGTCTGATCCACGATCAACCCGTCCTCCAGCTTCAGAACCGCCACGCAAAAGACCTTGGCCCCGTCCGGATAGGTGCAGGCCTGAGTAAAAGCCATCTGGTTGCCATCAGCCAGAGTCACATCCACCCTGTGGGTCATGGTCCGGCTGCAAATGTCATCCCAGAACGTCGCAATCGCACCACGGCCCCTGATCTCACGTGGCTTGCTGGGTGGATTGTTGCGGTCGACGATGCGGGTTACTGCGTGATCGGCATAAAGCGCCGCAAGCGCCTTGCCGTCACGGCCCTCGATGGCCTGCTTGATCGCAGCGCCGGTGACCGGATGAGCCTTGGTGAGCATGCTGTCCTCCTGCTTGCTGGTAAGCCGCTGCAACCCATGACGCCCGGCGCAGCGTGGACCGGACCCAGACAACCTAACCCGCGGCCCGACCCGCTTCTTCCCCCGAAAGGGCCATATGCACCATGGCCCGATCGGGCCAGCGGCTCAGTTCCGGGCCTGCCGCGCCATCAGCCCCGCGGCGGCGGCCCGCGACGGCATGTCAAGCTTCAAGAGGATATTGCCGACATGCCGCTTGACGGTATGTTCGCTGAGCCCAAGCTGCACCGCGATCTGCGGATTGCTTGCCCCTTCGGCAACCAGCCCCAGCACCTCCCGCTCCCGCCCGGTCAGGACGCCAAGATCGGTTTGCCGTGGTCTGGCGCGGCCCAGCGGCTCCAGATGGCGCGCATTCGACAGGGCGACAAGCGGCACCGCAGGCTGGCCACCCTGCGCCCCAAGCAGCCCATGATCGACAAATTGCAGCCCCGACCCCGACACCAGATCGCTGGCCAGCCGCGACAGCAGGATATCGGGTTGCCGGGTCGTGGCGGCGATCAGACCGGCTGTCTCGAAGGCCTGACCCCTCGGCATCCCGGATCCGCGATCGATATCACCGGCATGGATCCCCTGCGCCATTGCAAGGCCAAGACTCTGGGCGACGTCGCGCAGCGCGACCGCGCAGGCCACCGCGCGCGCAGCCCCGTCAAAGCACAGGTCAACCCGGTCGGTCCCCGACCATTCCGCCGATCCGGCATGCCGTGCCGCGATCCTTGGCAGCGCGTCGCGGAACAGGGCCAGCCGCTCCTGCATATGGCGTCCGGCGGCGGCGGCGGCATGGCTGCCGGATGGGCCAAGGATGCGGGCCACCAGCGTTGCCGCCAGCACCTGCGCGCCCTGCAGCACCGACCGTTCGCCGGTGAGGAATTCTTCGACCAGATCGGCCACGGCATCGACATCTCCCAACCAGACCGGATGGTCGCTGCCCGGCAATTCCACCAATCGCGCGGCGCGAAGGGCCTGGGCCAGACCACGACTCGCCGCGACTTCGGCGACGGCGTCCGCGCTGCGATGCAGGATCAGCGTGGTCGCGTCGATGGCGGCAAGCTCGTCGTGCGGATCGGTCGCGGCGATCAACTCGGCCTGGGCCAATGCGGCTGACGGGGTGGCCGAAAATCGCTCCAGACGACCCCACCATTCCACAAAGCTGCGGTCGTCGGTCCGACTGGGGGCGATCCGCGCCAGCGCTGATCCCGTGCCCCAACCCGCCATCGGATCAGCCTGCAAGCGCGGTCGTCTGCCGTCGGTCGCCGGATCATGGCGGCTGGCGTGAAAGCCATGCAAGATCAACGCCCGAACCCGGTCGGGATGCCGCGCGGCAAACAGCAGCGCCTGTGCCGCGCCATCGGATGCCCCCAGCACGGCCGCCCGCCCGCAGCCCGTGGCGTCCATCACCGCTAGAATGTCATCTACCCTGACCGCCTGATCCGGCGTCCGGGCCGGGTCGACCCGGTCGCTGAGGCCCGAGCCGCGCGGATCAAACACGATCACCCGGCAAAAGCGCGCCAGGCGCTGCAGCAGATGGCCATAGCCCGGGTCCTCGGCCAGGATCTCGATATTGGACGGAAAACCGCAGATCAGCACAAGATCCAGCGACCCCTGACCCATCACCTGATAGGCGATCAGACCCGCCCCACTTTTCGCGTATCTGGTGACAGTCCTTTGCATTTGGTCAGCAACCCGAAGACTGCCACAGAGTGTAGCAGTGTTTCTGAAAATCCTGTGGATTATTGCTGGCGAGGTGCAATGACGGGCCATCGGTCCCCGACCGGTCTTTGCCGGTTGAAGCCGTGCTCTCGACAGCCCCCTTGACGGAAACCCGGTTTAGGCAGAAAGATGCATCTTGCATACGTATTCTTCGGCGTTCATTTGCTGGACGTTCGGATAGACTCCCCCGACGAGTCGGCGCTATGGGAACGAAAGCACGAGGCAGGAGATCGCAATGGCAGACAAGATTGAAAGTGGTGCGGCGCGCGGTGAACTGGCGCCGGCGCGGCCCGAAAAGGTGATGCAGGTCGAACGGCACGATTACCCCGATCTGGCCCCGCACGGCGGCAAGCGTAACCAGGCGATGCGCGGATTTGACCCGATCTACACCGATATCGTGGACTACATCGTGCGCTGCACCCACAAGATCTGGGATGAACGCGACATTGGCCTGATCTACAGCCACTATACCCATAACTGCGTGCTCTACGGCACCACCGGCACGATCTATACCCGCGAAGAGGTGGTGCGCGACACCATCCAGCGTCTGGTCTCCTTCCCCGAACGCCGCGGCATGGCGACCCATGTCATCTGGAAGGGCAACGAAGATGACGGCTTTTACACCTCGCATCTGGTGACGGGCACCGGCCGCCACACCCAGAACGGCCATCTCGGCTATCCCACCGGGCGCATGTTCACCTCGCGCACCGTGGCCGACTGCATGATCTATGAAAACAAGATCTACCGCGAATGGGTCGTGGCGGACACCACCGCAATCCTGATGCAACTGGGCCTTGATGTACAGGGCTATGCCGAGCGCATTGCCAAGGCGGCGTTTGACAAGGGCTTGGTTTCCTTGGACATTGGCGAAAACCGTCACATGATTGGCCAGTATCCGCCGGAAGCTGAGGCCGATGTCTCGCTGGCCGCAACCGAGCTGGAACGTCACACCCTGCGCTGGATGCATGACGTGTTCAATCGCAAGATGCTCGGCCAGATCGCCCAGGTCTACGCCCCCACCGCACAATACCACGGCCCGCTGATGGCCGAACTTTACGGCCATGCCTCGATCATCCATCAGACCCTTGGCCTGATCGGCTCGCTGCCCGACGCGGCCTTTACCCCCCAGCACATCTGCACCACGCCCTGCGAAGAGGGCGGCGAGAAGGTCGCCGTGCGCTGGATCATGGAAGGCCACCACATCGGCTATGGCATCCTGAACCACCTTGGCGCCCCGACCGGCAAACGGGTGCAGATCATGGGGATCACCCATTTCCATTACAAGAACGGCAAGATCGTCGATGAATGGCGGGTCTATGACGAGGCCTCGGCACTGGTGCAGGTCAAGCTGGCCCAGATGGCCGACGCCAAGGCCGCCGCCATTTCGGCCTGAAACCGCCCGACGATGCAGCACAGGATCGGCCAGCCTCCGGGCTGGCCGTTGGTTTTTCGGGCATCCGCAAAACTCCCGCACGTTTTCCCGTGCCCCGCCGAAACAAACCGTTTGCAATCGTATGCAAAGAGTGCTTAGCTTTGCACGTGAACAAGATCGGCCCGCGACCGGCAACGTGACAATCAACAGCAGAGGGGTGCAATATGACCATCAGACCAAACAGGGCCATCATGGCCGGTGCAGTAAGCGTTGCGGCCTTGCTGGCCGGCGCCGGAGCAGGCTTTGCCGATTGCGGCATTCAGGGCGCAGGCTCGGTCCGTATCCTGTCCAACGATTTTGAAGCCTTGCGCGTGGTGAACGACGCCGCCGCCACCTGCGCCAGCGCCACGGTGACTGTCACCGCCAACGCCACCGCGGAACACAAGAACATCCAGGGCCCGGCGCTGACCGCCAATCCGGCGGAATACACAGTTGCCATGGTCGCGAACAATTCCATCGTGCCCTTGCTAAACGACGACCTGATCCGTCCCCTGGATGATCTGGTCGCCAAATACGGCGCCGATCTGCAGCCCAACCAGCTGATCAAGATTGACGGCAAGACCATGGCCATCGCCTTCATGGGCAACGGCCAGCATCTGTTCTACCGCAAGGACATTCTGGAAAAGGCCGGTCTTCCGGTGCCCGCCAGCTGGGAAGACGTGCTGGCCGACGCCCAGATCATCAAGGACAAGGGCCTGTTGGACTATCCGCTGGCCGCCTCTGACAAGCCCGGCTGGGATCTCGCGGCGGAATTCGTGAACATGTACCTTGCGACTGGCGGAGAGTTCTTTGCCGACGGCACCGCGGAACTGGCCATCGACAATGACAACGGCCGCAAGGTTCTTGCCACCATGCGCGCGATGACCGGCTTCATGAACCCGGACTATCTGACCTATGACGCCAATGAACTGAACAAGGTCTGGGATGCCGGCACCGTTGCCTTCATGAACCAATGGGGCTCGCTTGCCGGGGCCGCGATTGACCCGGCCAAGGCCAATCCCGATATCGTCGCCAATACCGGCTTTGCGGCAGCCCCGACCATTGGTGGCGGCACGATCCCCGGTGCGGCACTGTGGTGGGACGGCTTTACCATCGCCAAGAACATCAGCGACGAAGACGCCGCCGCCTCGTTTCAGGCCATGGTCCACGGCATCAGCCCGGAAACCCTCGCCGCCCATGCCGAGGTCGCAACCTGGCTGGTCAAGGGTTACACCCCCGGCCCCGCCGCCATCGGCGTGATCGGCAATGCCACCGGCGGCGCACGCGCCTATCCGATGCAGCCCTATATGGGTCTCTTGCACACCGCACTGTCCTCTGAACTGGCCGATTTCATCGCTGGCAAGGAAGAGGCAGATCAGGCTCTGGCCGATGTCAAAGCCGCCTACGACTCCGCTGCCAAAGAGGGTGGCTTCCTGAAATAGGGGATTTCCTACCGCTGACCTGGTTCAGGCCGATCGCACCAAGACCGGCCTGAACCGCCACCCTTGCCGACCCCGCCGCGCCCGAACCGGCCGGCCCCTCTTGCGGACACCCGCGATTGCCCCAGACTGGGGCAGGCCCCATGCCCGGACACATCCGATGCCGCACCGCGCCTTCTTCACCTTCATCTTCCCGTCGCTGCTGGCGATGCTGCTGTTCATCACGCTGCCGATTGTCTCGGTGGTGGTGCAATCGCTCTATCAGGAACATGATGCCATCCTGATCACCGTGGAAAGCGTCAGCCCGTTTGGCACCGAAAAGCAAACCAAGGTCGACACAGCAGCCATGGCCAAACTCAAGGCCGAGGCGCCTTTGGGTCAGTTTGCCGGTCTGACCAACTATACCAATCACAATCACCTGGCACTCGACGACCTGCGCCAGATCTTCGGCACCAACACCGGCGTGTCCGATGTCGCCACCCGGCTGATGAACCTGCCCTTCTACCGCGCCCTCGCCTTTACGCTGGTCTATTGCTTTACCGTCACCCCGCTGGCCATGGCCTTGGGGTTTGCCATCGCCCTTGCGGTCAACACCCTGCCCCGGCTGCTGCGCGGCCCCGCCATCTTTGTCTCGATCCTGCCAATGATCATCACGCCGCTGGTAGGGTCGCTGATCCTGTCATGGATGTTCAACCCATCCGGCATCTTCGGGGCGACGCTGCAATCGGTAACCGGCGACCCCACGCTGTCGCTGCGCGCCTCACCCGTGCTGACCTGGGCGGTGCTGCTGAACTACGGCATCTGGACCAACGGGCCGTTTTCCTTTGTCGTGTTCTATGCGGGCCTGCAAACCGTGCCGATGGACACGCTGGAAAGCGCGCGCATCGACGGGGCCAGCCGCTGGCAGGCCACACGCTTCGTCATAATCCCGCATCTGATGCCGCTGGCCACCTTTGTCGCACTGGTGCAACTGATGGACAATTTCCGGGTCTTCGAACCCATCGTCGGGTTTTCGGCCCAGGCCAACGCCACCTCGCTGTCATGGCTGGTGTTCAACGATCTGGTCAGTCAGGACGCCGCACAATTCGGCTCGGCGGGGGCGACCTCGGTGCTGACAATTGTCGGTGTCCTGATCCTGCTGGCCCCGGTGCTGCTGCGGACATGGCGCGACTTCAACCGGAAGGCGGTGTAGCATGGACCACCGCCCCCTTGGCCTGCGTGCACTGACCACCGGCTTTCTGGCAATCTGGCTGCTCGCCGCCATCTTCCCCTTCGCATGGACTGTCTGGGGCAGCTTCAAGGTCGAGGCGGATTTCTTCTCCCGGCAAAGCTGGTGGTTTGCCATCGAAGGCGTGCGCACCCAGCTGCAGACCGGCGCACCCTTCACCCTCGACGGCTACCGCGGCGCCTGGATCACCCATGAGTTCTGGCGACCGGTCATCAATACCCTGATCGTGACGCTGTCGGTCACCTGCATCTCGTTGTTCGTCGGCACGCTTGGCGGCTATGCCCTCGCCCGCTCGGGCCACCGCTACGCGTTCTGGATCCTGATCGCCGCATTGGTGTTCCGCGCCATGCCGCATATCACGCTGGTCTCGGGCTATCTGCTGCCGTTCTTCCAGCTGAACATCTGGGGCGTCCTGCCCACCACGATCATCGTGCTGGTCGCCATCAACCAGCCCTTCACCCTGTGGATGCTGCACTCGTTCTTCCTGTCGATCCCGCGGGATCTGGACGAAAGCGCCCTTGTCGATGGTTGCACAAGATTTCAGGCCTTCCGCATGGTGATCATGCCGGTCATGTGGCCCGGCGTGATCACCACCGGCCTGTTCAGCTTCCTTCTGGGCTACAACGACTTCGCGGTCACCTCGATGCTGCTCAGTCAGGACAACCAGACCATGATCCCCAAGATCGCCTCTTTCCTGGGGTCAATCCAGAATGAGGGCAATGTGATGTTCGCCGTCGCCGCCGTCGTCTCGGCCACCGTGCCCCTGTTCATCCTCGTCCTGTTCTTCCAACGGCAAATCGTCTCCGGCTTGACCGCCGGCGCTGTGAAAGGTTAACCCATGGCGCAAATCCGCCTCGTCAACGTTTGCAAACGCTGGGCCGGGGTCACCGGCGTGGCCAATTTCAACCTCGAAATCGCTGATGCCGAGTTTCTGGTGCTGCTCGGTCCCTCCGGCTGCGGCAAGACCACCACCATGCGGATGATCGCCGGGCTGGAAGATCTGACCGAGGGTGAAATCTGGATCGGCGACCGCATGGTCAACGGGTTGGAGCCGAAGGACCGCGACATCTCGATGGTGTTCCAAAGCTACGGCCTCTACCCCAACCTGACGGTCTACGAAAACATCCGCTTCCCGCTGCGCGTCCGCAATGTCCCCAAGGATCAGCACGACGCAAGGGTGAAGAAGGCCGCCGAGATGGTGGAACTCGGCCCCCTTCTCGACCGCCGCCCCGCCAACCTGTCGGGTGGTCAGCGGCAGCGGGTGGCCCTGGCCCGCGCCATCGTCCGCGAACCCAACGCCTTTCTGATGGACGAACCGCTGTCCAACCTCGACGCCAAACTCCGCGTCTCGACCCGGGCGCAGATCAAGAACCTGCACCACACCCTGAAAACCACCACCATCTACGTCACCCATGACCAGATCGAGGCGATGACCCTCGCCGACCGCGTCGTCGTGATGAATCACGGCGTCGTCCAGCAGGTCGGCACCCCGACCGACATCTACGACCGCCCCGCCAACGCCTTTGTCGCCAGCTTCATCGGCTCGCCCGCGATGAACCTGATCGCGGGCACCGTCACCAATGGCAGCTTCACGGCCCCCGGCATGACCATCGCCAATCTCGCCGCAACCGGCCCAGTCACCCTTGGCTTTCGCGCCGAAGATGCCTTTGTCAGCCCGACCGCAGCCGAAATCGCCGCCCCGGTCTACTCGATGGAACTTCTCGGCGATGCCACCCTTGTCTCGGTCCGCGTCGGCGAGGCGCTGGTCGCCGTCCGTGCCCCCAAGGACTTTCGGATCGCCATCGGTGCCCCCCTCCACATTGCCGTCCCCGCCAACGCCGTCCACCTCTTCGACGCCAAATCCGGCACAAGGCTATGACAGACTTGCCCCGGCCTGCCGCTTCGGCGAACACTGCACCCGCAGTCGGGGGAGATCGCGCTTGGCCAACGAGAAAGTAACGTCACTGGAGGTGGCCGCCCTTGCTGGCGTCAGCCAGTCCGCCGTCAGCCGGGTCTTCACCCCCGGCTCATCCGTCAGCCCGAAAACCGCCGAAAAGGTCCGCGCCGCTGCCGCCCATCTCGGCTACCGGCCAAATGTGCTGGCCCGCTCGCTCAAATCCGGCAAAAGCCGGATCATCGGTCTGGTCGTGGCCTATCTCGAAAACTATTTCTACCCTGAAATGGTGGAACGTCTGTCGACCGAACTGCAGAAGGTCGGCTACCACGTGTTGATCTTTCTTGCCCCGGTCAACAGCGTCAATGTCGATCAGGTCATCCGTGAAATCATGGATTATCAGGTAGATGGCATCATCATGGCCTCGGTCTCGATGTCGTCGGACCTCGCCGCCCGCTGTGCCGCCACCGGCATTCCCGTCGTGCTGTTCAACCGGGCCCATGCCGACAAGAACCTGTCGTCGGTCACCTCCGACAATTACGCCGGCGGCAAGGCTCTGGCCGATTACCTCTGTGGCACCGGCCACCAACGCATTGCCTATATCGCCGGGTTCGCCGGGGCCTCGACCCAGATGGACCGCGAAGCCGGCTTTCGCGCCGGGCTGGCCGAGGCGGGACAGGATCTGTTCGCCCGCGCCGAGGGCAATTTCGATTACCGCACCGCCCAGGCCGCAACGCGCGAGATTTTTGCCACGTCCAGACGCCCCGATGCGGTGTTTGTCGGCAATGATCACATGGCCTTTGCCGCGATGGATGTCCTGCGCTATGAACTGGGCCTGCGGGTGCCGGATGATGTCTCGGTCGTCGGCTTCGATGACGTCCCGCCCGCGGCCTGGCCCGCCTATAACCTGACCACCTACCGCCAGAAGGTCGACCAGATGGTGCAGGAAACCGTCACCATGCTGATGACATGGATCGCCGCCGATCAGCCCGAAGTCACCCGCGTCGTCCTGCCCGGTGAATTGGTGATCCGTAGCTCCAGCCGCCGTTTCGGTGCCAAATGACCGAGGCTGCGTTTCGCGCCCGCCTTGCCGCCCTTGGCCTGACGCTGGACGCCAAGGCATTTGCCGCCGCGTGGGCCGGGGCACAACATTTGCGCGCCGAGGTTGCCCGCATTGCCGCCTTTCTCGCCCAAAATGACTGACCCGGCTGACCTGACCATCCCTGAGGCCGCTGCCGCCCTGCGTGCCGGGACCCTGACGGCCCGGGCCTTGGCCGAGGCGCATCTGGCCCGCATCGCCAGCCACCCTGACCTGCATGCTTTCAGCCATCTGAACCCCGATGCCCTGAGCGAAGCCGACAATGCCGATGCCATGCTGACGCAAGTGGACCCCGGTCCGTTCTGCGGTATTCCTTTTGCTGTCAAAGACTTGCTTGATGCCAAGGACCTGCCCGCAACCAGCGGCTCTGCTGTCTTTGCCGGACGCATCGCCAAACAGGATGCCGATGCCGTCGCCCGCCTGCGGGCTCAGGGCGCTGTGCTGCTCGGCAAGACCGCCACCTACGAATTTGCCATGGTCGGCCCGGATCTGACCCTGCCCGACCCGCCTGCCCGCAACCCGTGGAATCTGGGTCACATCACCGGCGGGTCGTCGTCCGGTTCGGCCTCTGCCGTGGCCGGTGGCCTTGTCCGCATGGCGCTGGGCACCGATACTGGCGGCTCGGTCCGCAGCCCCGCCGCTTATTGTGGCTGCGTCGGCCTGAAACCCAGCCTCGCCCGCGTTGCCCGCAGCGGCGTGTTTCCCCTGTCTCCGACCCTCGACCATGTCGGCCCGATCGCCGCCACGGTGGAAGAGGCCGCCCTTGCCTTGGATGCGCTCACCGAACGCCCCGAAAACTGGCGCCCCGCTGTCGGACTGCTGCAGCGCGGCGCCCGAGGCGTGCGCATCCTCTACGCCCGCGATTGGTTCGCCGACGACCCGCAAGCTTCCGCCGCCGTGATCCGCGCCATGGATGACGCCGCCGCGCAATTTTCGATGCTGGGGGCCACCATCACCCTCGCCCCCTTGCCCGACTATGCCCTGTACGAGGCTGCCGCCTCAATCATTCTGCACGCCGAGGCGCTGACGGAACATGCGGCGCTGATCCGCGACAATGCCGCGCTTTACGGTCGCCCCGTCCTGCAATCTCTGGCGTTCGGTGCGGCCATCCTGCCCGACGACCTGACCGCCGCCCGCACCGCCCAAACCCGCCTGACCGCCGAAATGCTGGCCGCGATGGCGGGGTACGACTTGATCCTGACCCCTACCACCCTGACCGCCGCCCTGCCGTTTTCGGCCTTTGATGGGGAAAAGGCGGTGTGGACACCGATGCGCACCATCGCTTTCAATCTGACCGGCCAACCCGCCTTGTCCCTGCCCATGGGTTTTGACGCTGGCCTGCCATTGGGGATGCAACTCGTCGGTCGCATCGGTGACGAAGACCTGATCTGCGCCGCCGGTCACGCCTTCGAGAAATCCACCGACCACTCCGCCCAGCGCCGCGGATCAGGCGGATGTCCCGCCTGACGCCGCAAGGCAAGTCTGAACAACAGGCAAATCAAGATCTGGACATCCCGATTGTTCAGCGAACCTGCATCCGGTCCAGCCGCAACTGCGCCGCCCGGCGATGGCCCTCCAACCCCTCACTCGCAGCCTGCCGCGCGGCGGGCGGGGCCACCGTCTGCACGCCTTCAGGCGTCAGCCACTGATGGGTCGCAATCCTGACATAGGCCCCAACCCACAACCCGCCCGTATAGCGCCCGGCCGCCATCGTCGGCAGAGTATGGTTGGTCCCGGAACATTTGTCGGAATAGACCACGCTCGCCAACTCCCCGATGAACAGCGAGCCATAATTGCGCAGCTTCCCCGCCATTCCGTGCGGATCCTTGGTATGAACCTGCAAATGCTCGGCCGCGATAATGTCGGAATAGGCAATCATCGCCGCCTCATCCTCACACACCGCGATCTCGCCGTAATCCGCCCAGGCCGGCGCCGCGACATGGGCTGTCGACAAGGTCGCCATTTGCCTTGAGACCTCGGCCAGAACCGCCTCCGCCAGCGGCCGATGGGTGGTGATCAGCCCCACCCTTGTCCGCACATCATGCTCCGCCTGCGCCAGCATGTCGGTGGCGATCATCTCGGCATCGCCCGTCTCATCGGCCAGCGTATAGATCTCCGACGGCCCGGCGAGCTGATCAATCCCCACCGGTCCAAAGACTTGCCGCTTGGCCTCGTTCACAAAGGCATTGCCCGGCCCCATGATCTTCATCACCGCCGGCACGCTTTCTGTCCCGTAAGCCATCGCCGCAATCGCCTGTGCGCCGCCGATCCGGAATATCCGGTCGGCGCCAGACAGATGACAGCCAGCCACCATAGCCTCATGCGCATTGGGTGGCAGACAAGCGATCACCTCTCCCACCCCAGCCACCTTGGCCGGGACGATCGTCATGATCGGGGCGGACAGCAGCGGAAACCGGCCACCGGGAACATAACAGCCCACCCGCTCGATCGGGATCACCCGGTGGCCCATGAACACACCCGGCAGTGGCTCCACGTCCAGCGGCAGGATCGTCGCCAGCTGCGCCTCGGCAAACCGCCGCACATTGGCAATGGCAAATTCGGTATCCGCCCGGGTCTGTGGGTTCAGCGCCGCCACCGCCGCTGTTCGCTGCTCTGCCGTCACCTCGAACAGGCTCAGGTCAGACTTGTCGAACCGGGCCGAATACTCTCGCACCGCGGCATCGCCACGCGCTTTCACGTCGGCAAGAATCGTCGACACCAGATCGGCAACCGGTTTGTTGTCATTCTCGGCACTGCGGCCGGGTTCCTTGATCCAGGTTATCTTTGCGTCCGGATAGGGTTGCGACGGATTGGACATGGCGCTCCTTTGGGCCTTCAGGCCGGCAATGCATTCGCGGCATCTTAGCAATGCCTGCATACGATTGCAAACGGCAGTTTACGCTTGACACAGATTTTCCGCCTGGACAGACGCTTTTCCACCACGACTGATAAAACGCAGACTATTTTCAACCCCGCCCATGCCAGCATCTGAATCTCCGCACAGATGCAGCTTGCCATCCGTCGTCGCTATGGTCTATCACTATTGCAAACGTATTCATCGTCGGAGGATGACATGACGACGACCTGGCTCAAGCGCGGCAAACCGGAATCCGAGCGCGCCGCCGACGATGCCAAGACCCGCACTACGGTCGAGGGTGTACTCGCCGACATTGCCGCGCGGGGCGATGCCGCAGTGCGCGATCTGTCGGTCAAGTTCGACCGCTATGATCCAGCGTCGTTTCGCCTGACACCGTCAGAGATTGACGCCGCGATGCAAAAGGTCGCGCCGCGCGACATGGCAGACATCCGCTTTGCCCAGACCCAGATCCGCAGGTTTGCCGAGGCGCAGCGTGCCTCCATGACGGATATCGAGGTGGAAACTCTGCCCGGCGTATTCCTTGGCCACCGCAACATTCCGGTGCAATCGGTGGGGTGCTATGTGCCGGGCGGCAAGTTTCCGATGGTGGCTTCGGCCCATATGTCGGTGCTGACGGCTGCGGTGGCGGGCGTGCCACGCATCATCGCCTCTGCGCCGCCGGTGAACGGCGCTCCACACCCCGCCATTGTTGCCGCGATGCAGTTGGCGGGTGCGCATGAAATCTACGTCTTGGGCGGGATGCAGGCGGTTGGTGCCATGGCCCTTGGCACCGAGACGATCAGTCCCGTCGACATGCTGGTCGGCCCCGGCAACGCCTTCGTGGCCGAAGCCAAGCGCCAGCTTTTCGGCCGGGTCGGCATCGATCTGTTTGCCGGTCCGACCGAAACCATGCTGATTGCAGATGATACGGTGGACGCCGAACTCTGCGCCACCGACCTGCTTGGTCAGGCCGAGCACGGCTATAACTCGCCATCCGTCCTGATCACCAATTCCCGCCGTCTGGCCGAAGCGACCCTGGTCGAGATTGACCGCCTGCTGAAAATCCTGCCGACCGCCGCAACTGCAAGCGTCTCTTGGGCCGACTATGGTGAGGTCATCTTGTGTGACACCTATCAAGAGATGCTCGACACCGCGAATTTCATCGCGTCCGAGCATGTTCAGGTGATGACGGACCGCGACGACTGGTTTCTGGAAAATATGCACAGCTATGGCGCGCTGTTTCTGGGTGCCCGCACCAATGTCGCCAATGGGGACAAGGTGATCGGCACCAACCACACGCTGCCAACGCGCAAGGCCGGGCGCTATACCGGCGGGCTCTGGGTCGGCAAGTTCCTGAAAACCCACTCCTATCAGCGCATCGTGACCGATGAGGCCGCTGCGATGGTCGGTCGCTACGGCTCGCGTCTGTGCATGCTGGAAGGCTTCGTGGGTCATGCCGAACAATGCAACCTCCGCGTCCGGCGCTATGGCGGCCAGAATGTCCCCTATGGACAGGCTGCCGAATGACCCTGCCGCGCACGCCTTCCTTCCGGCTGGACGGCCGCCGCGCGCTTGTGGTGGGGGCATCTTCGGGCATCGGGACGGCTGCGGCGGTCGCATTGGCGGAACAGGGGGCCGAGGTTTGGCTTGCGGCGCGGCGGCAGGCCGAATTGCAGGCCCTCGTCACCGAAATGCAGACTGCCGGGTTCCGTGCCCATGCCTTGCCGCTCGACATCACCGATGTTGCGGCAACCGAGACCGCTTTGTCCGCCCTGCCCGCTTTTGACATTCTGGTCAATTCCGCCGGCATTGCCCGCCATGGCCCGGCGATTGACACCACACCGGACGATTTTGATTTCGCGGTCGGCCTGAACTTTCGCGCCGCCTATTTTGTAACCCGGTCGGTCGCCAGGCGGCTGCTCGCTGAAGACAAACCCGGCAGCCTGATCAACATCTCCAGCCAGATGGCCCATGTCGGCGGCGTCGACCGCGCGGTTTACGCCGCCACCAAGCACGCGCTGGAAGGCATGACCAAAAGCATGGCGATCGAATGGGGGCCGCACGCCATAAGGGTGAACACCATTGCCCCCACCTTCATCCGCACCGCGCTGACCACCGCCACCTTCGCCAACCCTGAACGTGCCGCCTGGATCGCCTCCAAAATCAAACTGGCAAGGGTGGGCGAGGTCGAAGACCTGATGGGCGCCATAGCCTTCCTCGCCTCGGATGCCGCAAGCCTGATCACCGGAACCTCTCTCATCGTAGATGGCGGCTGGACCGCCGACTGAAAGGACACGACATGACGCCGCAAGACATGGCCGCCCGCATCGTCCGTTACGGCGACCTGCGCCCCTGCAAGACTGCATTCATCGACGCCCACACCCCCGGCTCAGACCGCAAGGAAAACTTCACCATCATCGGCGGCGGCGTCTCGGAAAGCCCCGACCAACACGTCCATATCGTCGACACCCCGGGCTTCAACATCGGCGCCGCCGGCCAACCACCGGGCTGCCGCAACTCGTTGCACACCCACCGCACCGCCGAGGTGTTCTTTGTGCTGAAGGGTCGCTGGCGGTTCTTCTGGGGCCGCTGGGGCACCGCCGGTGAATTCATCGCCGAGGAAGGCGACATCTTCAACATCCCCACCGGCATCTTCCGCGCCTTCGAAAATGTCGGCACCGATTATGGGATGATCATGGCCATTCTGGGCGGCGATGATGCCGGCGGTGGCGTGGTCTGGGCCCCCCAGGTCATCACCGAGGCCGAGGACTATGGCCTGATCCTCGGCAAGAACGGCAAGCTGTACGACACCAAAAGAGGTCAGACCCTGCCCGAAGGCGTGCCGCCGATGCCGCTGTTGACGCAGGACGAACTGAAAGCCTTCCCCGAACCCACCACCGCCGAGGTCATCCCCAACCACGTCGCCCGCTATCACGACCTGCTGGCGCTGTCGGACCACCAACCCGCAAAGGTGATCGGCGCCCAGGGCAAATTGCGCGACCGTCCCGGCTTTGAAGTTGAACTGCTGTCGCGCAACTCGATCCCCGACACGCCCTATACGCTGAACCGACACGAGGTCCTGATGCCGATGCGCGGCTATTGGCGGCTGACCTGGGCCGACGGTACCACCGTCCTGAATCCGGGCGACACGGCGGCCATCCCGCCCGGGCTGGAGCATGGTCTTGCCCCGGCGGTGACCGGCGAATCCTCGCTATACCGCGTCATCGCCACCGACGATCCCGCCGGCACCACCGGCTCGCTGCTGTAAGGAGCGCATGATGTCCCTGCTCGCCACCCATGTCGGCAGCCTTCCCCGCCCGCAACCGGTTGTCGATTTCCTCTTTGCCCGCGAAAATGCCCGGCCCTATGATCCGGCCGCCTTTGACGCCTGCATGGCCGCCGCCGTTGCCGAAAATGTCCGGCGTCAGGTGGCGGCGGGCATCGACATCGTGTCGGATGGCGAGGCGTCCAAGATCAGCTATGCCACCTATGTCAAAGACCGCTACACCGGTTTTGGCGGCGACAGTCCACGCAACGCACCCGCCGATCTGAAACTGTTTCCGACCTTCCTTGACCGGCTTGCCAAGGAGGGTGGCACGCCGCAATATGCCCGGCCGCAATGCGTGGGCCCCGTCGCTGCCAAAGGTCAGGGAGAGTTGCAGAAGGATATTGCCAACCTCAAGGCGGCAATGCTGACCCATGGGGCCACGCGCGGTTTCATGAACGCCGCCTCGCCGGGCGTGATCAGCCTGTTTCTGCAAAACGCCTATTACCCCAACCGCGAAACCTATTTGCAGGCCCTGGCCGAAGCGATGCGCGACGAATACCGCACCATCCTTGCGGCCGGGCTGGACCTGCAACTCGATTGTCCGGACCTCGCGCTGTCACGGCACATGCTGTTTGCCGACCTGACCGACGCCGAATTCCTGCGCGTTGCCGCCACGCATGTCGAGGCGCTGGAGCACGCATTGCACGGCCTGCCCCGCGACCGCATCCGTCTGCACATCTGCTGGGGCAACTACGAAGGGCCGCATGTCTGCGATATCGACATGGCGCAGGTCTTCCCGCTGCTTATGAAGGTCCCCGCGACCTATATCCTGTTCGAGACGGCCAATCCCCGACATGGCCATGAATGGACAGTGTTTCGTGACCGCGCCGCCGAGATTCCGGACGACAAGGTGCTGATCCCCGGTGCCGTCGACACCACAACCAACTTTGTGGAACACCCCGATCTTGTCGCGCAACGACTTGAACGCTTTACCGATATTCTGGGAACGGATCGTGTGATCGCCGGGTCCGATTGCGGTTTTGGCACCTTTGCGGGCTTTGGCGCGGTCGACCCTGAAATCGCCTGGGCCAAACTTGCCACCTTGAAAGAGGGCGCGCGCCGTGTCCGCTGACGCCCGGCGCCTTTCAAGGGGATATGGAAGAAACCTGCAAGGACCCTGGTTCCGGTGATCCCGCTCGTTCTGATCCCCGGCATGATGTGCGATGCGCGGATGTGGGGTGGATTTGCCGCGCCCTGCCCGATGATCCACGTCCTGCCGACCGCACAGGACAGCATGCAGGCCCTCGCCGCCGCGGTTCTGCTGCAGGTGCCGCCACGCTTTGCCCTCGCCGGACTGTCGATGGGTGGGATTGTTGCGATGGAAATCCTTGCGCAAGCCCCGGATCGGGTGGAACGCCTCGCCCTCCTTGACACCAACCCGCGGGCCGAGACGCCGCAGGCGCAGGCCGTCCACGCCCCGCAAATCGCCCGGGCGCTCAGCGGGCATCTCGCCGACGTGCTGCGCGATGAGATGAAGCCGAACTACCTCGCCCCCGGCCCGGCGCAACAGCCCATACTCGACCTTTGCATGGATATGGCACTGGGTCTTGGCCCCGAGGTCTTTGTCCGGCAATCCATTGCCCTGAAAAACCGCCGCGATCAAACCGCCACATTGGCCGCCTTCCGGGGCCCGGCCCTCGTGTTGATGGGCGCGCAAGACCGTCTGTGCCCGCGCGACCGCCACGATCAGATGCACGCCCTGATGCCGCAGTCACGTCTGGCCATCGTGCCGGATGCGGCCCATCTTCCGACATTGGAAAACCCCCAAGCCACCGCCGCATATCTGCTGGACTGGCTTGCAACCTGAGGCCGCCATGACCCAAGACCTGCAAGGATATTTCGTCGCCGGGGGCAGAGCCGTCAACGGCTGGTGCGCCCTGCCCTCGGCCATCACCGCAGAAATCATGGGCCGTCAGGGCTTTGACCTGATGACTGTCGATCTGCAGCATGGGCTGATCGACTATCAACTTGCGCTGACGATGTTGCAGGTGCTGCAAGGCCTGCCCGCCCCGGTGCTGGCACGGGTGCCGTGGAATGAACCCGGCATCCTGATGAAATGTCTCGACGCCGGCTTTTCCGGGGTGATTTGCCCAATGGTCAACACGGTTGCCGATGCCCATGCGCTTGTCCACGCCACCCGATATGCACCATTGGGCAACCGGTCGTTCGGGCCGACCCGGGCCAATATGATCCACGGACCCGGATATGTGAAAACCGCCAACACCTCGGTTCTGGTGATCGCAATGATCGAAACCCGTGAGGCGATGACCAACCTTGACGCCATTCTGGCCGTTCAGGGCATCGATGGCGTCTATGTCGGCCCGTCCGACCTCGGCCTGTCGCTGGGCCATGAGCCCACTCTCGATCCCACCGCACCCGAGGTTCTGGACGCCATCGCGACCATCGCAGCCCGCGCCAAAGCAGCGGGGCGCCTCGCCGGGGTTCACACCGGTTCTGCCGCGATGGTACGGCGCGCCTTTGCCCAAGGCTACGATTTCGCCTCGCTGCTGACAGATGCGCGGATCTTTACCAACGCGGTTGCCGCGCAACTGGCAGCTGTCCGCGACACAAAGCAGACGAAGTGAAGGGCTATTGATGATGTCGCCGCGGGACTGCGAAAACCTTTTCACCGGGGGGACGGAAGACACCATCCTATTGTTATTGTGGGATAGTTTCTCGTGTCCACACGTGGACAGATTCATTGGCCAATCAGGGTTGCAAGATCGCCGCACTTCGACGGATCCGGACCGCCTTGTCCGTGACGGTCTGGCCCCCGAGGTGCTGGCGCGGTCTGCGGATTGAGGCGGTGGTGCTGCGGACATGGGCCGCTTTAGCGTGCGGTTTCCGGGTCACATGCGGCCGATCTGGCGCAAAGAAACGCCTTGTCCTGATCGTTACGGGCAAGTTCCACCGCCGCATCGAAGGCGATCTTCGCCTCGCTCAACCGGCCAAGCCGGAACAGAAAGTCACCCCTCACGCTGGGCAACAGAGTGCAATCTGCGGCGTCGCGGCAAGCATGAACGATCCTGCCAGACCAAATGTGGAAGCGGAACCTCAATGATCCGGGTCCAGGGTTGTGGCCAGACTGACCGCCCTTCCTGCCAACTGTCACGATCTGAACGCGCCCAGCACCAGCGCCTGCTCGACCCCGGCACGGATGTGATGACGCAAAAGAGAAATCGCCTGCGCGGTGTCGCGGGACAGCGCGGCCGCTTTCAGCGCCTGATGCTCTGGACGCGAGGCCGCAGGTCGGAACGCCAACGCAATCATCTGATAACGCAGGTATTTGTCAAACACCTCGGCATGGGTCTGCATCAGCACTTTCGAGCCGCAGGCCGAAATTAGCGCCTGATGAAAGCGCCAGTCGCTCTGCCGCCATGCCGTGATGCCGGAGCTGTCACCAGCCTCAAGCCGTTCCTCATGCGAATCGAGCCGGTGATGGGCGGCGATGACCTGGGCCTCCCAGTCCAGCGTGGCACTGGCAAAGCTGCGGGCGAGAGCGTGTTCTTCGATCAGCAGCCGCAGCGCCGCGATCTCGTGCAGCCCGGCAGCCGAAATCGGGGCGACCTGAAAGCCGCGCTGACCTTCTGCCACAACAAAGCCGTCGGTCGCCAGCCGCGACAAAGCCTCACGCAGGGTGCTGGCTCCGGCAGCGTAGTCTTCTTTCAGCTGTTCCAGCCGCAGCCGGTCACCCGGCTTCAGCCGCCCCATTATGATGTCGTTGCGCAGCCGCTGATAAGTGCCGGCACCGACAGTCTCGCGTCCGGCAATCTCGGCCCCCGGCTCGCCAGTCATGCGACGCCCGCCCTGGACCCGAACAGACCATTCGCGACCGTATAGTCGATGCATGCGCCGATATGGCCCTGCAGAACCGAGCGAGCGCGGTCCACGTCGCGGTCGAGGGCGGCGGCGAGAAGGTCGTGGTGCTCGCGGACCGCAGTTTCGCCGCGAAACATCACCAGCAACACCTGGTAGCGCAGGAACCGGTCGAAAATCCGTTCGTGCGCCGCCAGCAGTTCACCGGACCCGCAGGCCGAGATCAGGGCAACATGGAATTCGCGGTCAAAGCGCTTCCAGGTCGCCGTGGCGCTGCGTTCGCCGGCCAACATCCGGTCCTCCATCCGCGACAATTTGTGGTGGGCGCCGACGAGTCCGGCTTCCCATTCCAGATCGCCAGACGCAAACGACGGCCCGATGGCATGGCATTCCAGCAGGCTGCGCATCTCGGCAATTTCGCGCAGGTCGCCTTCGGATATCGGGGACACTTCAAAGCCCTTCTGAGCCTCAAACTGGATCAACCCTTCGGCAGCAAGCCGCCCCAGAACCTCGCGCAAAGTGGTGACGCTGACGTCGTAATCGTCGCGCAACCGCTCCAGCCGCAGCTTTCGGCCGGGGGGCAGTCGGCCAAAGATGATGTCATCGCGCAGCCGTCGGTGGGCCGCTTCGCTAGCCGATCCAGGAACCTGCGCCGCTGTGTTCATGAGTTTCTCCCAGACGCATTCCATCCCAATCAGGCGCGATGCGCAAGATGCGGGCATTGAACTGATCATATGGCAAAACAATAAATCTCATATGATATGTAAATCGATGGTTGATCTGTGAAAGCTCAGATGGCATCTTTCCAACAGGCAGGCGCGCCGGGGAGGGCAGCACCTGCGCCATCAGGGAGGAAGACATGACACTCAAGATCACACGGCGCAGCTTTGCCGCCTTTGGCTCCGCCGCTTTGGCCACGCCTTTCGTGGCACGGATGGCGCTTGCCGCCGACCCGATCAAACTGCGCTTTTCAGCAGTCTTTTCCGAACAGGACATTCGCGCCGAAATGGTGAAGAAGTTTGCCGCTGGCATCGGCGCCGATTTTTCCTTCGAGCCCTATTACGGCGGCACGCTGTTCAAGCAGGGCACCGAACTGGTGGCGTTGCAGCGCGGCAATCTTGAAATGAGCAACATCGCCCCGCAGGACGTGTCCAATCAGGTGCCGGCATGGTCGGTGCTGACCTCGGGTTATCTGTTCCGCGACGCCACCCATCTGCGCAGTTTCTTTGCCAGCGATGTCGGTGCCGAGATGAAGGCTATGGCGGAAGACCAGCTTGGCATCAAGATTTTGGGGCCGACCTTCTATGGCACCCGGCAGGTCGGGCTGAACACCACCGGCAAGATCAACACACCGGACGACATGAAGGGTATCAACCTGCGGATGCCCGGCGGCGAGGCCTGGCAGTTCCTTGGTTCGGCTTTGGGCGCCAATCCGACGCCGATGGCCTATGCCGAAGTTTACACCGGACTGCAGACCGGCGCGATCGACGGGCAGGACAACCCGCTGCCGAATGTCGAGAACATGAAGTTCTATGAGGTGATGAAGCAGATCGTGCTGACCTCGCATCTGGTGGCGTTCGACTTGCTGACGATGGCGAAACCGGTCTGGGACGGCTTGACGCCTGAGCAGCAGGCGCTGGTTCAGACCACGGCGGACAGTTCCATCGAATGGAGCACCGGCCAGCATCTGGACCGGGAAACCAAGCTTGCCAAGGATTTTGCCGACAAGGGGCTTGATGTCTACACCCCGGATGTCGACGCCTTCCGCAGCCATGTGCAGCAGGTCTATCTTGAAAGCGATCTGGCCAAGTCGTGGCCCGAAGGCATCGTGGCGCGGATCGGCGCTGTCTGAGTTCGGCTTGGCCGCGCCTGACAGCATGGCGCGGCCGTCCTTCCGCCAAATATCATGGGATCCCAAATGAAACCCGCAGCCTTGCCAGACATGCTGCGCCGTCGGGCCGAAAATGTTGCGGCCCTGATGCTGCTGGCGTTGTTCCTGGCGTTCCTTCTGCAGATTGTCTCGCGCTACCTGCTTAACTTTCCCCTTGGCTGGACTTATGAGATCAGCGTGGTGATGTGGATCTGGCTTGTGCTGTTCGGCGCCTGTTTCGTGATCCGCGACAGCGAGGAGTTGCGGTTCGACCTGATCTATGGCGCCGTCGGCCCCGGTCTGCGCCGTGCCATGGTACTGATCACAGCCTTGGTCGTTGTGGTGCTTTTCGCCTGGTCGCTGCCTGCGACGGTGGACTATGTGACCTTCATGAAGGTGCAGAAGTCGGCCTATATGCATGTGCGCTTCGACTGGTTGTTCAGCATCTACATCCTGTTCGCGGTGGTGATGATCCTGCGCCACCTGTGGATCGGCTGGCGCGCGGTGTTCGGTCCGGCACCACAACCGCCCGACCCGGCCAATACGGGCTCCGGCACATGAACTTTGCCAGCCCCTTTTCGATTTGCATCATCACGATGACGGCGCTTGCCCTGCTTGGTCTGCCAATCGGGCTGGCGATGATCTGTGGGTCGATCTTCTATCTGATGCTGGCCGGGCTCGACATGGGAACGGCGGCCGAACAGTTCCTCAACGGCATGTATTCGAATTACATCATTCTGGCGGTGCCGTTGTTCATTCTGGCGGCCGAGATCATGAATTCCGGGTCGATGACCGAACGGCTGCTGCGGTTCTGCAATGTGCTGGTGGGCCGGTTTCGGGGCGGGTTGGCGCAGATCAACGTGGTGCAGAGCATCATCTTCGCCGGGATGTCGGGGTCGGCAATTGCCGATGCTGCGGGTTCTGGCCGGATGATGCAGGCGATGATGACCAAGGATGGCCGCTACCCGGCCAGCTATGCCGCGGCGCTGACGGCGGCAACCTCGGTGATCGGGCCGATCATCCCGCCTTCGATTCCAATGGTGATCTACGCCCTCGTCTCCGACGCCTCGATTGGCTACCTGTTCCTCGGCGGCGTGGTGCCGGGTCTGCTGATGGCCGGGTTGATCATGGTTCAGGTCTTTTACGACGCCCGAAACCGGAATTTTCCGGTCGAAGCGCCGGTGCCGCTGCGTGAGATCCCCCGCATCACCTGGTCGGCGATCCCGACACTGATGATGCCGGTGATCCTCCTGGGTTGCATCTACAGCGGCGTGACCACCCCGACCGAGGCGGCGGCCCTGGCGGCGGCCTATGCGGTGCTGGTGTCGGTGCTGGTCTATCGCAGTCTTGGCTGGCAAGAGGGTTACAACGCGCTTCTGGTCAGCGCCAAGACCTCGGCAACCATCGGCATGATGATCGGCGGGGCGCTGGTTTTCAACTATGTCGTCACCATCGAGAACATTCCCGCGTCGTTGAGTGTCTTGCTGACCGGCTGGGACATGAGCCGGATGCAGTTCCTGCTGCTGGTGAACGCGATCCTGCTGGTGCTGGGGTGCTTGCTGGAAGGAACCACGATCCTGCTGGTGGTCGTGCCGGTCTTCATCCCGACGGCCAGTGCATTGGGTGTCGACCTCGTGCATTTCGGCGTCGTGGTGGTGGTCAACATCATGCTGGGACTGGTGACACCACCTTACGGGTTGCTGCTTTTCGTGATGGCCAACATATCGGGCGCGCCGATGAAGCACATCATCCGCGACTGCCTGCCCTTCCTGTTCTGGATGGTGGTTTGCCTGGCCCTGATTACCTTCTTTCCCGATCTTGTCCTCTGGCTGCCACGTCAGGCGGGCTATGGCGGATGACAATTGAGAGCATGAGATGACAATTCACATCCTGAACGGCCCCAACCTTAATCGCCTTGGCAAGCGCGAACCTGAAATCTATGGCCACACCACGCTGGCCGAAGTTGAGGCCTGGTCACGTCATGCAGCGGGCGACATGGCGGTGGAGTTTCGCCAGACCAATGCCGAGCATCAGTTGATCGACTGGATTCATCAGGCCATCGACGTCGGTGGGCGCGGCATCATCATCAACCCGGCCGGGCTGACGTTTACCTCGGTGCCGGTGATGGATGCGTTGAAGATGTTTGCCGGCCCGATCATCGAACTGCACATCTCCAACATCCACCGGCGCGAGGCGGTCTATCACAACTCGCTAGTCTCCAAGGTGGCGACAGCCGTTATTGCCGGGCTTGGACCTCAGGGCTATCCGACCGCCGTCCGCGCCATGCGCGACCTAATCGGCAGTTCGGGGGCCTAGATGGCACAGCCAGGGCTGCTGCGGGTCGGGTTGATCGGGGCAAATATTCAGCGGTCACGGACGCCGGCACTCCATATGGAAGAGGCGCGGGCCCATGGCCTGAACCTGCAATATGACCTGATCGACCTTGACCAGCGCGGGCGTGGCCCTGCGGCGCTGCCAAGATTGCTGGCCGAGGCGGAGGCGGCAGGCTTCGTCGGGCTGAACATCACCCATCCTTGCAAGCAGCAGGTCATTGCCTTGCTGGACACGCTGTCCGACGATGCGCGCCAATTGGGCGCGGTGAACACGGTGGTATTCCGCGATGGACGCCGCACCGGACACAACACCGACTGGTCAGGCTTTCTGGAGGGATTTCGCCGCGGCCTTCCGGGGGCCCCCCTTCGCACGGTCGTGCAGATCGGTGCCGGTGGAGCGGGCGTCGCGGTGGCCCATGCCTGCCTCAAGATGGCGGTGGACAGGCTTTACCTTCATGATGCCGTACCGGGTCGTGCCGAGGGCCTGGCCAAGGACCTCAACCACCGCGCCGGTCGTGACTTTGCCCGTGCTGCGACCGATGTCGTGGGGGTAATGGCGACGGCCGACGGTCTGATCAACGCCACGCCGGTGGGAATGGATCTGCATCCGGGTCTGCCATTGGACGCCCGTCTCCTCAAGCCAGATCACTGGGTGGCCGAGATCGTCTATTTCCCGCTGGAAACCGCCCTTCTGACCACCGCCCGGCAAAAGGGCTGCCGGGTCGTCAATGGCGGCGGCATGGCGGTGTTTCAGGCTGCGGCGGCCTTCCGTCTGTTCACCGGGCGCGACCCCGACCCTGACAGAATGCTCGCCCATTTCGCCCGTATGGCCCGCGACGCCGGGTGAATCAGGAGCAGACGATGAAAACTTCGATTGCGACCGTCTCTATTTCCGGCAACTTCCGCGACAAGCTTGCAGCCATACAGACCGCCGGTTTTGACGGGATCGAGATTTTCGAGCAGGATTTCCTCGCCTCCGATTTCACACCTGCCGAAGTCGGGCGCATGGTGCGCGACCACGGATTGGAGATCACGCTGTTCCAGCCGTTCCGCGATTTCGAGGGGCTGCCGGAACCGCACCGCATGCGGGCATTCGGCCGGGCCCGGCGCAAGTTTGACTTGATGAACCAGCTGGGCACCGATCTGGTACTGATCTGCTCCTCTGTCCACCCCGAGGCGATTGGCGGGATCGACCGTGCGGCGGCCGATTTTCACGAGCTGGGCGATATTGCCGCCGCTCACGGCATCCGGCTCGGCTATGAGGCGCTGTGCTGGGGTCGCCATGTGAACGACCACCGCGACGCGTGGGAAGTGGTCCGCCGGGCGGATCATCCCAATGTCGGCCTGATCCTTGACAGCTTTCACACCCTCGCCCTCAAGATCGACCCCGACACCATCCGGCGAATTCCCGGCGACCGCATCTTCTTTGTCCAGTTGGCTGATGCGCCCGCCATCGAAATGGACCTGCTCTTCTGGTCGCGCCATTTCCGAAATATGCCGGGCGAGGGCGATCTGGATGTCACCGGCTTTCTGCG
>JBDTQR010000004.1:0-54079 GCA_039932095.1 bacterium | reverse complement strand
CCATCCGCCCCGGATCAAGGAAAGTGTCCGGCACGTCCAGCAACCCGATGATCCCGTCGGTCGAGCACAGACCGCATGGCCCGGTCACTTCGCAGCTGGTATACAGGCCCAGCGGCATCGCCACCTCCACCTCATTGGCACTGGCAGGTGTGGCGTCGTCCTTGAACATCACCAGCACTTCGTCAAACAACGAATGGCAGATTTTCTGATTGCCCTTGCGTGCCCGCTGAGTCTCGGTGCGGATCAGCCCCGCCTCTTCAAGAATCAGCACATTGGCCGACACGCTTGACTGCGGCAGCTCCAGCGTCCGCGCGATGTCATTGATGTTCATCGCCCCTTTGGTGTGCAGCAATTTCAACACTTTGACCCGCGCAGTCGAGGCGAAAGCCTTCAGCACCTCGATACCCTCTTCCGGGTCGACGATCAGGAAATTTCGGCTCATCCAAGTCGTCCCGCAAGATTGCTGATGATAACGGCTTCTATATCTGTTCTTTGGGTTTAGTCAAACGGACCCAGAAAATACAGGCCGTTTCGCAGCGATTCTTGACAAAACGCTGGTTTATCAAGCAGCTTGTCAATTCGGCGCATCCGTTCCTATAGTTGTACATCACCAAACCTGATATGGATTGATGCAATGGCCTTTGAGGCGATCAGAACGACGCGCGACGTGATTTCGCTGGATGGCATCTGGGAGTTTCGCCACGAAACCGACGCGGTCTGGCGCGATGCTGAAGTGCCAATGCCTTGGCAGGCGCTGTTCGCCGATCTGCGCAACTGCTCTGGCCGTGCCACATATCGGCGGCGCTTTGATCTGCCTGACCGCCGCGGACGCGAAGCGGTTCTGCACTTTGGCGCGGTTGATTATCTGGCAGAGGTGCGGCTGAATGGCCAGCTGATCGGCCAGCACGAAGGCGGCTATCTGCCGTTCGAATGTCTGATCCCCGAAGACCTGCTGATCGCCAGCAATGAGGTCGAGGTGCTCTGTGACCTGCCCGACACCGAGACCGGCTTTGGCGAGATGCCGCACGGCAAGCAAAGCTGGTATGGCCCGATCGGCGGTATCTGGCAATCGGTGACGCTGGAACTGCGCGATGCCGGTCATCTCGACCATTGCCAGATCACCGCAGACCTGCCCGGCCGCAGCGTCGCCTCCACACTGACCCTGCCCGAGGCTGCCAAAGGGGCTGATCTGACGGTTGCAGTCCTTGGTCCCGATGGCCACCAACTGACCTCGGACCAGCGTGTCGCTTCGGGCACCAAAGAGGATTTCCGCTTCACCCTCGACAGCGTTCAGCCGTGGTCACCCGATCACCCGGCGCTTTATACGTTGCAGGTCAGCGTTGGCCGGGATGTCAGCAGGCACAGTTTCGGGTTTCGCAGCATTGCAACGGAAGGCGGGCGTATCCTGTTGAACGGAAAGCCCTTCTTCATGCGGGCTGCGCTGGATCAGGACTATTATCCGGAAGGCATCTGCACCCCGCCGTCGCTGGAGTTCCTTGAGGACCAGTTGCGCAAGGCCAAACACCTCGGCCTGAACATGTTGCGCTGCCATATCAAGGTGCCCGACCCGCGCTACTATGAAGTGGCCGACCGGTTGGGGATGCTAATCTGGACCGAGGTCCCCAATGTCGGCCATTTCACGGCCACATCAGCCCATCGGATGCGGCAGACGATGGAAGGCATTCTGGCCCGCGACGGCAACCATCCCTCCATCGTGATCTGGACGCTGATCAACGAGGATTGGGGGACGCGGCTCTGCGAAGACCCGGCACACCGGGCCTGGCTGAAGGCCGAATATGACTGGTTGAAAGCAGCCGACCCGACCCGGCTGGTCGTCGACAACTCACCCTGCAACGGCAATTTCCACGTGAAAACCGATCTGAACGACTTTCACTATTACCGTTCCGTCCCCGAGCGGCGCAGCGAGTGGGACGCTCTGACGGCCGAGTTTGCCAACGGCGCCGACTGGCCGTGGAGCCCCTTTGGTGACGCGGTCCGCCGCGGCGACGAGCCGTTGCTGGTGTCGGAGTTCGGGGTCTGGGGTCTGCCCAATCCCGCGCAGGTCGCGTTGGACGGGGCCGAACCGTGGTGGATGGAAACCGGCGGCACCTGGGGCGATGGTGCTGCCTATCCGCATGGCATTCAGACCCGGTTTGCATCCCTGCAACTCGACAAGGTGTTCGGGTCGTTTGAAGGCTTCATCGCAGCGGCGCAGTGGTATCAATTCGCCAATCTGAAGTATGAAATCGAGGAAATGCGCGCCTGGCCCAGCATCATGGGCTATGTGATCACCGAATTCACCGATGTTCATTGGGAGTCTAACGGACTTCTGGATATGAACCGCAACCCACGGGCCTTTCACGACCAGTTCAGCACCATCAACGCCGATATCGTGATCGTCCCACGGATAGGCCATCATGCGGGTTGGGCCGGTGATGAATTCAGCTTCGAACTGCAGGTCGCCACTGGCGGTCAAAGCTTGCCAGCGGCAGAATTGCACTGGTCGACCGAGGGCCAAAACGGTGTCCAAAGCGTGCCTGCAACCGGCCCTGTGGCGACGGCGTCGGCTGGCAAAGTGACCCTGGTCTTGCCACAAGGTGACAGCCGGATGCTGCGGATTGACCTGACGCTGCAGGTCGCCGGGCGTCAGGTGGCGCGCAATGCGGTCGAGATCGCAGTCTATGCCAAACGGCGGACCGTCCAGCGAACGAAGGTGGCGACCAGCGATGCCGGAATGACCGCCTTTGCCAAGGGTCTGGGCTATTTAGTCGTCAGCAAGGCCAAGGCCGATGTCATCCTGACCCGCGCGCTGAGTGCCACGGACATCGCCGCCATGCAAGCCGGCCGCCGCTATGTCGTCTTTGCCGACGGTACTGCGAAAACTCAACGAAATCTGCGCGTTGAGAAGGCGGGGCGCGAACAGCCTTTCATCAAGATCGTCGACAACACGCCGGGACTGCCACGCGGCGCGGAAAGCCTGTTGCCCAATATCAGTCTGGTTCCACGCACTGGCACGATGTGGCGCGGTGACTGGATCGCGGGCTTCTCCTGGATCAGACGATCGGGCCCATTGGCGGCGCTGCCCGGCGGGCCGCTGGTCGATCTGTCGTTCGATCGGGTGATCCCGCATCACGTTCTGCTCGGCTTCCGGCCTGCGGATTTCGGCGGCCCGGTCCGTTCCGGCACTGTCGTCGGCTGGGCGCACAAACCCGCCGCCTTCATTGCCGAGCGCCGGGTCGGCAAAGGCGCGCTGGTCGCCAGCACCTTCCGGTTGTTTGGCGACACGGCCGGAACCGACCCGGTCGCCGCAACCCTGTTCGATGCCTTGATCGAAATCGCCACCGCCATGCCGACCGAGACGTGATGCCCAATTATTCATCCGATTAAGTATCTGAAAAGATGATACGTATCCAACAATCAGTTGACAGCTTCCGAACCGCTTTCGTAAGCTGTCATTGTCCTGTCCGGCGGCGGTCCTGCGGCGCCGGGTCTCGTGGAGGAGAACCGGGGGGCCCAGATGCTGGGCACTACAGTTAGAGAACCGCAAGCGCCCGCGGTTCGCGACGGAGAAAGCGGCGTTCGGGTCTGTCGCTGCGGCAGGCTTTAAAGGGAGGAATAGATGAAAAATATCTCAATCAAGGCAGCATTGGTGGCCTCGGCCCTGATGGTGACGGGCGTGCATGCCCAACAGGTGGACGTAACGTGGTGGGACTTTCTCGGCGGCGGCGACGGCGTGCGGATGAAGTCGCTGCTTGACGATTTCAACAAGGAACATGCCGGGAAAATCCAGGTCAATGCCAGCACCCTGGCCTGGGGCACACCGTTCTACAGCAAGGTGCAAACCTCTGCTGCGGTGGGCGAGGGTCCCGATATCATGACCTATCACGCCAGCCGCATTCCCTTGGCCGTCAGCGAGAACACCCTGACGGAAATCACCGCTGACGACATGGCTACCATGGGCCTGTCGCAAGACAGCTTTGCCCCCGCCACCTGGGACGCCGTGCATGTCGACGGCAAGCAATATGCGGTGCCTTTCGACACCCACCCGATCGTCCTTTATTACAACAAGGACCTGCTGGACAAAGCCGGTCTGATCGGGCCGGACGGTCTGCCCGCCGGTCTGGACGGTCTGGACAACTTCAACGCCGCGCTGAAGAAGCTGAAGGATGGCGGCAATGAATGGGCAATTGCCCAGGTCACCGCTGACGGAAACTTTGCCTTCCGCACCATCTATTCGCTGCTCTGCCAGCAGGGTGGCGACATCGGCACCGACGGCAACTGGTTCCCCGGCGACAGCCCGGAAAAACTGGCCAAGGCCGTGGGTGTGATCGCCGACTGGGTCAAGGAAGGCTACAACCCTGGCAATACTGACTATCCCTCGACCGTGGCGCTGTTCACGTCAGGCAAATCGCCCTTCATGATCAATGGCGTGTGGGAAGTGCCCACCATGGTTGACCTTGCCAAGCAGGACAAGCTGTTCAATTGGGGTGCCATCGAACTGCCGGTGCTGTTCGACAAGCCCTGCACCTATGAAGACAGCCACACTTTCGCGATCCCGAACAATTCCGGCAAGACCGTTGACCCGGCCAAGCACGCCGCCGTTCTGGAAGTGATCAAGTGGATGGAGGCACATGCCCTGTTCTGGGCTACCGCCGGCCACATCCCGGCCAACAAAGCCGTGACCGACAGCGCCGAATACAAGGCGATGCAACCGCAGGCCACCTATGCCAAGCTGACCGCCAACGCCGTGTTCGACCCCAAGTCGATCCATGCCGGTGTCGCCTCGGCGCTGTTTGATGCAGCTGGTAACGCCTTTACCCCGGCAATGAACGGCGAAAGCACGCCCGAAGATGCCGTGGCCGAGATGAAGGCCACACTCGACGCCCTGGAATAAGGCGAACTTTGCTCTGGCGGGGGCATCGCCCTCGCCAGAGACCTCATGCAGGGACGTGACGCGCATGCTGAAGAACCGACGCACCGAGATTACGGTGGCCTTTATTCTGGTGGCACCATTCGTCCTGATTTACGCTTGGATGTTCATTTACCCGACCGTTCAGATGGTCCGGCTCAGCTTTACCAACTCTCCGCTGATCGGAGCGGGCAAGTTTGTTGGCTTCAAGAATTACATCCGCATGTTTGCCGATCCGACGTTTCGCAGATCGGTTTGGAACACTGCATATTTCGTGCTGCTGACGGTCGTGCCGGGCACGGTCGTGGCCCTCGCCATCGCATTGATGGTCAGCCGGTTGCGCGGCTTTGCGCAAAGCCTGATCCTGTCAGCCTTCTTTCTGCCCTATGTGCTGCCGGTCACCGTGGTCTACCTGATCTGGGATTGGCTGACCAACGTGCAGTTCGGCATGTTGCAGGGCGTTCTGACCTTCTTCGCCGGTCACCCCGTCAACCTGTGGCGCACCATCCCGTTGTTCATGCCCGGGGTCGCGGTAATCACCATCTGGTGGACCAACGGTTTTTCCATCCTGCTGTTCCTGGCGGGTCTGCGCAACATTCCGCAAGAGCTGTATGAGGCGGCCGCCCTCGACGGCGCAACACGCTGGCAGATGCTGACGCGGATTACCCTGCCGCTTCTCTGGCCCGTCACCACGCTCTGCCTGACGATCCAGTTGATCTTGCAGCTGAAAATCTTTGATCAGGTCTACCTGTTCGCCATGGGCGGCCGGACGCAGGCCACGATGGTCATGGTGCAATACATCTATGAGCAGGCCTTCCAGAAGAATGCCGGCGGCTATTCGGCCACGCTGGCCGTGGCTTTGTTCGTCGTGGTCGTGGTGTTCTCGGCCCTGCAATATCAGATCCTGCGCATCAGGGGGGTAAGATGACCACCGCACCGTCACCAGCACGCAGGCGCGACATTGGCGGCTGGGTATTGACCCTGCTTTCCGCCATGGCCGCGATCCTGTGGTTCTTTCCGGTCTATTGGGCTATCGTCACCAGTCTGCGCGCCGATGATCAAACGGTCACGGATTTTTCGCTGATCCCGCTGAACCCTACCTTCGGCAACTTCCTTTACGAGTTCGAGAATTCCAAGCTGCCAATCTGGTATCTGAATTCCACCATCGTCTCGGTCAGCATCACCGTCGTTGTGGTCTTCATGGCAGCCTGCACCGGCTATGCGATTTCGCAGTTGAAATTCCCGGGCCGACAGGTGCTGTGGTGGACGATCATGGCCAGCTTCATGGTCCCGGTATCCGCCCTGATCGTGAACCACTTCATCATCATCGCGGGCGTGGGTCTGCTTAACAGCTATATGGGCATCATCCTTCCGATGCTGTTGAGCCCGGTCACCGTCATCGTCTACAAACAGTTCTTCGACGGATTGCCGCGCGAATTTCGCGAGGCGGCGGTGATGGACGGCGCGGGCGAGTTTCAATTGCTGTTTCGCGTCTTTCTGCCGATGAACTGGGGGGTGACAACCGCCTTGGCCATCATCACCTTCATCACGGCCTGGAATGCGTTTCTATGGCCGTTCCTGGCGGCGCAGGATGAAAAGATGATGACGGTGACCGTGGGCATCACCGCCGTACAGGACGCGTTCGGGGTACGCTATGGCAGGCAATTGGCGGGCGCGGTTCTGGCGGGGCTGCCGGTTGCCGTGGCCTACTTGCTGTTCCAGCGCCGCGTCACACAGGCCATCACACTCTCGGCCGGAATCAAGGGATAAGACATGTCGCAAGTTGACCTTTCAGGCATCACCAAAACCTTTGGCGCGGTCGAAGTGATCCGTGGTCTGGATCTCCAGGTTGCGGACGGTTCATTCTGCGCCCTGCTCGGCCCCTCGGGTTGCGGCAAGTCGACTTTGCTGCGCATGATTGCCGGCCTGGAGACAGTCACCGCCGGCCATATCCGTATCGGCGACCGCGAGGTGACACAGGTCGAACCGGCCAAACGTGGCGTGGCAATGGTGTTTCAAAACTACGCCCTCTATCCCCATCTGACCGTGGCGCAGAACATCTGCTTCTCGCTGTCACTGGCTGGCGTATCGCGGGCCCAGCAGAAAGAGCACGGCGACAAGGTGGCCAAGGTGCTGCAACTTGAGGCGCTAATGGATCGCCGTCCGGCCGAACTGTCCGGCGGCCAACGCCAGCGGGTGGCAATCGGTCGCGCGCTGGTCCGTGACCCGGAAGTCTTTCTGTTCGACGAACCTCTGTCGAACCTCGACGCCCTGCTCCGGGTCCAGATGCGGCTGGAACTGGCCAAGCTGCACAATGACCTGAAAACCACGATGATCTATGTGACCCATGATCAGGTCGAAGCGATGACGCTGGCCGACAAGATCGTCGTGCTCGACAAGGGCAAGATCAGCCAGATGGGCAGCCCGCTTGACCTGTACAATGCCCCCGCCAACCGGTTTGTCGCCTCGTTCATCGGCTCGCCGGCAATGAACTTCCTGCCTGCCAAACTGCGCTGGTCCGCAGGCACCCTCCAAGCCAGCTTCCCCAATGGCGCGAGCCTGGCGATCCCCGCCCCCGCGACCCCGGCCTTTGACGGCGAGCGGGCTGGCGAGGTTGGCGTGCGGCCCGAACATATGGGCCTCAGCGATACTGGCCCGATCCGCGGCGTCGCGCTGGTGGTCGAGCGACTGGGCAACACCAGCTATATCTATCTGGACAGCCCGGTCGGCCCTCTGATCTGCGAAGCCGATCAGGCCGTCGGCATCCAGCCCGGGACTTCGGTCGGCGTGACAATCGATCCGGCGCATTGCCACATCTTCGGCACCGATGGCGCAGCGTGGCCTGTTCGGGCATAGCGCTACTGCAGAGCGGCTGGATGGGGGTTTCACACCCCCAAGCCGCATTGGCCAATCCAACGCAGTTGCGCCATAAAGTTTAGCCGTCGAGCGGGCTGGAGGCGCGGGCCATCAGGGTGACCGGGCTGCGGTGTTCGGGTGGTGGCTGGATGCCGTCCTCCAGCCAGCCAAGCAGGGTTGTGGCGGTGGCACGGCCAAAGCCTGCGATATCGCAATGGATCGAGGTGAGTTTCGGGAAGCTTTGCTGACATTCCTCGATATCGTCGCAGCCGACGATCCGGAAGCCGGGGCCGACCTTTCGGCCAATCTCGGCAGCCCCCGCAAGCAGACCCAAAGCCACCAGATCGTTGAAGCAAAGGACGGCATCATGGTCGGGGTAATCCCGGGACAAGCTGCGGGCGGCCTCTGCGCCAAAGGTGCGGCTGGCACGTCCGGGCAGGATGAACGGCTTGCGATCGGTTTCGCTCATCACCGCCAGATAACCCGCCATCCGCTCGGCAGTGATCGGGCGATCAGCGATACCGCCGACAAAGGCGATGTTGCGGGCACCCGCCCGGACCAGATGCTCTGCCGCAAGCCTGCCGCCCCGGGCATAATCCGGCGCGGCAAACGGGAACAGCGCGGTATCCGGATCAACCTTGCGCAACACCTGAAGGGTCGGGATACCGCTGCGGGCAAGGGAACCGAAAGTCGCAGCCTCTTCGCCATAGGTCGGCGAAATCACCAGAGCGGAGACGCCATGTTCAATCATTGACGCGGTAACCTGGGCCTGCATCCGCGAGTCTTCATCGGTATTGGCGACCACCGTGGCATAGCCGCGCTCGGACAGCGCCATCTGGACCGAGGTGGCAAATTCGGTGAAGAACGGGTTGCGCAGATCGTTGATCACCAGCCCGATGAGCCCGACCCGCGCCGACCTGAGATTGGCGGCGCTGCGGTTATAGACATAGCCGATGTCGCCCATGATCTTGCGCACGGTTTCCCGCGTCTCGGCCCGGACCAGCGGACTGTCCTGCAGGACCAGCGACACAGTGGATTTCGACACCCCGGCTCCGCGCGCCACGTCATGGATGGTCGGGCGTCGGTTCATCCCTGCTCGATGCCGTGCAGGCTGAGCAGCGTGGCCATCCGGCGTAGCGCGAGATCAGGCTCGCGCAGCAGCCCCGCCTGATCGGCCAGCCGGAAGACCTCGGCATAATGCGTGATGTCGCGGCTGGCCTGAAAACCCGCCGGCATGATGAAATGGCTTTGCTGGCCGTTGAGCCAGGACAGCAACGCGATCCCGGCCTTGTAGAACCGGGTCGGCGCGCGGAATATCTCATGCGCAAGCGGCACCGTCGGGGCCAGCAGGCGGTGATAGGTCGTCATGTGACCCAACGCCAGCGACTCGAGCGCCTGCGACGCCGCCGGGGCGATGGCGGCGAAAATACCCAGCAGAGCGTGCGAATGATGCTGGCCGTCGCCGGCGATCAGATCAGGATAGTTGAAATCGTCGCCGGTATAGAGCCGGACACCGCTGGGCAGCCGACGGCGAAACGCCTCTTCATGGGCCCGGTCCAACAGAGAAATCTTGATGCCGTCGACTTTGCCGGAGTTTTCGTCAATCAGCCCCAGCACGAAATCCGACGCATGGGCGACATCCGTGCTGCCCCAATACCCGGCCAAGGCCGGATCGAACATGTCACCCAGCCAATGCAGGATTACCGGATCCTTCGCGCCGTCGATCAGACGACGATAGACCTTGCGATACACCGGCTCACCGGCACCCATTGCGGTAAACGCCTTGCTGGCCATCAGAATCAACTGACCACCCGCAGCCTCGATCGCCTCGCATTGCGTCTCATAAGCAGCGGTAATTGCCTGCGCATCGGTCAGTTCGGTCAGTGCCAGATGATCGGTCCCGGCCCCGCAGGCCACCCGTGGCTGCAGATAATGCAGTCGCGCAGCCCGCATGGTGCGCTGGATCAGTTCCAGCGCCGTCGGCCAGTCAACCCCCATGCCGCGCTGCGCCGTATCCATCGCCTCGGCTAGATCCAGCCCCTGATCCCACAGCCCCTCACGGTACGCCAAAGTGGTTTCCCAATCGACAGCGGGCCGGGTGTCCCATGGGTTGCGCTCACGCATAGGGTCAGACACGACATGCGCGGCGGCAAAGGCGGTGCGGGTCAGCGCAACTTTCGGCGCCCGCGGCACAAGGGGCGTGCCAGTCAGACGATATTGTTCCAGCGTAGCGCCTGATGTGGGCAGGGTCAGCATGATTTACACCGCCAGATCAAAGACAAGCAGGCCGTCGATGCCACCTTCGGCATGGGCAACCAGCGAACCGCCGAACAGCTGATGGTCGGGATCGGCGGCATAGGTCGCCAAAGCGGCCCAATCGGTGAAGTCGATCGTGAAGCCGTGCCTGTAGCCACGCTCGATCTGTTCGGGGCTTTCGCTGCGTCCCGAGGCAAAATGCAGCACACCGGGCAGCTTGGCAGCCAACCGGGGCAAAGCGGCGAACAACTGGGTCACGGTCTCGTCAGAGACACCTGCCCGGAAGCGTATCAGTACAATATGGCGGATCATTTGGCACCTTTGATCATGTCAGCCGCCTTTTCCGCGATCATGATCGTGGCGGCATTGGTGTTGGAGGAAACGACGCTCGGCATGATGGACGCGTCCACCACCCGCAGCCCGGCAATGCCGTTAAACCGCAACTGCGGGTCTACCACCGCCGCCGCATCCGCCCCCATCCGGCAGGTTCCCGCCGGGTGATGATCGGTCTTGGCATGGGCGCAGGCATAGTTGAAATAATCCTGATCACTTTGCACGTCCGGCCCGGGCAGTCGTTCGGCCAGCACATAGGGTTTCAAGGCGTCCTGCCGCATGATCTCTTGCGCCAGTTTCAGCCCCTTGATCGACATCTCGCGGTCATAAGGATCGGCCCAGTAGTTCGGGTCGATCAGCGGCGCGGCTATCGGATCGCTCGACGCCAACCGGACTGTCCCCCGCGACCGCGGGCGCAGATAGGCCGAGTTCAACGTGACCCCGCCCTGCGGCATCGCCGCCACCCCGGCCTCGATCCCCGATCCCAACCCAAGATGAAACTGGATATCCGGGCTGCGGGCATCTGGATCAGCATACCAGAACCCGCCGGTTTCAAACAGGCTGGAGGCAACCGGACCCCGCCGTGTCAGCAGATATTGCAAGCCAGCAAGCGCCGAGAGATGCGGTCTGGCAAAGCGGTCATAGGTATGCGGCCCGGTGCATTCGGCGATGACGAACAGATCAACATGGTCCTGCAGATCAGACCCCACACCGGGATGATCAAATACCACCGGCACCCCCACCTGCCGCAGGTGATCTGCCGGCCCGATGCCGGACAGTTGCAACAAACGCGGCGACCCGATGGCACCGGACGACAGAATGATCTCTGCAGCTCGCACCACGGAATCCGATAATTGCACGCCAACCGCACGACCATTTTCAACCATGATCCGAAGCACTTGCGCCCCGGTCTTGACGTGAAGATTCTGCCGCAACCGTGCAGGCGCCAGATAGGCGACGGCAGTCGACGACCGCCGGTAATGCTTTTGCGTCAGCTGATAATAGCCAACCCCATCCTGCACCGCTCCGGTCATGTCGAGGTTGCGCGGAATCCCCATCTGGTCGGCGGCGGCAAAATACGCCTCGCAGATCGGCAGCGGTGCGCGCGGTCGGCTGACCCCCAATGGCCCGCCGGTGCCGTGATAGCGGTCGTCAAAGCTGTCATTATCTTCGGCCTTGCGGAAATACGGCAGCACATCCTCATAGCCCCAGCCGACACAGCCCTTCTGCCGCCACTCGTCATAATCCAGCGCATTGCCCCGGGTGTAGATCTGCGCGTTGATCGAGGAGCCACCGCCGATCACTTTGGCCTGAGTATAGCGGAACACCATATCCTGCATATGGCGCTGCGGCACGGTCTGCCAACCCCAGGACCCGATCCCCTTGGTCATTTTGGCAAACCCGGCGGGCAAATGATAGAACGGATGCCGGTCTCGTCCGCCCGCCTCCAGCAGCAGGACCCGGGCGCCAGCGTTCTCCGACAACCGCGCCGCCAGCACTGCCCCGGCCGAGCCGCCGCCGACGATGATGTAGTCGTACTCCATGCTACAGCCTCTTGATCGAAAGCCCGCCATCGACGGGAAGGATTGCACCAGTCGCAAACGCCATCTGCCCCAACGCCAGCGGTACCGCGACCGACCCTACATCAGACGGCAGGCCCCAACGCCCGGCAGGCACCAGCCCGCCTGCGATCCGCGCCGAATAGGTGTCCCGGACCCCCAGGGTCATCCCGGTCTCGATAATCCCGGGCCGCAGGTCGTAAACCCCGATGCCATGCGGCGCCAGACGCACCGCATAAAGCTGCGCCATCATCGCGGCGGCAGACTTCGACAGGCAGTATTCCGCTCGTTCCACCGACACCATATCGGCACTGACCGAGGTCACAAACAGCAGCGACCGATAGGTGTCCGACACATCTGCCAACATCCGCCGCGACACCTCCTGCGCCAGAAAGAACGCCCCGCGCAGATTGACCGCCATCACAATGTCGAAATTCTCGGCGGTCAAGTCCAGCATATCCCCACGCATCCGCGCCGGAACCCCGGCGTTGGACACCAGACAATCCACCGGTCCCACCGCATCGAGCAACGCTCCGATCCGCGAAATATGGGCCAGATCATGCTGATGATACGACGCCCCCGGCAACTCTGCCAACGCCGCCGCCGCACTCTCGCTCGGCTGTTCCGAGGTCAGGACCACCTCAAACCCTGCCCCGTGCAAAGCCCGGGCAATCCCCAGCCCGATCCCCTGCTGCCCGCCAGTGATCAGCGCCCTCATGAGAACCGCTCCAATATATGCCCCGCCGTCCGCAGCGCCAAAGCGGCGATGGTCAAGGATGGGTTGACGGCCGCCGAAGTCGGCAGCACCGAGGCATCGACGATGTACAGGTTCTCATGATCATGGGCCCGGCAGAACGGGTCCACCACGCTGGTCGCCGGGTCCAACCCCATCCGCGCCGTGCCGCATTGGTGGCTCGGCGTCCGCCGGTCAAACGCCCGGCTCAGGGTGATCGGATAGCCCGCCCGCCGCAATGTCGCCTTCAGTCGGGCGACCAAAGCCAGATGCGCGTCCCAGTTCGACCGCTTCCAGTCCAGCACGATCTGCTCGCCTTGCAGGGTCACCCGACTGTCCGGGCACGGCAAATCCTCCGACATCGCCAGCACATCCACCGCGTGCCCGGCAATCCACTTGGCCAATGGCAACGGGATTGGCGTGTCTGACGCCAGGATCGGCCCCGAAATCTTGCCCAGCATCTGGATATTGCCCAACGGCTCGCCATTCGGCCCACCTGTCAGGTAGAAGTCATTGACCATGATGGTCTTTTGATAAACCGACGTATTGCGCCGGAACGGATGGATCCCCAGAACCGCGCTCAGATTATGGTTCATGAAGTTGCGCCCGACCTGATCTGAGCGGTTCGCCAGCCCACCCTCTGCCGAACCCAGCAACAACGCAGCCGTCTGCACCGCCCCGGCACACAGCGCCACCATGGGTGCAGTCATCTCCCCGTCATCCAGCACCACCCCGGTAATCCGGCCATCAGCCGCCGCAACCAACCGCCGCACCCGCGCATTCGGCCGAAACCGCACATTCGGATGCTGCAGCGCCAGGTTCAGTGCCACGGTCTCGGCATCCATCTTGCCGCCATTGGTGTTCGGAAAGGCATCCCACGGCGTCTGCCCGCCCGCCAACCAGCCGTCAATATCCACCCCCAGCGGCAAGCTCGCCGGATGCACCCCCGCCGCCAGCAACCGCCGCCTGAGGTCGGCAATCGACGGCTCATCCGGTACTGGCGGGAAATTGTAACGCCCTGAATGGCGCGGTTCCGACGGGTCCTCGCCCAAGGCACCGCGCACCTGATACAGATCCTCGGCCTGCTGATAGAATGGCTCCAACGTGTCATAGCTGATCGGCCAGCCCGGCGTGACCCCACCCATATGCCGCAACGGCAAGAAATCCTCGGCCCGGTAGCGGATCAACACCGCGCCATACAGTTTGGAATTCCCCCCCGCGACATAGTAATTCCCCGGGTTGAAGGCCACGCCCTCTCCATCCAGCCACACTTCATCCGGCCGGAAATGCCCGTCGCGAAAGATCGCCACCGGGTCGCGTGAGGCAGCAGAATGCTCCATCCGCTGCCCGCGTTCCAGAATGACAATCTGCCGTCCCGATGGTGCCAAAGCCGCCGCCAGCGTCGCCCCGCCCATCCCCGATCCGATGATGATGATATCCGGCGCCGTCATCCCGCTCACTTTCATCTGCCCAAAAATATTCCACGGAGGAAAGCCGCATTGGCCTGCCAATGTTGCTCGGGGGTGTGAAACCCCCGTCCGCTCTCACCCACTAAGCCCCGGTAAAAACTGGCGTGCGCTTGGCCCGAAACGCCGCAACCCCCTCGGCCTTGTCCGCCGTAGCCGCCGTCATGCCCGCCCCCAACGCCTCGATCATCGCGTCACGGTCCTCACCCACCGCCGCATGGATCATGTATTTTGCCACCTCCGTCGCGCGGGGCGAGGTTGCCCGCAGCCGCTCGGCAATTTCCAGCGCCAGAGCGCCCGGATCATCCGACACCTCTGCCACGAACCCCAGATCCAAGGCGCGCTGCGGCCCGATCACCCGGCCAAACAGCGCCATCTCTTTCAACACCGGCTCCGGCAACAACCGCGCCAGCCGCTGCGAGCCCGACCAGCCCGGCACGATCCCGACCCCGGTTTCCGGCAGCGCGATCTTGCTGCGCGGCGACATCACCCGGATATCACACGCCGCCGCCAACTCCAGCCCGCCACCATAGGCCGGACCATCCAGCACCGCGATGGTCGGTTTGGCCAGCCGCGCCAGCCGGTCGAACACCCGGTGCCCCGACCGCACCCAATGGCGGGCAAAATCCGCCGGCGCAAGGCCAGACCAGGCGTTGATATCGGCCCCGGTGCAAAACGCCTTCGGCCCGGTCGCCGTCAGCAGCACCGCCACGACATGGGACTGCGCCTCCACCGCCTCGCAATGCGCCATGATCTGGTTCAGCATCTCTGGCGTCAACGCGTTCAGCTTGGCCGGATTGTCGAGCCGCATCTCGGCAATCGCCCCATCCATCAGCAGGTGAACTTCGCTCATAGCGCCAACTCCATCACGTCGTTCGACACCAGTGACAGCGGCATCACCACCGCATTCTCGGCCACCGACACCCGACCCTGCGACGCCGCCACGATATCCCGCGCCGGCTCAATCCCTGGCATGATTTCGCTCGCGACCAAGCCCTTTTCGGTCAGCCGGATCACACAGCGCTCGGTCACATACAGCACCTCCTGCCCCTGCTCCCGGGCGCGCGCGCCAGAAAAGGTGACATGCTCCACCGCCTGCACCATCTTGGTGAACTTGCCCGGTCGCGTGACTCGCAGGCCCGTGCCGTCCAGCCCGATTTCCGCCCCGGCCTCGAACCAGCCCGAGAACACGATCTTCCTCGCATGGGCCGTGATGTCGACAAACCCGCCGCACCCCGCTGTCAGATAAGGCTTCTTGCCCAGCTTGGACACGTTCACGTTGCCTTCCACATCAACCTCCATGAAGGATAGAAAGGTCATGTCGAACCCGCCGCCCTGAAAATAGGTGAATTGCGCGGGAGACGGCATGAATGCATCGGCATTGCTGGCACAGCCAAAGGCGAACCCGGTCAGCGGCATTCCGCCCACCGCCCCCTGTTCGATCGCCCAGGTCACCGCCTGCGGCTCACCGGCTTCCAGCAGGATCCGCGGCACCATCGCGGAAATCCCGAAACCCAGATTGGCCGTCATTCCGCGTCTGAGCTCCAGCGCTGCCCGGCGTGCAATCACCTTTTCCACCCCATGTTCGGCCAGATGGAAAGAGCCCCACGGCCGCATGATCTCGCCCGAAATCGCCGGATCATAGGGCGTCTCGGTGGTCTGCTTCTGCTCAGGGTCCAGCACGATCAGGTCGACCAGATGCCCCGGCACCCGTACGTCATGCGGGCGCAGCGACCCCGCCGCCGTCACCCGTTTGACCTGCGCAATCACCAACCCGCCATGATTGCGGACCGCAATCGCCTGATCAAGCCCGCCGAGATAGGCGCCCTCATGCTCATAGGTCAGGTTGCCCCGCTCATCGGCTGTCGTCGCGCGCAGGATACAGACATCCGGCACGATATTGGGAAAATGCAGCCAGCTTTCGCCGCCAAACTCCACCTTGTGGACAATCGGCGCCGCCGCCGCCCGGGCGTTCATCGCACAGCCCTCGCGCGCCGGATCGACAAAGGTCTGCAAACCAACCTTGGTCAGCACCCCCGGTTTGCGCGCCGCCACATCGCGGTGCATGTCGAACAATATCCCCGAGGGCACATTGTAGGCCGCGATGCGGTCTTCCGTGATCATCTTCCAGATCTCCGGCATCGGCAGGTTGGAACTGCCCGACGGATAGGACCCGCCCAAGACCCGCGCCAACAGCCCGTCCTGGGCCAGATGCTCGATGCCCTTCACGCCGTACATATCCCCGGCCGCGATCGGATGCAGCGTGGTGATGCCGCGGGGATGACCTTCGGTGCGAAATCGCTGGCCCAAAGCCTCCAGCACCTTGTCGGGGCAGCCGAGGGCCGAAGACGACGAAACGGTCACCACCGCCCCATCAGCGATCCGGCCCACCGCCTCTGCCGCCGTAACCAGTTTGCCCATCAGCCCCTCCGCCATCCTGCCAAATCAGGATGCCCGGCTGATGTCCCCGATCGACTCAGCAAAAGCACGATTTGGACCGTTCCATATGGTTATTGGAACGATCCAAATTGGTCAATGACTTTCTAAGCTTTCACCCCCGACCCCCATAGCGCGAACTGCCCATCCCGTTGGACATGCACGTCCTGGAACCCCGCTTGCTCCAGATGCGCTTGCAACGTGCAGGCGACAAAGCCGGTCCGGTGCCCCATGAACACGTTGCCCTGCGCCAAGGCGGGTCGGTAGCCGTACAGCATGTCCAACGCCGCAATCGGCCCCATCGCCGACATATAGGCCGCCTCCTCCAGCCGCCCCGCCGCCACCAGTTCGGCCACCTGCTGCAGATCGGGCATGGTCACCAACACAAAACCGCCCGGTGCCAACACCCGGTGAAACTCGGCCAACGCAACTGGCACCTCATGCGAGGCCAGGTGTTCCATATTGTGCGCCGACCACACCGCCTGAACCGAACCGCTGGCCACCATCGGCATACCGGTGATGCTGGCCACGATGTCAGGTGCCACATCGGGGTCGATGTCCAGCCGCACCTCGCGCCACGCCGCTGCCGGAAAGAACGCAGCGGGCAGTTTGTCGGGATGGGCGGCCCCGCAGCCGACATGCAGCACGCGGTGGATCGGCACGGCGTCGGCCGCAGAAAGGTCAGGATGGGTCGCCATGGTCATCTCAAAATCCTTCAGGGTTCGCGCAGGCTCTCGCTCAGGCCGCGCATCATGGGGTCAAGGAAATAGTCAAGGATCGTGCGGGTGCCGGTCTTGATTTCGGCCGTCAGGGTCATGCCGGGCAACAAGGCGGCCCCCGGTGGCAGATCTCTCAGCACACCCGTCAGGGTCACCCGGCCGGAATGCAATGTCGTGGTCGAACCTTCGGGGGTGAACGAGCCGTGGCTTACATCCTGCAGCCGCCCCTGCAGCGCCCCATGCCTGCGCCAGGCAAAGGCGTCGATCTTGACCGTCACCATGTCGCCTGTCGCAATGCTGCCCGCCTCGGACGAGCGGATGCCGATCTCGGCGATCAGGGCCACATCGGTCGGCACCAGCACCACAACCGCCTCCCCTTCGGCCATCGACGAGCCCGGCCCGCCCTTGGCGACCGACAGCACAACCCCCGGACGGGGTGACCGCAGGTCTGACAGGCTGGCGAGCCGGCTGGCCTTGGTCAACTGTTCCTCCACCTCGGCCAGTCGCGGCATCAGATCGGCCAACGCCTCGGCGGCCTGACGTTTTTGATCGCTGTCAAAAGCTTGCGCCGCCGCCTCGGCCTGCGCCAAGCGCTGCGCGAGGTCATCGAGCCGCGCCAGATGCTGCGCCACCGCACCCTCGGCATCGATCCGCGCCAGCCGCGCCTCCAGCGCCGCCAGCCTGGAACCCGACTGGCTTTGCACAAGCGCGTCGCGCATTCCTTCAATCTGGCGGGCGATGTCCTGCCTTTCGGTCAAGCCCTGCCCCATCTGCCGTTCGGTCTCGAGTGCTTGCCTTATCCCGATCATAGCGGCCGCCAACTGCCCTCGTTGCGCCAGGGCGAGGTCCGAGCGCTGCACCTGCACCGCCGCTTGCAATGTCGCATCCGCCCCGCCTGCCGTCATCACAGCACCGTCCAGTTCAGCCCGCAACCGCGTCGCCTTGGCCGACAGCGCCTGCCACTCCACCGTGAGCGCCGCCAGATCGGCATCGGTCAGTGTCGCATCCAGCCGGGCCAGCAATTGGCCCGCGACCACGGTATCCCCCGGTCTGACCAGCAATTCGCGCAGCACGGCCCGGCTCATCGGTTGCAAGATCACCGGCGGCGCATCGGCGGCCAGCCGACCCGTCGCCGTCACCACGATATCAATCCTCAGCAAAGCGGCCGCCACCACCAGCGCCGCCACCATAAGCGCCCCCAGCCCCGGCCACAGCCGCAGGATCAACGGCGGAGGCTCGGCCACCAGCCGGTCAAGATCGGCCTGAAATGCCAACGCTCCCTCGGCAATCCGCGTGGTCATGTCAGATGTTCGGTCTGTTGCTGCCACAGGTGGCGATAGATCTCGCACCGTTCCAACAGCACGGCATGCGGCGCCATGTCGACCACCCGGCCCTGATCAAGCACGACAATCGCATCCGACCGCACCAGCGACGACAGCCGGTGCGACACGATCACCACTGTCCGGCCCTTGGCAATCGCTGCCAGATTGCGGTTCACCACCGCCTCGGACTCGGGGTCCAAAGCCGAGGTCGCCTCATCGAACACCAATATCCGCGGCGCGGCCATCAGCGCCCGGGCGATGGCGATCCGCTGGCGCTGGCCGCCCGACAGATTGGCCCCACCCTCTTCGACCCGCGTGTCAAAACCCTGCGGCAGGCGGCGGATGAAGTCTTCAGCCCCGGCCAGCTTCGCCGCCAGCAGCACCTCTTCCAAGCCCGCCTCAGGCCTCGCCGTGGCGATATTGTCGCGTATGGTGCCGCGAAACAGCAGGTTTTCTTGCAGCACCACCCCAAGCGACCGGCGCAGATGGTCAAGGTCGATCTGCCGGATATCCACCCCGTCGATCTGGATCAGCCCGGCCTGCGGCACCTCGATGCCCTGAATGAGTCGCGTCAGCGTGGTCTTGCCCGAGCCTGACCGCCCGACAATCCCCACCACCTGGCCCTGTGCAATGTCCAGACTGATCCGGTCCAGCGCCGGGGCAGCCGCCCCCGGATAGCTGAAGCTGATCTGATCGAGCATCAGATGACCGACAATCGGATGCCGCATCGACCGCGGTAGCAGCCCACGCTCCGGCTTCTGGTTCATCACGCCCGCCAGCATCCGCACGGACAGCGCCGCCTCCTGATACTCGTTGATCAATCCGACGATCTGCACCAGCGGCCCGGTCACCCGCCCCGCCAGCATCAGGAACGCCACCAGCGCGCCGACTGACAACTGCTGGTCCAGCACCAGAACGGCGCCGTAGGCGATGACCGACAATTGCATCAGCTTTTCCAGATAACCCGTCGCAGCGCCGGCCAGCGCACCAACCGCCCCGACATCCCATTGTCGCCGCAAGGCAGTCGCCAGATTGTCCTCCCAGATCCGCCGCCGCCCCGGTTCCAGCACCAGCGATTTCACCGCCCGCATGTTGTGCAGGGTTTCTACCAGATGGGCCTGCCGCTCGGCCTCTGCCGCATAAAGCACGTTCAACCGGCGACGAAAGGTTGGCAGCAGCGCGCCGATGCAGCCCGCAATTGTCACGGCAAAACCGAGCACGATGGCGGTCAGCGGCCCACACAAAAGCGTCAGGATGCCGAGCAGCATGGGCAGGAACGCGGCGTCAAGCAGGGTCTGGAACAGACGCCCGGTCAAGAACGCCCGGATCTTCTCGGTCTGTTGCATATGGCGGGTCATCACGCCGGACGGCGTGGTTTCAAACACCGACAACGGCAGCGACAACAGATGCTGGAAGGTTTTCGCCCCGACCACGGCATCGACCTTGCCGCCCGCAATCTGCATCAACCGCTGGCGAGCATAGGAAAACCCGGCATCGAAAGTGGCCAACACCAGAAAGATCGCGACAATCGCGCCCAGGGTATTCCACGCCTGATGCGCGATCACCCGGTCAATCAACACCTGAAACAGCAACGGCAAGGCAAAGCTGATCAGGTTGCCAACGATCACCGCCACTGCCACCCCGGCCAACAGCCGCGCCTGGGCCCGCAAGGCCGGTACGAACCAAGACAAGCCAAAGTCCGCCACCACTGTCGCCGCCTCGGCCGCGCGCTGCACCAGAAGGATCCGGCCCGACCAGGCCGCCAGAAAGGCCGGGCGCGGCAGGATCTGCACCCCCAACGCCTCTTGCGCCGGGTCCAGTACCGCCGCCACCGGCACGCCAGCCTGATCCGTCATCGCGATCAGGATCACCCAGGACCCGTCCAGCATCGGGATCAGCGCCGGATAGGCCGAGCCGAGACCCGCCGCCGTCCGGTCATTGCAACCCTGCAGCAGCTTGGTTCTCAGCCCCGCCCGGCCCAGCGCCGCCGTGACCGAAGCCACCATGTCGCCGTCCGTCAACTGCGGCAGATCCTCAGGCCGCAGTGCCACCCCATGATGCGACGCCACCAGAAACGCCGCCCTGAGGGCCGTCAACTGATGCTCGCGCAGCGCCAATTCTCTGGCAAGGTTCGGGTCCGAGATCGACATGCCGGACCCTAGGCCGAGCAGTCTTAAGGCTCGGTGAATCTGGCTGCCATCACGCCGGGCAAATCACCCGCCTTCTGACTGGCCCGCAACCGACTCAGCAAAAAACCTCGGCGAACTTGTTGCACCGGCGACCTATTTATCCGACGGAGGTGGTCATTGTTGCCATATTCGCAACATTAAAATTCTGTTGACCCCGTTGTGCCCAAAATTTGTCCAATTTCATACCTAACGACTTTTGGCAGAAAGAACACATCGCAACCAAATTAGTCCAAGGAGACTGCACATGGCGACCATTACGGGAACAGACCAGGCCGATACCCTCGCAGGGACCGTCGACGCAGACACTCTGCTGGGGCTCGAAGGCAACGATACGTTGTTCGGCTCGGCCGATGCTGACCTCATGGACGGCGGTAGCGACACCGACACGGCGGATTATTCGGCATCAGGCGCTGCGGTACAGGTGAGCCTGGCCTCCGGGGCCGGCATCGGCGGTGACGCGGATGGCGATACGCTGATCTCGATCGAAAACTTGGTCGGCTCCAGTCTGAATGATCTGCTGATCGGGTCCACCGACGCAAACCAGCTCGACGGCGGCAACGGTGATGACGTCCTGATCGGTGGCATGGGCGCCGACACGCTGATCGGCGGCGCGGGCATCGACACAACCGATTACAGTGCCTCTTCGGCAGTGTCGGTCGATCTGAGCAGCGGAACCGGCCTTGGCGGAGAGGCAGAAGGTGACACCTACAGCAGCATTGAAAACGTCATCGGCTCGGATTTCGCCGATGTGATCACCGGCAGCGACGCCGACAACCTGCTACAAGGCGGCGCGGGCAACGACACGATCGACGCGGGCCAAGGCAATGACACGGTGCAGGCAGGCGGCGATGATGACTGGGTCAGCGGCAGCCTCGGCAATGACGTGCTGGACGGTGGCACCGGGATCAACACGCTCGACTACAGCGCGGCTGGAGCTTCGGTGACCGTGAACATGGCTTCCGGCACCACGACCGGCGCGCTGGGCAATGACACGATCTCCAATTTCCAGAACCTGATCGGATCCGCCTCCAATGACAGCCTGACCGGTGACGCTCAGGACAATATCATCATCGGGGGAGCCGGGGTCGATACAATGTCCGGCGGTGACGGCATCGACACGGTCGACTATTCCACGTCCGGCGCCTATGTCAAAGTCTACCTGGCATCCGGTCTATTGGGCGTGCACGGTGACGCGCAGGGCGACAATCTCAGCCAGTTCGAAAACATCACCGGCTCGGCTTTCAACGACTCATTGTCCGGCGACGGTGGCGACAACGTGCTGGACGGCGGCACCGGCAACGATACCTTGGTCGGCGGTGGCGGCAACGACACGCTGATCGGTGGCGAAGGGACCAATGACTCGATGATCGGCGGCGCGGGCGACGACACCTATTATGTCGACAGCACGAACGACCGGATCTCCGAACAGGCCAGTGCTGGCACGGATCAGGTCTTCTCGACAGCATCCTATACTCTGTCGCTGAACCTCGAAACGCTGACACTTGTCGGCAGCGACGATATCGACGGCACGGGCAACAGCCTGGGCAACCTGCTGATCGGCAACGCCGGCAACAACGTGCTGGACGGCGGTTCGGGCAACGACACCTTGACTGCGGGCGACGGCAACGACACCCTGATCGGCAGTTCCGGCACCAATGACATGAGCGGCGGCGACGGCGACGACAGCTATTATGTCATCAACGCAACCGACACCCTTCACGAAAACGCCGATGAGGGCCACGACACGATCATCTCGATCTTCGCGACCACGCTGGGCGACAACTTCGAAGATCTGACCCTTGCTGGCTCGGCAGGTGTCGCAGGCACCGGCAACGCTGCCGACAACGTCATTCAAGGCAACAGCGGCGCCAACTACCTGACCGGCGCAGACGGCAACGACTCGCTGATTGGAGACGTCCTGTCCGACACGCTGCATGGTGGCAATGACACGCTGGATGGCGGTTCGGGCGACAACACCCTGGTCGGCGGCAATGGCAACGACACCTATATCCTGACCACCGGCACCGACACCATCGTCGAACAGGCTGACGGCGGCATCGATGTCGTCCAGACCTCGCAAACTTACGTCCTCGAAGCCAATTTGGAAAACCTGATCCTCGGCGGAGCGGATGACATCAACGGCGCAGGTAACGCATTGGCGAACGCAATTACCGGCAACACCGGTGACAACCTGCTGTTCGGCGACGCTGGCAATGACACATTGTCCGCAGGCGACGGTGACGACACGCTGAACGGCGGCACCGAGGCAGATTCGATGGTCGGCGGTTCAGGAAGCGACCTGTACATCGTAGACAACATTGACGACCGCGCCGTCGAAGCCCTGCATGGTGGGGACGATGAAGTTCGCAGCTCGGTCACCTTCACTCTGGGTGCTTTCGTCGAAAACCTGACAGGGACCGGCTCTGACGCCATTGATCTGACCGGCAACAGCCAGGCCAACGAGATCCTGGGCAACGACGCAGAGAACTTCCTTTCCGGCGGCGGCGGCGACGATACGATGATCGGCAATCTCGGCAATGACACGTTGGACGGCGGCAATGGCGCAGACTCGATGGTTGGCGGTGACGACGACGACACCTATGTCGTCAACGATGCCGGCGACGAGACGGTCGAGCTCTCGCACGACGGCCACGATCAGGTGTTTGCCTCGATCAACTGGTCCTTGTCCAGCAACATCGAAGACCTGACACTGACCGGCAAGGCGGCCTTGAAAGGCACGGGCAACGCCACAGACAACATCATCACCGGCAACGTCGGCAACAACGTCCTTTCCGGCAACAACGGCAACGACACGCTGTTCGGCGGCAACGGCAATGACAAGCTGACCGGCGGCAGTGGCGACGACTCGATGGTCGGCGGCAACGGTAACGACCGCTATGATGTAAACTCCGTCCTCGACGTGGTGGTCGAAGATGCTGACGGCGGCACCGATACTGTTACATCCGACTTCAGCTACATCCTCGGTGACAACATCGAAAAGCTGATCCTTGATGGGTCGGACAGCCTCACCGGAACCGGCAATGAACTTGACAACACGCTGAAAGGCAACAGTGGCGACAACGTTCTGGACGGCGCTATCGGCAATGACAACCTGATCGGCGGCAATGGCGACGACACGCTGATCGGTGGAACCGGGGCCGACACGATGTCCGGCGGCCAAGGCGCCGACACTTACTATGTCGACAACGTAGGCGACGTGGTCATGGATGTATCGGCCAACCAGATAGACTCCGTCATCTCCACCATCGATTACACGCTCGGCAACTATGTCGACAATCTGAACCTGGTGGGCAGCGCGCTCAACGGCACGGGCAACAGCCTTGCCAACGAGATCAGCGGCAACAGCAACGCCAATCTGTTGCTCGGCGGTAGCGGCAACGACACCCTCTTGGGTGGAGGTGGCAGTGACACGCTGAATGGCGGCAATGGCAACGACAGCATGGTCGGTGGCAACGGTGACGACACCTATATCGTCAGCTCGACCCATGACATTGTCAGCGAGATTGGCACCGGTGGCCATGACACTGTCCAGTCGTCGGTCAACTTCACCCTGGGCGCCGGCGTCGACGATCTGACGCTGACAGGGACGGCCCGCATTGCGGGCACCGGTAGCGCCGACGCCAACGTGATCATCGGCAACTCTGGCAGCAACAATATCACCGGCATGGAAGGCAACGACACGCTGACCGGCGGAGAAGGCGCTGACCGCTTCATCTTCCACGATATGCCAGACACCGGCAGCGATACGATCACCGACTTCAACGGTATCGTTTCGGGTGTGGCAGACGGCGACAAGCTGCAATTCGACGCCGGCCAGCTGACCGATCACTTCGACTATATCGGCAACACCGCCTTCACCGGCGACGGTTTCACGGAGGCCCGGATCTTCTCGAACGGTCGCGTTGTGATGGACTTCAACGGCGACGGCAGCGGCGATCTGACGATCTTCCTCACCGGGCTGACCGATGAGGCACAATTGAGCATCACCGACTTCGTTTTCGGCTGATAGCGCAAACTTATCAAATCCTTGGGGCCGCAGAGCAATCTGCGGCCCTTCGTCATGCCTTTTCCTAACGGAAACCTAGACAGAGCAATCTCAGTGTGTAGTCTTTCCCCGAGTCGGGCGGGGAGGAACCATCGCCGGGCCAAACCACAACAATCAGGGAGAATTGTATGGACCGTCGTTCATTTCTGACAAGGGCCGGCATTGGCAGCGTTGGCGCTGCAGGTGCCACGTTGCTCGCTGCACCGGTAATCGCCCAGTCAAACCCCAAGGTCACCTGGCGGATGACTTCGTCGTTCCCCAAATCGCTCGACACGATCTATGGCGGGGCCGAGGCGCTGTCCAAGATGCTGTCCGAAGCGACCGACGGCAATTTCCAGATCCAGGTTTTCGCCGCGGGTGAGATTGTTCCCGGCGGTGCCCCCGCCGCCGACGCCGTCTCCTCCGGCACGGTCGAGGCCTGCCACACTGTCGGCTACTACAACTTCGGTCAGGACCCGACCTTCGCCCTTGCCGCCGCCGTGCCGTTCTCGCTGTCGGCCCGCGGCATCAACGCCTGGCACTACCATGGCGGCGGGATCGACCTGTACAATGAATTCCTCGCCACCAAGAACATCTACGCCCTGCCCGGCGGCAATACCGGCGTGCAGATGGGCGGCTGGTTCCGCAAGGAAATCAACACGCTCGACGATCTGAAGGGGCTCAAGTTCCGCGTCGGCGGTTTTGCTGGGGCGGTTCTGTCCAAACTCGGCGTCGTGCCACAGCAGATCCCCGGCGGCGACATCTATCCGTCGCTGGAAAAGGGCACCATCGACGCCGCCGAATGGGTCGGCCCCTATGACGACGAAAAGCTCGGCTTCTACAAGGTCGCGCCCTACTACTACTATCCCGGTTGGTGGGAAGGTGGCCCGACCGTCCACTTCTTCTTCAACAAGGCCCAGTACGAAGCACTGAGCCCGACCTATCAGTCGCTGTTGCACACGGCAGCCCGCGCGGCTGACGCCGACATGCTGCAGAAATACGACTACAAGAACCCCACGGCGATCAAATCGCTGGTCGGCAATGGCGTGCAATTGCGGCCTTTCAGCCCGGAGATCCTGCAAGCCTCGTTCGACGCCGCCACTGAAGTCTATGCCGACATGGAATCCAAGAACGCACCGTTCAAGAAGATCTGGTCCTCGATCAAGGCCTTCCGCAACGACTACTATCAGTGGACCCAGGTTGCCGAATACAACTACGACACCTTCATGATGATCCAGCAGCGCGCCGGCAAACTGTAAGCCGCCCGCCGCAAGAAAACGCCCCCGCCGGGAAACCGGCGGGGGCGTTTTCCTGTCCGAAACACGCAGCCCGCGTCAGGGGTTGGGCGCAGCCGGCTTGGTGTCGAAACTCGGCGGTGTTGCAAGCAGGCCCCCGCCCAGCGGCGCTGGTTCCGCAGGCTGCGCCGGGGATGCAGGTTGCGCCGGCCCGCCCAGACCCGCCCCCAGACCGCCCAAACCACCCAAACCGCCACCCAAACCGCCGCCCAGCCCCGAATCCGGCATGCTGAACTTGACCTGCGACGTGTCGATCACCGGCCCCTTGTAGCGCATCACCATCTGCGGGAAGCCGATCACGAGGCCGATCATCAGCACCTGGATGATCACGAACGGCACCGCGCCCCAATAGATCTGGCTGGTCCTGACCGGGTCCATCATCTTGCCGGTCACCCGGTCCTCATAGGGCTCTTTCGGCGCAACCGAACGCAGGTAGAACAGCGAGAACCCGAACGGCGGATGCATGAAACTGGTTTGCATGTTGACGCCCAGAATGATCCCGAACCAGATCAGGTCGATCCCCAGCTTCTCTGCCGCGGGCGCCAGCAACGGCACGATGATGAAAGCCAGCTCGAAGAAATCCAGAAAGAACGCCAGAAAGAACACCAGAAACGACACGCCGATCAGAAAGCCCAGTTGCCCCCCCGGCATCGAGGTCAGCAGATGCTCGACCCAGAGATGGCCGTTGACGCCGTAGAAGGTCAGTGAAAACACCCGCGCGCCGATCAGGATGAACATGACAAAAGACGACAGCCGCGTGGTAGAGGTCAAGGCCTGCTGCACCACCGACAGGTTCAAGCGCCCCTTGACCGCCGCCAGCACCAGCGCCCCGACCGCCCCCATCGCGCCGCCTTCGGTCGGCGTTGCAATGCCAAGGAAGATCGTCCCCAACACCAGAAAGATCAGCGCCAGCGGCGGAATCAGCACGATGATCACCTGCGAGGTCAGTCGCGACATCAGGTTGATGTTCAGCGCCCGGTCCAGCAGCGCCGCCGCATAAACCACGACAATCGCAATCGCCGCACCCAGAATATCGGAGCTTTCGCCGTATTTCGGCACCAGCAGATGCGCCGCGCCATAACCCACCGCGATCATCAGCGCCAGCGACACGAACAGCGACAGCACGCCATTGCCCAGCGTCCGCGCCTCTTTCGGCAGGGCCGGTGCCCAGTTCGGCCGCACCAGCGTCACCAGCACCACATAACCCATGTAAAGTCCGGTCAACACCAGCCCCGGTACCAGCGCACCCTTGTACATGTCGCCGACCGACCGGCCCAGCTGATCGGCCAGAATGATCAGCACCAGCGACGGCGGAATGATCTGCGCCAGCGTGCCCGAGGCCGCAATCACCCCGCTCGCCAACCTGCGGTCATAGCCATAGCGCAGCATGATCGGCAAGGAAATCAATCCCATGGCGATGACCGATGCTGCCACAACCCCGGTGGTCGCCGCCAACAGCGCACCGACGATGATCACAGCATAGGCCAACCCGCCCCGCACCGGACCAAACAGCTGACCCACCGTCTCCAGCAGGTCCTCGGCCATGCCGGACCGCTCCAGCACGATGCCCATGAAGGTGAAGAACGGAATGGCCAGCAGCGTCTCATTCTGCATCACCCCCCAGAACCGCTCTGGCAAAGCATACAGCAAGGGCCAGTCCAGGATGATCGTTCCGCTCGACAACGGCGCCAGCCAGACGCCGATCACGAAGAACATCAAGCCATTGGCCGCCAGTGAGAACGCCACCGGATAGCCCGCCAACAGAAACACCACCAGCGACGCGAACATGATCGGCGCCATGTTCTGCGCTATCAGTTCCATCATGATTTGGCCCCTGCGATCTTCCCGGCCAATTCCGCGCCCTCAAGTTCCGCCGCTTCATGGGCCGAGATGAAGGGCGTCGGGTCCGGCATCACGCCGCGCATCACTGCGATCTTCTTGATGATCTCGGACACGCCCTGCACCGTCAGCAGCAAAAACCCAAGTAGCAGCAACCCCTTGGCCGGCCACAGGATCAACCCGCCAGAATTGTTCGACAACTCTCCCGTCCGGTATGACCGCAAGAAATAGGGTACGAAATAGACGTCCATCAGAATGACGAAGGGCATCAGAAAGAGCACATGGCCGATCAGGTCGATCCAGTGCTGGGTCCGCCGCGACAGCGCGCCATAGACGATGTCGATGCGGATATGTTCGTTTTGCCGCAGCGTATAGGCCGCCGCCAGTAGAAAGGCCGCGCCGTAGAGATACCACTGCATCTCCAGCAACGCGTTGGAGGACGAGTTGAATATCTTGCGAACGATGGCATTGCCCGCGCTCAGCAGGATCGCCGCCAGAATAAGCCACCCCACGGTCTTGCCGATCACCTCGGTCACCCGGTCGATCGCTGCCGCCAATTTCAACATCATGGCTCCCCCCAATTCGCGCATACTCTTGGCGAACAGAGAGATTCGGTCAATCATCGATGCCGCCTTGTGGCTGTTGACGTAGGCGCGGATTCGGAGATCCGGGCAAGATCAGGGTCAAGCTGCCCTACCGCCATCCCCAATCCGCCGCCAACGCCAGACAGTCCGCCACCGACATCAGACCGTCATAGGTCCCCGGCGTCCGGATACAGGCGGCGGCAGAGGCATGGGCCAGTTGCAGACAGCGGTCGTAAGCCCAGCCCTCATGCACGCCGTACAGAAACCCCGCCGCAAAAGCGTCGCCGGCGCCATTCGCCCCCTTCAAAGCCTGCTCCGGCACCTTGACCGAGGGTTTGAACACCCTGTCGCCCTGCCGCGAGACCAGCGTGGCCCCTGTGACATAATGCACCGCCACCACCGCCATCGCCCCCACGGCCAGCACCTTCTCCGCCGCCGCCTGCACCGCTGCCCGGTCAGTCACCCCGTCCCGCACCGTGTCCATTCCGGCCAGCGCGCCGATCTCGAAGTCATTCACCACCAGCAACGACAGATAAGGCAGACACGGCAAAACCAGCGCGCGAATCCGTTCCGGCGATACCGTGACCAGTTCGAAACTGGTCAGCATCCCCAGCCCATGCGCCCGCTGCAACACCTCGGCCCAGCCATTGGCATGGCTCCCCCATGGCGCGTCCATGATGGCATGAATCCCCGGCAATCCCAGATGGAAGATCTTCGCGGTACTGCCCTCGGTCACAATATTCTCAGGCGACAGCAGGTTGTTGGACCCCTCGAATAGCACATGGGTCCGCCGCCCCGAGGCCGCCGACATATAGGCGTCCGTCACCTGCGTCGGCGCCGCCGCCGACTGCACCAGTTGCGAATGATCGATGCCATGCGCCTTCGCCACCGATTTCAGGAAATCCCCCGCTTCGTCTGCCCCGACTACCCCGGTGGTCCATACTGGCACCGACGCGTCCAGCTTGCGAATATCGACGGCCAGATTGCACGCCGACCCTCCGCCCGCCCGCTCATTGCCGGACACCCGGACCACGACATCCTCGCCCGGCCAGAATGGTACGGTGATGTTGCGGTCAACACACCAGCACCCGGCCGTCAGAAACCCGCGCCGTTCGATCACGGAATCCCCGGCTTCAACACGGCTTCCGACACCACCAGATCATCGGCCAAGGTCCGATGCGGCGTGATCCCGGCCGACTGCAGATCGCCGTGATAGGCCTTGACCCCCTCTTCCGACGAAATCCGTTCCTCGATCACCCGCCGCATCGCCCGCAGCATCAGCACCGAGTTCTCCGAATAGTAGATCTTGCGCCCGAACAGTGCCACCCGCGCGCCATATTTCTCGGCCTGCCGGATCAGTTCCAGACAATCCCGCGTCGTCCCTGCCCCGCCGCCCAGCACCCCAAAGGTCAGGTTCTCCGGGTCATAGGACGCAATCTCCTCCGTCGCCTTCGGCCCGTTATAGGCTGCTTTCAGAAAAATCGGCCGGTCGATCCGCGACACCGCCGCCAGACAGCGCGTGATGCAGTCATTGTTGTAGGTGGCAAAATCCATGTCATTGCAGGCCACCGGAAACAGCGGGTTGAAGACCTCCAGAAAGTGCCGCATCCCCGCCGCCGTCGCCTCATCGCGGAACTTTGCATAGGCCTCCAGCGTCATGCGGTCATGCGCCAGATCGTTGTAGAAGGTAATCGCATAGAGCCCCAGATCCGCGATCGCCCGCGCCCGGTCCAGCCGCGCGGTCCGGAATGGCAGCGCTGCCGTCTTGGGGTAATTCCCGCCCCGCGCCTGCCAGATGTCGGAGGTGTCGTTCAACCTTACCGCCGTCGTGACATCCTTGCCCGCAAACACCCCGTTCTGCGTCAACACCTCGGCACTCGACAGCGACACCAGCATGATGTCGACCAACCCAGACTCCACCACCGCCTTCATGTCCGCCCGGTACGCCGCCAATGGCTTCATCTTGCCATCCGCCCCGCGGCCCGGCGTCGCACAGCCAAACGCCATGTCGCCGTCCTTGGCATCGGCAATGATGAAATCGGTGGGCTGATACGCACCCGAACGGATGCGGGCCAGTTTCTGGTCCATGCGTTTGGTCATGAGGGGTTCCTGAATACTGGGCCGAAGCGGCCCTGGATCACGGCAATAGTGGAACAGCTTTTCGCCACTGACAACCGGGGCCAACGACTAAATCACGCCATATTACTAAATAATCGCATCCTCGCGGTAGCCCTCACCCCGGGCGATCCGGCCATAGGACAGCGGCGACAGATCCAGCGTCCGCCAGCCGCCATAAACCAGCCATTCCGCCGTCCCGCGCCCCATCGCGGGCGACTGTTGCAAACCGTGGCCGGAGAAGCCGTTGAGGAACAGAAAATTCTCCACCTCGTCATGCGGCCCGACAATCGCGTTCTGATCCAGCCGGTTCATGTCATAATGGCCCACCCAGTCGCGGATCACCTTGACGGCCTCGAACTGCGGGATGCGGGTGGCGATGGTCGGCCAGACATGGTCCTGCCAGATCGCGTGATCCATCGTGAAATCCGTCACCTCGACCCGAGGATCGTCATCGGTATGCGCACCAATCATATAGGTGGTCCGTGTGTCCTGCCGCATATGCACGCCCGACGGGTCAATCGTCAAAGGCAGCTCCCGCGACAGCAGCTTTTCGGCCTGAATGATCCAGGTAAAGCGCTTCCTAGGCTCCACCGGAATTGCAATCCCGGCCATCGCAGCCATCTTGCCGCCCCGCGTGCCCGAAGCATTGACCACCTGCCCCGCCGAGACCACCGCCCCCGAGGCCAATGTCAGCGTCTCCACCCGCGTCCTTGCCGCGTTCAGGCCAAGCGCCACCACCTCATCCGTGACATATTCCACACCTCTGGTGCGGGCCTGCTTCCGCCAGCAGTCGAACATCGTATAGCCTTCGAAATAACCCTCATCCTTGGTATTGATCGAGCCGAGGACCACATCCTCCACCTCATAAAAGGGATATTCCGCCTTGATCTCATCTGCGGTCAGCAGCCGGGTTTCCGCCCCCGCCGCCACCTGCACCTGCTGACAGGCCCGCAGACTGTCGGCAAACTCTGCAGTATTCGCCAGATAGAGATAGCCAAAGTTCTGTATTTTCAGCTTCGGCGCGTAATCCACCCGCATCCGTTCTGGAAGGCTTTGAAAGAACGCCGCCCCGAACTGCGAAATCCGCACATTCAGTTCGGTGGAAAACTGCTGCCTTATGCAGGAATTGCTCAGCGCCGTCGCCGCCTGCGCATAGCTTGGGTCACGCTCCACCACCAGAACCCGGCCCTGAAAGTCCGGGTTCTCGGATAGAAACCATGCCGTCGACGACCCCATGATCGCCCCTCCGATGATCACGACGTCATAACTGGCATGGACAGGTTGCGTCACGAAAGCCTCCGATTTTCGGCGACAATAGCGCAGGTCGTGGCAGGCACAATATCCCGCTTTGGCCCGTCGGCGGGCGCAGGGTCGATCCTGATCAAGATCAGTCACGCCGCGACGGCCCGGGTCACCTGACCCGCGCCGCCCCGGACCTGATCCGGGGCCTCGACGTCGCCAGAGGTCACAAACCTGCGGCCTCGATTGCACAGTGAAGGCGTAGGTCTTTGCAAACCGAATGTCGCCCGTGCCGACACCCGGCACGCCGCCTGGCCCACTCCGGAATCCTATCGTCTCCAAGGCCGAGATCAGGCGGTCAGCACCACAACCTTGGTCAGATGGCGCGGTGTTTCAGTGTTGATGCCTTTCTGCAAGGCCACCATTTCGCCCATGATCTGCAACGCTGGCAACACCGCCAAAGGCCAGCCCGGCCCTTCGATGTCCAGATCGATCCGCAAATCGCCCGGCCCGTTGAACCCGATCACCCGCGCACCCTTGGCCTGCACATCCCTGGCGACCCGCGCCTCTTCCGCAGCGGTGTCAGCCGAATACAGCACCACCACGACACTGAGCTCGTCGATCAATGAGATCGGCCCATGGCGAAACTCCAGCGGGTGGAAAGACTGGCTGTAGGTGATGCTCATCTCCTGCAGCTTCAGGCACCCCTCGGTCGCGATCCCGTAATTCGCCCCGGCCCCCAGATAGACAAAGTGACTGCGCCCCGCGATCACCGCCCCGGCCCCCTGTGCCATTGCCGCAAGCCCGGCCTCAGCCGCCGCAACCAGACCGCTGCCAAGGGAAATCCCCACCAGCCGCAACCCCGCCAGCAACATCAGTGACGCCGAGACCGACATCACGATCCCTTCACGCGGATCGGTCGGCAGATAGATCCCGCGATCCGCAGCCTGCAAAATCGCCACATCCTCGACGCAAGAGATGGCAAAGGTCGCCCAGCCCTGCTTGCGACTGGCTTCGATCGCCTGAATGGTTTCGGTCGTGGTGCCAGACCGCGACAGTCCCATCACCAGAATATCCCGGAAGTCCGCCAGATAATTCTCGGGCCGCCGCGCCCATTCCGCCCCGGGCACTGCAATCGCCCGTTGGCCTTCGGCGTTGTAGGCGCAGGCGAGGGATTGGGCGAGGTAATAGGACGTCCCGCAGCCCACCACGACAATCGTCGCAGCCGACAGCCGCGGCATGTCCTGCGTCAAGGCAGCCTGCCAGAACGGGAATTGATCACGGATCACGGTTTCTGTCATCGTCGACATGTCTTACTCTTTCCAGTTGCGAAGGGAGCTGACTGCCGCTGCCTTCAGATTGCTCTCAGTTTCCAACCGCATTGCGTCCTGCAAGGTGGTCACCAGCGTCGCCACGAACGCCGGGCCAGTGTCCCACCCCGCCTTGCGCGCCGCCGCCAGCACCGCCCCGCCGACCGGCGGCAATCGCGGCGCCACCGGCGGCCCCAGTTCCGCCGTCACATGGCCCAACACGTCGCCATTGGCAAACACCCCGCCAGCATAGCTCCATTGGAACCCCGGGGCCAAACCCGCGGTCCGCCCTGCTGCCTCGGCCAGCAGGATCAACTCGGCCGCCGCCCGCTTCAGGATGGCCGCTGCTTCGGGCCGGGCGGCCAGCGCCGCCACATGCCGCGCCACCCCGGCCACCGCCGCCCGAGGCGCGCTCTGGCTGTAGGTCCAGTCGATCAACTCATCGCGCGCCACCCCCATCTCCGCCAGCAGCGCATCGGCAAATTCGCCGGCGACCCGCCCATCCAGTTGTCGGCTGACCAGCGCCAGCGCCTCGCGCCCGATCCAGAAAGCCGAACCCTCGTCGCCAAACACATCGCCCCAGCCGCCAACCCGCACCACTCCCGCCGGCCCGCGCGCCCAGCCCATCGAGCCGGTGCCCGCCAGGATCAGAACCCCCTCGCCACCACCCAAAGCCCCCGCGAACGCCACCGCCACGTCATTGATCACCTCGGCCCCGGGCCCCAAAGCCGCCAGCGCCACAGCCGTCTGCCGCGCCGAAATCGCCGGAACTTCGCTGAAATACGGCAACCCCAACACGGCCGCCACCACCGGCCCCATATCGACCATCGCCGCCATGTCGCGCTCCCAGTCGCCGCCCGCCGTCGGGTCCAGCCCGGGCCCGCGCCGCATCGCCAGCACCTGGCCGTCACGGGTGGCCACGGCGACCAGCGTCTTGCTGCCCCCGCCATCAAGGCCCAGCACCCGCTCCATCACATCCCTCCCGCCAGCACCAACCCGCAGCCCAGATCGACCAGCCGACCCTGCCATTCGGCGCTCAGCGACCGATCCGTCACCACCTGCATCCCCGCCGTCAGCCGCGCCACCCGATAAGTCAACGGCAGGCCAAACTTGCCGGCATCGGCCAGAACCACCAGCTGCGCCGTCCGGCTCAGCATCCGGTTGTTCAGCCGGGCCTCCGCCTCATCGACACCGGAAATTTCGCCCGTCCCGGCAATCGCCCCGACGCCAAGGAACAGCTGGTCAAACCACAGCCCCTCCAGCGCCGCCTCGGCCAACGCCCCGACCAGCGAAGCATTCTGCGGCCGCAACACCCCGCCCAGCAAGCTGACCGACACCTCTGGCACCGCCATCAGAACCTGCGCCACCGGCAGGCAATTGGTGAACACCCGCAAACGCAGCGGGTTCAGCCGCAACCGCCGCGCCAGCTGCAAAACCGTGGTCCCTGCATCAAGAAACACTGCCGTATCGGGACGTAGCATCTGATAGGCTACCTCACCGATTGCCCGTTTGGCCGGCAGATTGATCTGCTCGCGTGCCTCGAACCTGACCTCGCTGCCCGAGCCCTCGGCGATCCGTGCCCCACCATGGCTGCGCTCGATATCGCCGGCCTGTTCCATCTCGATCAGATCTCGCCGCACCGTCGGCTCCGAAACGCCCACGGCCGTCGCAATCTCGCCGACCGAGGAAAATCCTTTGGCAAACAGATGGCGACGGATGGCCGTCACGCGATCGACTCTCATGCCATCTCCTGTGCCGCGGCCACAATCCTCACCCCTTTGCAATTCTGTCGCCATTTCGATCATTGTCAATCACAATTTCGATCATTCAAGATTGATTATCGACCAAAGCCCACCTATGCTGCCCAAAACAACCGGAGACCACGATGTCCCTGAATTCCCTTCTCGCCTTGGCCCCCGCTCGCAAGCAGGGTCGGCATGCCGGGATCACATCGGTTTGCTCGGCTCATCCGCAGGTCATTGGCGCAGCGCTTGCCCTGGGTCGCAGCGAAGGCAAGGATGTGCTGATCGAGGCAACTTGCAATCAGGTCAATCAGGACGGCGGCTACATCGGCATGACCCCCGCCGATTTCCGCCGATTTGTCGAACGAATTGCGGCAGTCGAAGGCTTTGATACCTCACGCCTGCTGCTCGGCGGCGACCATCTGGGGCCCAATCCGTGGAAACACCTGCCCGCCCGTATCGCAATGGACAAGGCCAGCACGATGATCGCCGCCTACGCGACCGCCGGGTTCAAGAAACTGCATCTCGATACCAGCATGTCTTGTGCCGACGACCCGACCCCGCTGTCCGATGCGATCATCGCCACGCGCTCGGCCCGGCTTGCCGCCGTGGCCGAGGCACATAGCTCTGGCCGCCCGCCGGTCTATGTGATCGGCACCGAAGTCCCGATCCCCGGCGGCGCATTGGAGGTGGTCGAACATCTCACCGTCACCACCCCCGCCGCCGCCCGCGCCACCGTCGCCGTCCACGCCGAAGCCTTTGCGCGTGAAGGAATTTCCGACGCCTTTGGCCGCGTCATCGGCCTTGTCGTGCAACCCGGCGTCGAATTCGGCAATGGAAACGTAATCGCCTATGACCCGGCAGCCAGCCACGACCTTGTCGCCGCGCTCGATACCCTGCCCATGCTGTATGAGGCCCATTCCACCGACTACCAGACCCCCAATGCCCTCGCCGCACTGGTCAAGGACGGCTTTGCAATATTGAAGGTTGGCCCCGGCCTGACCTTTGCCCTGCGCGAGGCGCTCTACGGCCTCGACCACATCGCCGATGCGCTGTTTCCGACCCGCCCCGCGCCCCTGCGCGGCACGATGGAACGGGTGATGCTGGCCAACCCGGACAATTGGGCGAAATACTATCCCGGATCGCCGCAGCATCAATATCTGCAACGACATTACAGCTATTCCGACCGCATTCGCTACTACTGGGCCACGCCCGAGGCGACCAAAGCCGTGACCGATCTGATGGACCTGTTTGGCGAGATCGCAGTGCCGGAACCCCTGATCTCGCAACATCTCGCCGGGTCCTACCCCGATGTCATGGCAGGACGGGTGAAACCCACCGCCACCGGCCTGATCCGTGCCGCCATCACCCGGATGCTCGTCGATTACAGCGCCGCCGCTGGCGACCTGCCGCCGCCGCCCCTGACCTGATCCGCTGGCCAATCCGCCGATACAAGGCTGTGACCTGCGTCGCGAACGACATGCAACGTACTTGACTTGTCGTTAGCGAAAAAGTCTAACCAGATGGTCTTAAGAGATAATAAAAAGTGTCCAGATCTGGCCCCCCAGTCAGCCGCCGAAGGCATCTCAGATCTTGCTGTCCTTGATCCACTGCTCGATCTTTTCCTTGCTGACCTCGAAATGCATGCTGTCCTCGCGACCATAGCCCGCACCCCAGACCCAACCGTCGGCGTTGAAAAAATCCGACAGGATGGTCAGCCCCAGTTGGGTCCGCCCGTCCCCCAGCGTATCCAGAACCCCGTCGATGTTCAGATCGACCGCCAAACCGAATGAATGCGCCGAAACCGAGGTCGCCGAACCCCGCACCATCCGGACGCAAAGCGACCCCGAGGTGTTGATCCGGGCGTACAGATCCGGGTCGGCCAGCTTCACCTTGTCCAGAATGACCCCAAGGTCCTCGATGGCAGGCTTCAACATCTTGACCTTGACCGGCCCGACCTGCGTGTCCTGCAATAACGCCGCCAGCCGAGGATTGGTCATCGTGGCGCAGGTGTCGCCCAGATTGTCGGCCGGCAGTCCAAAGGTCGACACCAGCCAACTGGACGTCGGCACCGTCAGCCCCTTGTTCAGATTGCGCCGGTCCGCGACCAGCACGACCTGAGCATATTGATCAAGAATTTCGTTCGGCCCTGACGGCGAGATGATCTGCATGCCGCCATCGGCTGCCGGTCCGGTCGGCCCCGCCTCCAGCGCGATGACCCGGTTTTCCAGCGAGTCGACCTGATCCTTCAGCTGATTGATCGATTCCAGCTGCGCTTCCAGATCGCCGTGCAACAGCTCGATATCGATCCGCGCATTGTTGTCGACCGCGCCATTACCTCCCGCGCCGCCCGCCGGATGCGGCGGAAAGAACAGCGGGACGCTGACCCAGATCAACGAGGCAATCAGGATGGAGATCGACAGAATGATCGCAGGAATCAGCCGCACGACAGACCTTTGACTGGCGCCGCATCCGGCGTCTTTGCCGGCATTTATGCCGCATCCGCCCCGGGACGCAAGTCATAGCAGCCCGACCCGACCAAGCTTGACCACCCGCGTTGCAAAACGACACGCCTGCCGTACAAATCGTTGTGCACTGCCGAACCTTGGATTATGGTTCGCCCATAGCAATCAACGACATTGCGAAAGGAATGCCATGAAAACGGTTCTTCACTCCATTACAGCTTTCGTTCTTATTGTCTCCGCCGGTGCTGCCTTCGCGCAGGACGATTCCAATCTGACATCCGAGCAACTGGCCGCCAAATTCATGGCGCAGGAAGCAACCCGCGGCCTGGTGATCGCACCGTCTGGCGACACCACCACCGCCGAAAACGGCGATACCGGGGCCACGCTGCCCGCCGACACCACCTATGTGGCACTCGATCCGTCGCAGCAGGTCAACTTCCAGATCAAGTTCGCCTTCGACAGCGCCGCCCTCGCCGAGTCCGAGGTCGCCAAGCTGAACACGCTGTGCGACGTGATGAAAACCTCGACCATCGACAAATTCAAGATCATCGGCCACACCGATGCCTCAGGCACCGACGCCTATAACCAGAACCTGTCACTTCTGCGCGCCGAAGAGGTCAAGCGTCATCTGGTCGACGATTGCGGCGTGCCCGACAGCAAGCTGGTTGCGGTTGGTGTGGGCGAGGCCTTTCCGCTTGACCCCAACGATCCCCGGGCTGACGTGAACCGCAGGGTTGAATTCCAGGTCGGCAGTTGACCTGAAAAGAAGCCCGCGCCACGCAAAGGGGAAAAGATCCGGATGGGTGACTCAAGGCCAGGCGATATCTTTCAACCCGGCGACCTGCTGAACAACACCTACCGGATCGAGAACATTCTCGGCCGAGGCGGCACGTCCGAAGTCTACAAGGCCCGAAACGACATTTCGGGCCGCTTCGTCGCGATCAAGGCGCTCAGGTCCGAATTCGCCGGCGATGAGGGCTATCTGACCCTGATGCGCCGTGAAGAGGAAATCCGTGAAATCCGCCACGACGCCGTGGTGCGTTATTCGGAGAACCACCGCACCCCGACCGGGCTGATCTATCTGGTGATGGATTATGTCGACGGGCCGGGGCTGGACGCCAAGATGAAGCAGGGCGGCATGTCCGCTCCTGATCTGGTGGAGGTGTGCAGGCGGGTTGCAAGCGGCCTCAGCGTTGCCCACAAACGCCGGATCATCCACCGAGACCTATCGCCCGACAACATCATCTTGCGCGGCGATGTGCCGTCCGAAGCGGTGATCATCGACTTCGGCATCGCCAAGGATGCCAATCCCGGCGCACAGACCATCGTCGGCAACGAGTTCGCAGGCAAATACGCCTATGCCGCCCCGGAACAGCTTAGCGGCCACACTGACGCCAGATCCGATCTCTATGCCTTGGGCGCGCTGCTGCTGGCCACGTTCCGCGGTCAGCGCCCCGACATCGGCGCCAATCCGATGGAGGTGTTGAAGAAGAAGGCCCTGCCGCTGGACACCCAAGGCGTGCCCGAGCCGCTGAAAACCCTGATCGACAAATTGACCCAGCCCGATCCGGCGCAGCGCTATCAGTCGGCGGATGAATTGCTGGCGGCCATCGACCGCGGCGACGATAATGATCGCACCGTGATTGCCCCGCGCCCGACCACCGTGGTTCCGCCTCCGGCGGCGGCACCCAAACCGGCTGCCCCAGCAGTCAAACCCGCCCCACCAGCCCCTGCCGCCAAAGGCCGTGGCGGTCTGTGGGCGGTGCTGATCGTGGTTCTTCTGGGCCTCGGTGCTGCGGCCGGCTATTTCAGTGGCGCGTTTGACCGGTTCATCGGACCAGGCCTGCCCTTGGTCGACCCCTATGTTCTGACCATCGCAAAGCCTGACTCGGGCCCGCCGATGGCGAAGGGCAACGTTCCGTCGGCGGCGATGTCAGCCGATCTGAGCAAGACCATCGCGGACCTCGGCGGGACGGCGGACCTGACGCTGGCCTCAGGGTCCATCGGTTCCAGCTGGGGACCGGACGTTCTGGCGACGCTGGCAGCCGTCAAGGACCTCGACAGCTGGAAAATCGACCTGAACGGCGATGATGCCACGGTCACGGGCACCACGACCGATCAGGCCAAACTGGATGCCGTAACTGCCGCCATCGGTACAAACCTGCCGGGTGTGCTGAAGGGCAAGGCCGACATCACCCTGAAGGCGCAATTCCTGACCGCCGACGCCATCACGGCGGTGCTGGATCAAGAGGCCGATTGTGGCCCGCTGACCCTGACCAATCCGCCGACGCTCGGCTATGGCAAGGATGACACCATATCTGTCAAAGGCCAGCTATCCGGCTCGCCCAAGCAAGTGGAGCTGTTCGACGTGCTGAACGGCATTGCGGACAAGCGCAAGGTCAGTCTGGCGATCGAGTTGCTGAACCCCGCACTTTGCCAGATCGAAGGCGCGTTGCCCAAGTCGCGCGGTGGCAATTTCACCTTCGATTTCGGCTTCGGCGACCGCCCGGATGACAACCCGTCGGGCCGCTACTTCGTCGATGAAAACCCGACCATCGACCTGGTGATCCCGGCGGAAGCCACGGATGGCTTTGTCTCGGTCTCGGTGATCGACGTGTCGGGCAATGTCTACCACCTGCTGCCCAACATGGCGCGGCCCGACCACGACGTCGCCACGCTGCGCGGCGGGGCGACCGGCGACTTCAAGGTGCGGGTGGCCTTCCCCCTGGCCGAGAATTCGGCCAAGACCATCGCCTTCACGGTCGATCCGACCACGCTCGGCAAAAGCAAGGTCGTGGTGATCTATTCCGACAAGCCACTGTTCACCGAACTGCGCCCGACGACCGAGTCGGTCGGGGGCTATGCTGCAGCCTTGCAGAAGGCGTCAGAGAATGGCGATTTCCAGATCAGATCGATCGACAGCCGCATTCTGACCACGGTCGACAAGTAAGACCCGTCAGACGTCGACCACAATGACAGACACGTTGTCGGCCCCGCCGCCATCCAGCGCCATCTGCACCAGATTGTCGGTCACCACCTCGATCGGCACACCGCGTAGGGCAGCGCCGATCTCGGCAATCGTCAGGTATTTGTTCAGCCCGTCCGAGCACAGCAGAAAGCGGTCGCCGGGCAGCGCCTCTCCCCTGATCTTGTCCAGTTCCAGCTCTTCTCCCACCCCCACCGCCCGGGTAATGGCGTTGGATTGCGGATGCTTGCCCGCCTCGTCCCAGTTCAACTGCCCAGCCTCGACCAGCGCCGCCACCACCGAGTGGTCCGTCGTCAGCATCTCGATCTTGCCTTCGCGCAGGCGGTAAAGTCGGCTGTCGCCCGCCCACAGCGCGCCGAAATGGCCATCCGCCAGCACCAACGCGACCACCGTCGCCCCCATCGTGGCTTTCCGGCTTTCGGACTCGGCATGGATGATGCTGTGGGCCGATTGCACGGCAACCCGGATCTGACCCAGCTTCTCGGTCGCCGCCATGTCGGGCGGCAGCACCGCGATGCTGTCCACCACCAGCCGGCTGGCATATTCGCCGCCCTCATGGCCTCCCATGCCGTCCGACACCACCCAGATCTGCTGATCCGGAAGAACCAGAATGGAATCTTCATTCACCTTGCGGACCCGCCCGACATGGGTCTTGGCGTTGTACCGGATCTGCCGATCACTCATGTCAAATGCCCCGTGCTGCTATGTCCATTGAGATCAAATAAAGAAGTTGCAACATCATCGCGCGGCAGTCCCGAGGTCAGGATCAGTCGCGCCGCGCCGTCAATCGTGGTCGCCCAGGCGCAGGCCCGGTGCAGATGTCCGCCGGCCAAGTCAAGCGCCAGATCGGCGCAGAACAGATCAGGCTCTTCACCCGACAGCACCAGCGACGAGCCAGAGGTCAGGATACGACTGGGCAGGCCCATCGGGCGCAGCGCCATCTGGGTCAACCGGTCGCCCAAAGTGTCGCGCGGCATGTCGTCCAGCGCCTCCAGCGCCAACTGCTCCAATGCGGCCAGCACCTTGTCCTGCCACATCAGATTGCGCAGCGCCGCCTGTTCCTCGTAGCCGGTCTGCACCATCAGGGTCAGTGGAAACCGCCGCCCAACCCGGTCGACCGAGGGCATCAGCACGCCCAACGCCCCCTGATTGCCCGCCACCCCCGGCGGCAGCGCAAAGCGCCAGATCGGTGCCGACATGTAGCATTCTTCAAACCGGTCACCCAGCGCCTGACCGGTGGACAGCAGGATCGCCTGCAACCAGGCGTCCCATGGCGGAACGAAATCCGGCGGCACGCCAAGTCGGAAGAAATCGCCCAGCGCCGGCATCTTGCCGAAGGCGCCAAATCCAGCCATCAGAACGACGACGGACATTTGAAGGACGACATCGCCGGTAGGGCAAAGGCATTCACCACCGAGCCGCTTTGCATCTGGAAAATCGCGATCCTGCCTCCGACGTTGAAGATGATGCGTTTGCGGTCCGGGGCGTTGGTCGCGCGGATCTCGGCGCTGTCAAGCAGCCGGAACCAGCCCCATGGCCCGTCCTTGGTCACCGAACTGGTCCCGCCCTGCAGCGGCGGATTGAACGTCACCTGCGCCACGCCGACCGCCCCGGGCCAGGTTACTGCGGTGGGCAGCGGCTGGCCGGCATTCTGGGCAAAGGCCACCGTCTGGCCGTCAATCGTCAGGCTGATGTCGGTCGCATTCGGGTCCAGCGCCACCGGGGTGATCTGGAACCCGACCGCTGGCGCCGGACCGTTCGGAAAGAATGCATCCTTGATTTCGGACGCCGCCTGCAACTGTTCCAGCACCGCCGGCGAAATCCCCAGATCGGCGCTGTTCACCTGTTTCCAGGTCCACGGCTTTTTCGACGTGTCGATCAGGTCCTTCAGGTTGGTGGTCATAAAGCTGTCGATCAGACCCGTCGGCCCGAACAGTTTCTGGAAATCCGCCATCGCCACATCCGCCGCAGCCCTGCGGTCAAATGGATAATGCTTGTCGGTGACCTGCGTACAGAACGGCAACACTGCCTGCTGCCAGGCAGAGTTGATCGAGGCTCGGGTGCCATCGGCGGTGATGCCCGCCCCGCCGGTGGTGATCTGACTGGCCCAGCGCGCCAACGGCCCCTGCACCTGCGATGCCGCCTGTTGCAGCGCGGCGAGCGAGTCGCCCCCCGCCCCGGTGTTCGCGGCCGAGTTGCCGCGGAACGCGATGCGGTTCAGGTCCTGATAGACCTGGGTCAGCGAGGCCATCATGTTGTCCAGTTGCGATGGCTGGTCATCGACCCGCGCCACCAGATCGTGCAACCAGGCGAACCGCTCTTCGACATAGCTGCCGGGTGGTTTCGGCGGCGGCGCGCCCGAAGTCGTCGCTGCACTTTTCAATGCGTCGATCAGCAGCCTCGTGCGGACACTGGCATTGTCCTCGATCAGGTCGTTGCCCACGATATTGCCTGCATCCGAGCCAAGAGCCTTGGTGTCAATCGGCGCTGAGGTCGCCGTCAGCTTGGTCTCATGGTCCACCGCGTTCAGGATGTTGACGATGGGCGAGGTCGGGCCGGACAGGATGTTGGTCACCTCCACCGCCTGCTTCAGGCTGGACAGTGGCACGATATCGATGTCGCCCAGCAACTGGTCATAACGCGCGATGAAATCGTTGTAGTAAAGGTCAAGCACGTCGCGGGTGATTGCGGCCAGCGCGGTCTTGGACTGGTCGGTCTTGACCTTGGGCCCCAGCACCCAACTGTCGCGCTGGATGGTCTCGGCGACGCCAAGCGCCTGATCCTTGAAGACCTTGTTGAAGCCGTCATAGGTGAAGATGCCCTCGATCCCCTCATTCAACGGCTTGCCTGAGGTGCGCACAAAGGCCTTGTCAAGGTTCGGGCCGCCAATGTCGGTCAGCCGGAACTGCGGCACCGCCAAAGCCTCGGCGGTGTGCAGAATGCCGTTGTAGACCCGTTGCGCAATCGGCATCTGGATCAGAATGCCCTGCGCCTGTTCGACCAGCGGGCCGTTCAACGCAATCTCCTGCATCGGCTGGCTCAGCAAGGCGTCAAGGTGGAAGGTCAGATCGGCGCGCAGCCCGTCATATTCGGAGCCCGGATAGGTCAGTTGCCAATCGGCTTGCATCCACTCCTTGATCTGATCGGTGTTCATCGGCCCCTGCACACCCAGCATCAGATAGACCTTCAGCGCGTCGTACAGAATCGACGGGTTGTTGATATTGCTGGAAATCTGGTCTTCCAGCCGCAACAACAGTCGCGGCAGAAGTTGGGTGTTCAGGGCAGCCCGGTAGCTCTGTCCAGTCTGGTTGGCCAGATTGCCGCCGGTATACAGCCCCCAGGTCAGCTTGTAGGGTGGGCTGAACGGGTCTGCCGCTGCCGGATCGACCGTCGACGGGATCGGGTTGACCGCCATGCCGCGCAGGATGTTGAGCGCCGGCACGACGATGGAGGAATCGCTGTCGGGGACAGGATTGGCCGGAATCGTCGCCGCCGCTGCCTGATAATCCGTCACCTGGCTCGCCACACCCGCCATCAGGTCGACATTGCCGAAATAGCTGCGGGTCCACAGCCCACCGGTCACCACGGCCACGATCACCGTGGCCGCAATCGCCAGCCGTTTGGTCCAGCGATAGCGCCGCTCCACCTTGTCATCGGCCGAGACCAGACCGGCCTCGGGAAAGATCACGTCGGTGAACAGGTTGGTCAGAAAGAACGACCGGCCGGTGCCGCGACCGGTGCCAATCGCCTGCCGCCCGATGCCGAAGGTCCGCGCCATGCCCATCATCAGCCGGTCAATCGGCGTGCCTTCCTGCGTGCCAGAGGTGAAATACACCCCGCGCAGGATCTGGCGATCCTCATAGCGGTTTTCCTGAAACACCTCGGTCAGGAATGCACTCGCCACCCCGCGCACCGATGCCACCTGCGACGGAAAGCCGGCAATCAAAGAGCGGCGCTGATGGTCGGTTTCCGACTGCATCCGGTCCAGAAGCTGCGCGTTCAACTGGGCCAGCAACCCGGCAAACTCGGTGTCAAAGGCGGCCACCGGGGAAGCTTCGGCCTTGCCCTTGGGCAAGGGCAGGGTAAAGCCCCAGACCTGCTCGCGCTCTTCCTTGCCCAGATTGTCAAAGTATTCAGTGAACCCGGCGATCATGTCGGCCTTGGTGAACAGCACATAGACCGGGAACCTGACGCCCAGCTTTTCACGCAGTTCCGCCAGACGCCGCCGCACCGCGCGGGCATGGCCTTTCTGGGTCTGTTCATCCTGCAGCGACAGGTCCGACAGCGAAATCGCAATCATCGCGCCATTGATTGGCTGCCGGATCCGGTGTTTTTTCAACAGGTTGAGGAAACCGAGCCAGGCCGCATTGTCGGCATCGGCATCACTTTCCTGGGTGGTATAGCGCCCTGCCGTGTCGATCAGCACGGCGTCATCGGTGAACCACCAGTCGCAGTTCCGCGTGCCGCCGACGCCGCCGATGGCGGTCTTGCCGAATTCATCCGCCAACGGAAACTGCAGGCCCGAGTTGACGATGGCCGTGGTCTTGCCCGCCCCCGGCGGCCCGATAATCACATACCACGGCAATTCATACAGCGACCGCCGCCCGCCCTTGGACTTCTTCAACTTGGCAATCGCGCCGCGCATCTTGTCGCGCAGTTCGGCCAGTTCTTCGGTCACCACCTCATTCTCGGCATTCGCCTCGGGCTCCGGGCCCTTGACGATGTCGTCTTCCAGTTGCTTGGCCTCATGCCGCCGCACGAAGAACACCGAAATCAGGATGATCGCCGCGATGACCCACAGGACCAGAATGAACATCCAGCGGCCAAAGGCGCCGTCAAACGGCCGGAACGCGTCGGTGCCGATATAGGGGCTGAACATCCAGACGCAGATCGACAGGATGAATGTGACCAAAGGCACAAGGAAATAGACAGACATCAGGAAACGGCCAATGGCCTTGAGGACCTTCATCAACTGCCCTCCTTGACCAGTAGAATTTCAATCCGTCGGTTGGTGGCCCGGCCTTCCTTGGTCTTGTTATCGGCAATCGGTTCCTTGTCGCCGTGTCCTTCCGCGATCCAGCGCTTGGGATCAGAGACCACCGGCAGCAACAGTTTCAGCACGGCATCGGCGCGGGCCTGCGACAGTTCCAGATTGCTTTTGAACCGGCCACCGCCAACCTTGCTGCTGTCGGAATGCCCGGCGATCACCACATTGCCCTCTTCACCCTTCATCGCCTCGCCGACTCTGGTGATAATCGGCAGAAACTCCGGCTTCAACGCGTCAGAGCCAGAGCCGAACATACCGCTGCCCGCCAGTCGGATGGTCACGGTATTGCCCTTCTGGAACACGGTGACGACCTGGTCCTTGATCTCCTGCTCGAGGAATGATGACAACTTGGCGACATGGTCGACTTCTTCCTTTTGCGGCGGTGGCGGTGGCGGCGGTGGCGCGCGGCGCAGCAGCGTTGCGGGCTTTCCACTGTCGATCGCCGCAATCTGGTCAAGGACCGTGCTCGACCTTTGACCGAGGGCCCAGGCAAGTCCGCCATAGGTCAGCGCCAAAATCGCCGCCGTGGCCCCGACGGCGATCCAGACCGGACGCCAGGCAGACAACGCCTTGTAGGGACGCAGAACGCCCTTCCACCGCGGGCTGAGGTCACGTTCGACGTCGCCACGCTGACCGCGAATGATCCGGGCCAAGGCATTGCGGATCTGCAGATGCTTGTCCGCTCCGCCAGCTTCGACCCTGAGACGGCCCTCAAAGCCCAGCGACAGGCACATATAGAGAAATTCCAGCAGGTCGATATTAGTGTTCGGGTCCTGCTCCAGCCGCGCCAACAGGTCATAGAACCGGTCGCCACCGACGGTTTCGCGGTGGAAGGTGCCCACCATCGACTGCTGCGCCCAGACCGACTGCTCGCCCCACGGCGTGTTCAAGACCACATCGTCCAGCGTTGCGCACAAGGCATAGCGGGCAACCTTGACCTTTTGCGCATCCTGCCCGGCCTTCAGCGCGGCATTCTCAAAGCCGCGCACCTCGGCCATCACCGACTGGCGCAACTTTTCGGGGTCCATGTGCTGGGCGCGGTTGCGAATCCGGCTGACCAGCGACAACAGCGGTGTCGCCAGGGCGGTCAGCGGATTCATCCCGGTCATCGCAATGGCATTGGCATCGGTGCCGCCCGACGGGCGTGGTGCGGCCTGTTGCGGTATCCCCATTGCCGGGCCGGGATCGGACTGCCCGCCATACCCCTGCTGCTGCGGCGGCGGGGCATAACTCTGCTGCGGCGGCGCAGCAGGCGTTGCCGGGCGTTTGCCACCCGGATTGGGCCGGATCACTGTCCGTTCATTGTCATCGGGCTCGGCAAAGGGATCTTTGTTCGACATTTCGTCCTCCTTCGCGCCCTACGCGTTCCGTATGGCCCAAAGTTCCATCGACAGACCGGGATAATCCCCGGACACATGCACCGCGACGCCGCCAGAGGTGGTCATCCGGCCCCAATAGGGGCTTTCCGCCTCAAGTTGGAAATAGACCACCCCGGCGTGATAGGGGATCTGGCGCGGCGCAACCGGCAGCGGCCTGAGCGCAATCCCCGGCAGGGCAGAGTTCACCAGTTGGCGGATCTCCTCGACCGGGCCGATCTTGACCTGCCCCGCGAAATGCCGGCGGATCGTCTCGTCCGGGATGTCGGCCTTGACGGCCAGCACAAAACCCGCCGTGCTCAACAACTTGCGGTCGGCGATGACCCCGACCGAGATGCCGTATTTGCGCGGCTCAAGCGGGATCGAGATTGCTGTCGCCTCCAGCACGGACGACAGATATTGCCGCAGCACCCGCACCAACGGCTGAAAGGTCCGCGTCAGATCGTCATGCCGGTAGGCCGCAATCTCCGGCGCCTTCTTGTCGGACGCCATGAAGGTCGCGAGTTGTCCCGACAACTTCAACGCTTCGGCAAAGACGGTTGAGGGATGCACATTCTCGATCGTTCCCAGATGGCGGAACATCGGCAGGGCGCTGTTGCACACCATCAGCAACAGAAAATCGGTGATCTCGGCCACGGCGCGGGTCGCCCCGCCATCCGACATCCGGCCTGACAGCGCAGTGACCCGGTGGGCCAACAACCCCTCCAATTCCCGCAGGAACCCCGACAGCGGTGCGGCGGCACGGACATCCAGACAGGACGGAATGAACCCGCCGTCCAGGATGACCTCACGGTCGGGACGCACTTCGATGATGCGGGCAATCGGAATGGTTAGTTTGTCGGCCAGATCGTCGACCGCCAAAGCGAACTGCAACCGCATCTTGCCGACGCCCAGCACCACAGCCTTGCGGTCAAGGCTCATGGTGTCGGTGACCTCGATTTCCCCGGGACGCAGCCGGCTGACCGACGCCTCGGCTCCGGTCAGATCGACCTCCGACGCACCCTGCCGACGTTGCGGTACCGACAGGTAGATCACGCAATCCTTGGTGTTCGGCGGCACTTCCAGGGCTGGTGGATGGTCATCAGCCATCGGCACCCGGAACACCGTGCCGTCCTGCGTCAACCCGGTGGCGCTTTTGATGGCAAACTGACCAACCTTCAGCGCCGCCTCGTCAATCTCCAGCGTCGTCACCCCCCAGGCATAGGGCAGGATGCGCCGGGCAAGGCCGGTCACCAACGCTTCGGTATAGCGGTCGGCCTGCTGGAAATGATGCGGCTGAAGGAATAGCCCCTCTGTCCACAATACCTTGCTGTCCCAGGACATGCCGTCTCCTATCCTTGGCTTTCGGCTTTGAGCCGGGCCAGTTGGTCTTTGTACGCCTTGGCAAATTCCCGGGCAAACAGTTCGTGGAAATCATTCTCGGCCTGATCGGAAATCTCGGCATACATCGCTTCGTAGGTTTCCCAATATTGCGCCTTGCGGTTCTTCATGAAGCCGCCAAAGCCGCCCTTGGCCTCGATTTTCTTGGTCAGAAGTGCCGGGTCCAGCTTGCCGAGCACGCCTTTCAGCGCGGCCTCCATCCCCGTCACCATCGCCACTTCATGTGCCTTGATATCCTCAAGCGCCTGCTCTGCCGCCTTTTCCGCCGGCAGATAGCCGCGCACCGTCGGCTTCACCATCGCCTCGACCGCCTGTTCCGGGCTGATCGAGAATTTCAATGGGTTGTTGCCGCCGACATTGACCATGGTCTGCTCGATGCGAAACTCGGATTTGATCGAGGTTCTTGTCATCAGAATTTCGCGCAGACCGGTGATCATCGACTTCAAGGTCCGCCCCAGACGCAGCATCGTATCGGGCAGTTCAGCGTCGGTGATCCTGAGCTCCTCGGCACCCAGCGCAGCAAGAAAGCCCCGGGCCGCGTCCGATCCACCGGCCGAAATCTGCGCCGGGGCGGCAGGTGCAACTGGTGCGGCAACCGACGCTGCTGGCACGGCGGCGGGCTGCGCCGCGACGGGCACTGCAACCGGCTCCACCATCGCCGAGTGGGCTGGCACAGATGTCGACTTGGTCGGTCGGTTTGGATCGGTGGCAAAGGGATCGAATGACACGGCGGCCGTGGCAAACGGGTCAAACCCCGGCACCGACGGGGCCGGAGGTTGCGATAGCGCGGCGGCTGGTTCGGCCGGAGGGGCTGGTTTTGGCGAGGCCGGAGGTGGCGTGATCGCAGGCTCAACCACAGAAGCCGCCGGAATTTCGGGGCCGGCTTCGGGCACTGGCGAATTCGCGTCCGGGGTCACCGTCGGTTCCATGGCAGGCATCAACGGCTCCGTGCCGAAAATATCGTCATCCGGGATGTGGACGCTGGCAGCAGGCGGTGGCGGCACATGGGCGGCAGGGGGCGCTTTGTGCGGCGTCGGGGCCATCAGATCTTCCCAATCATCCGGGATCACAGAACGTGAGGCAGAGGGCACGCGGTACGCGTCAGAGCCGCTTGGCCCATGGTCCTGCATGGCAGGGCCACCCTGCTCCGACGGGGCTGGCCCAAGAGGGTCCTCCTCGCCCAGCGGCGGCAGCAATTCAACAAATTCGTCCTGCTTGCCACGGAACTGCCCCGGACCTTTCGGCTTGTCGCTGCCCAAGAGGGAATCCAGAAAATCGCCGCCAGGGCCCGCATCGTCCAGCAACCGCATCGGATCGGGTGCTGCCGCCGCATTGCCGAAGGACGCGCGCTCATCCCCCATGGGTGCCATAGGCTCGGACGACTGCGACGCCACGTTCACCACCAGTTCATACGGCCCCATCACCAGCACATCGCCGTCGTTCAGTGGGGTCGGCGTGCGGCCCAGAGCGATCTTGCCATAGTTCAGAAATGTGCCATTGGTCGACAGGTCGACCGCCACCAGATTGCCGTTGTGGTTTTCAATCACGCAATGGGTCTTGGAAATCTGCCGGTCGGGGTCGGGCAACACCAGATCATTCTCCGGCCCACGGCCAATCGTCAGGCTCGGCCCGCGCATGACCACGGGCCGACCATCGCCGGGCACTGCGCCGGAAGACTGAAACCGCAACGAAACGCTCATCTTACCCCTATGAAATCAATACCGTAAAGCAACCAAGGACGATCATGCCACCATGTGCGGTCGAGTCCAACACGCGGGCCGCAGGCAGGCCACCGATCAGGACCTTTGTCGAGCCCATGGCAATCACGTCAGGCGGTCCGACACAGGTACACATGTCCGACACCCTGGCCGCAGGCAGTCCGCCGATCAAGACCGTCACGGCTCCCGGTGGCAGGACCGGACCGCCGACATGCGGCACCGGCCCGGTGAACATCGGGCAAACATGCATGTCGCTGACACGTGCTGCTGGCATTGGCATGATCAGGCCCCCGCTACGACTGGTTGTTTTTCGACACGACCCGACCCACCCCGTGCAATATCGAGCGCCCGGTCGATCAGCAAGCCCGCCGCAATCTCCAACGGCTTGCCACTGCGCCCAATGGCCACGACATTCATCGCAAAGGCCGACACTTCGGACCCGCCAGGTGGTGCGGCGTGCTGGGCCAGGTCACCGGGGCCTAAAGTTCCATCATGGAACTGTACGGCCATCGCGCAATGCTTGGTGTCGTCCTTCATGCTGGCATGTTGCACGGCATGATGCGCCACCGCGCGATTTTCTTCGGTCGGTTTGAAAACCCAGGCTTCGGCAGCGGCCAGCGGCGGCGGCAGTTTGGCCCCCTCTTTCAAGGTGTCGCGGGCGGCAAGACATGACCACCACACCCGCTCGCGGGCGGGCAGCGCCACCGACAACAGGCGCAGCATGTCGATCAGCGCGCCCTTCTGTTCCAGTTCCTCCAGCACCACCTCGACGGGCGCGCTGGCAGGGGCGTTGATTTCGGTGTCCAATTCCGCATTGGCCTGCGACAGCAACCGGGCTGCAGGCTGTTTGGGCAGCTTCGTCAGGTTGAGAAAGCGCGTATTCATTTTCATGCCCTCCTCATCCGACCATAACCACGCCGCCAGAGACCTGAGTCATTCCAGATCCCTTCACCATCACAATCGACCCTTTGACCTCGGCCATCCCCTTGGCGTCCAGCGTCACCAAAGCGCCGGCAATCGTGATCCCGGTCATGTCGATCTTGACCGAATTCCCGCCCACCTTCAGTTCGATCGCCTGCATCGCCGAGATGGTGACCTTGCCCATCGAGGCGTCGATCGTAATGTTGCCCATCGCCACCTTGGTGTCCATATTGCCCGAGGATACTTCGATGTTGGAATTACCGGTGGATACTTTTTCGGTCTTGTTGCCGGTCTTGATCGTCAACGCGGTGTCGCCGGTAATCTCCACCGTCTGCTTGCCTTCGATGGTCTCGGTGTCATCGGTCTTGATCTTGGTGATCCGGTTGCCCTTTTCCACCGTCTGGGTCAGATCGCCTTCCTTGATCGTCTCGGTCTTGTCCTGATAGATCGTCTGGGTCAGGCTGCCCTTGTCCTTCTTTTCCATGCCGATGGTGATTTCGGCATTGTTCTTGATGATCTGCTTGTAGTCCTTTTCCGACTGGAAAAAGATGCTCTCACTGTCCTTCTTGTCATCGAAGGTCAGCTCATGAAAACCTCCGCCGCCCTTGGAGGAGTTGGTCCTGATCCCGGTCTTCGTCATCTCGTTGGGCAAAGCATACGGCGGTTTGTTGACACCATTGTAAACGACGCCAGTGCAATAGGGCCGGTCGATATTGCCGCGCTCGAACTGCACGATCACTTCCATGCCGATCCGCGGCACCGAGAACATGCCCCAGTCCTTGCCACCCCACGGCATGACCGAGCGGACCCAGATCGAAGAGGTATCCTTGGGCTCGCCCAGCCGGTCCCACGGGAAGATCACTTTGATCCGGCCATATTCGTCGGTGTGAATCTCTTCGCCATCCGGGCCTGTCACCTTGGCGGTCAGCAGCGAGGGCACTTCCGGCAGTGGTGTCACCTTGGGTGGCCGGTACTGGATCGAGCTTTTCTGAACCTCGAACTCGGTCTCATACAGCGCAATGTCCGCCGGATAATCGATCCGCTCGACATGGCGGTTCACGGTCTGCTTGCTTTCCTGACTGAAACCCGGATCGAACTGCATGTAATGGGTGGTCTTGGTCACCAGATAATCGCCATCCGCCGCTGACCGCCCGGCATGGGCCAGGGTAAAGATCGCCCCGGTCGCGATGATCGACGAATTGGTCGCCCCGGCCGAGCGTTGATGTTCGGCGGCATAGCCTTCCATCTCTTTGCGGGCCTGCTTTTCGCCCTTGTCTGCCTGCTTGAAATGGCCGCTGGCCTGATAGCGCTCCATCGCCTTGTAGGCATGGCTGCCGGACGGAATCGCGGCGCTGACCTGCAGATTGGCGTTGGGTGTCGCCATGTCATAGTCCCACAGCGAGACCTTGCCGGTGACCACCCGCCCGACATCCTCCCATTCAAAGATCGAATTGGAATCCGCCTGTTTGGTGCCAACCTGATTGCTGACGGTGAACGGCACCTTGCCTGCGTTCTTGTGGGCGCTGATCCCGTCAGCCATCACAAAGGTCTCGGTCGAGCCGGAATGGTCGAAGAAGTAATAATAGCCGTCTTCTTCCATCAACCGGCAGATGAAGTCGAAATTGCTTTCGCCATATTGCACGCAATACTCGCGCGGCTCACCGGCATCGCTGATCTTGTTGACGAAATCGGTGAACTCGGCATCGCGGAACACCTTTTCAATGATCTCGCCAGTCTTGAGCCCCTGAAACACCCGGTTTTCCGAGCCGAGCGTCAGCAGCCACGGCCAGGGCCGCAATTCGACCGCGAACAGATCAATCGAATCCTGATGGCCCAGATCCTCGACCGAAATGCAGATGCCAGAAAATTTGAAGCCGTTTTCGGCCTCCAGCGTCAACGGCGTCCCCAAAATGCTGGTCGGGTCAAAGCTGGTGGATTTGGAATAAATTTCCATGCGCATTTCCGGCAACATGCTCAGTTGATCGCGCAGACGTGCCCCGACGCAAATCAAATCTGTCGCTTCCGGACCGCTCAGGTTCAGAAACAGCTTGTCGACCTGTCTACTCATTTTAGCCATAATATCAAAACCTCTGCTGGTGCTGGTCCGACCCACAACCGGGCCGGATCAACACGTTTCGCGATAACCCGCACCCCGAAATAGAAGCGCCGGCTTCAGTCCTCCTCACCCTCACACACCCAATCCTGTCATTCTGCCACGTTCCTTGCATCACCGCCATCACAGGCTTGCCAGCAACGCCGCCAGATCGGCATCCATTTCCTCGTCATCGCCGTCGGAACTGTCGTCCGACTCGTCGGGCGACGCGTCGTCGAACCCGGCGAGCAACGCTGCCAGATCATCGTCCTCGCCGTCGCTGCTGCTGTCATCGCTGCTGCTGTCGTCGCTGCCGAAATCCGACATGTCCATATCTTCGCCGCTGTCGTCGGCACTCTCAACCGGTTCGGACCGCTCGACCTCGGCTTTCGGTTTCGGCGGCGGCACGTCGGTCCACGATCCCAGGATGGTTGACCCGGCCAGCGACTGGAACGACGCCAGCCGCACCTCATCGCGGCCCTTGACCGACACCACCGGCATCAGGCCGCGGGCAATTGCATTCTGGGTCTTGGTCTGGGTCAGGTTGCGCTCGGTGCAGGGCAGCGCCACCTGGTCGCCATAGCGGTCCTTGACATAGTGGAACGGAATCTCGCCCAGGCTCATCACCGACCCCAGGCCCAGCGACGGCCCGGTCTTGCGATAGGATTTGGCGAGCAATATCACCACCAGCGCCACCGGATTGGCCCACAGCATGCCAGACAGGCCCTCCTGTTCGGTGAACTCTTCAAAGTCGAATTCATAGATCGGTTCGCTCTTGGCGCCGTAAGGCCGCCGCAGCAGGAACCGCGGTGTGGCCAGCGCTACATGACCCGCCTCCGGCATCGCCCTCAGCGCATCCCAGGCCTGCGCCACCAGGGGATGACGGTCGTCCTTGGCCACTTCCATGAAACCGGGGCTGATCGCCCCGAAGAACGGCGCGTTGACATGGGCGCAGACCTTGGCGATCCGGCCCAGCAGTTCGGCATGCGGCGGGGTCTCCTCGAACGTGTAGAACCCGCAGACCGCACTGAACGGCCCGCGCCCGTCCGGCGTGCTTTCGCGCAGCAATTCGCAAAAGCCCGATTGCGTCAGGTCGTCCTGCGCCGACAGGTCCGCCGCCAGTTCCTCTGCCGAGATATCGTAC
>JBDTQR010000003.1:0-54883 GCA_039932095.1 bacterium | reverse complement strand
TCATGATGGCGATGCGGTCGGCGAGCCGTATCGCCTCGTCAAAGTCATGGGTGATGAAGACGATGGTCTTTTTCAGCACGCTTTGCAGGCGCATCAACTCGGTCTGCATTTCGCGGCGGATCAGGGGGTCGAGGGCAGAGAAGGGTTCGTCGAGAAACCAGACTTCCGGCTTGACCGCCAGCGACCTTGCAATGCCGACCCGCTGCTGCTGGCCGCCTGACAGTTGCGCCGGGAAATGGCGTTCCCGGCCGGTCAGGCTGACCAGGTCGATCATTTCCTGCGCCAAGGCGGTCCGCTCGGCACGGGGGACGCCCTGGATGAACAAGGGGAAAGCGACATTGTCGAGCACGTTCAGATGCGGCAGCAGGGCGAAATGCTGGAACACCATGCCCATCTTGTGGCGTCTGAGTTCGATCAACTCGGCCTCATTGGCCTGCAGGAGATCCTTGCCATCGAATTCCAACGCGCCCGCCGTCGGTTCGATCAGACGTGACAGGCAGCGGACGAGGGTGGACTTGCCCGAGCCGGACAGGCCCATGACGATGAAAATCTCGCCCTCGCGGACATCCATGGTGGCATCGCGAACGGCACCGACCATATGGGCGGCCTCAAGTTCGCCGGGTTTGATGATGCCGTCGCGGTCCTTGATAAACTGCGCGGCGTTGGGGCCAAACACCTTCCACAGGTTGCGGCACTCTATCTTGATCGGGCGCGACGAAGTCGCGCCCGTGGTGGGTGTTGTCATTCCGTTATCCACTGCATTCCCTTACTGGGCCCAGGCACGCCATTTGGCTTCGTTGGCATCGACCCAGGCAGCGGCGACTTCTTCGATGGTCTTGCCGTCAAGATCGACCTCACCCGACATCTTGTTCAGTTCTGCGGTGTCGATCTGATAGGCCTTGGCGACCTTGTAGGCGACTGGCCATTTGTCCTTCATGCCAGCCCAGGCGAATTTCCATATCTTGCCATGCGGTTTGCCGCAATCATAGGCCAGGTCCGGATTTTCGCCCCATGACGGATCGGTGTAGCATTCCGGGGTGTATTCAGGAAATTGCACCCATTCGCCTTCATATTTGGCCGGGGCCCAATGCGGCGAATAGATCCACAGCATGATCGGCGCCTTGCGCTGATAAGCCGAGTCCAGTTCGGCGAACATCGCGGCGTCGGTGCCGGCGTGGATCACCGTGAACGGCAGTTTCAGAGCCTGAACCCGTTCGTCGTCAAAGCCTTCCCAAGTGACCGGTCCGCCGACATAACGGCCGTTCGGTGCGGTTTCCGGGGTGGAAAATGCGGCGGCGCAGGCCGGATCGAGCAGCGCGTGCCAATCCGGCAGGCCGGGGCACTTGTCCTTCATGTACATCGGATACCACCATTCTTCCTTGGCATCCGGACCCAGTTCGCCCAGGCGTTCGGTCTGACCGGTCGCCTCGGACGCCTTCATCGCCTCACCCGCCGTGGTATCCCAATATTCGACACCAACATCGACATCGCCGTTGGTCAGGCTGGTGGTCAGGCTGGAGAGATAGTCGCCAGTCGGATATTCGACGTTATAACCCAGCTTTTCCAGAATGCCGCCGAGGATCTTGGCGTTGATGTTGACGCTGGTCCAGTCGAACAAGGCGATCTTGATCGGATCAGACGATTCCTGCGCCGACACTGGCGCGACAGAGACGGCAACAGACGCAAAAGTCACGGCACCGATGGCCGCGGCTTTCCAGTTCCATAGTTTTGACATGTCCTAACCCCCAGTTGAGATCCGGGTCGTTGACGGTCGGCCCGTTGCAGTGACTGTGGGTCGAATCCAATTTTCATGTCAATGCGTATTTCGATAATCACAGGAATAACCGGACCATGGCCCTGTCCTGCTGACGCGGGTTCGTCTGACTGTCCGGGTGGGACCAATATGCGGTAACCCCTTGCGGCGAGTTGGTTAAATCAATTCGCAGCCCAGGCGAGCGCTGCACCGGCAACGGGGCGCGGTCGCCGTCAGGGGCCCGGTCCGCGGTGCTATTCGGTTGCAAGTGGCACAAACACGCTGGTTTGTTAGGCAGAGTTGCCGCGAGAACCGGCGCGGCCCGACAGGCAGGCATGTACTTGACCGATTGCTGACGGGACGACCCTCGCAGAGCCTTTTTGGCCGGCGATTGGCAGGGCGACAGTTGATCGGGCGGCGATTCGCGGCCTTAGGCGATGGCAGGTATCGCAGGCGGATTTGGGCCGGACAACAGGCGGGTTGTGCCAGCATGACCGCCTTGGGTTGAACGGCGGCGGCGGGTCTGCCGCATATAGTGGCAAATGCTACTTTCGTTGAGGGCAACGGCTGGTGCAGGGGGCATTGGACAGGATTTTGAGGTAACTCGCAGAATATAAAGGGTAATATTTTTCAATAAGCGAAATGAATACAACGTTTTCCTTGCAATGTGTTGTTGCCCATAGAACCATATCCCTATCTGAGGGAGAGACCGAGTGCGCCGATTGTTTGTGGCAATGATCTATCTGTTGGCAGCGCAGCACGCGGTGGCCCAATCAGGTACCTCCGCAATGCGGGCAGGCGGGGCCTATGATGCCGTGTTGATCAACGGTCTGACCTTTCCGCTGCATGATGTGGATCAGTTGCTGGCTTCTGGCGTGATGCAACTGAACGGCCCGCAGCACAGGTTCGCTTTTGGCCCGTCGGTGACTTCGGAACATCAGTTGGCAGTGGCCTTGCGGCAGCTTGATCTGGAAAGCCCGCAGGCGGCGCTGGATCTTTATCGCTCGGCCAAGGTCGCGCTGCCCAATGGTGCGGCGCATGAAATCACCATCCCGTCCGGCTTCGGTCCGGCCCGCTTTGCCAATCAACCAGCCACCACAACCCTGTCGGCGAGTTTGGGCGGGGTGTCGCGGGTGCCCTATACCACCAAGCCTGACGGCGGCCTTGGCCTTGGCCTCAGCTTCGGCAATGCGTTTCACGGCGTCGGCAGTTCGGTGACGATGTCGTTCAACGACCTTTCAGACCTTGCCAACCCCGAGCGGATATCATGGGGCATCGTCCTAAGCCACTATCTGGGGGACGGGGTCTCGGTGGCGCTTGGTGGTGAAAACCTGTTTGTCAAAGTGACCGATGGCGAGGCCAGTTTCTATCTGGCGGGCAGTTGGGCGTTTTCGCCCGAAACAAGTGCGATGCCGTTCAAGGGCGTGATGACGCTGGGTGCCGGATCAGGCCGGTTTGCCTCGATGACAGAGCGTGATATTTTCGAGGGCAGGACAGGACCCGCGACGACGATCTTTGGTGACGTGGCGTGGGAAGTTAACGACAAGGTAAATCTGATGGCCGAATGGAACGGTCGCAATTTGAATGCCGGGGTTGCCTACCGGATGCCCAGGACCGGGATTTCGCTGAAACTCGGGGTGGCAGATCTGACCGGTTATTCCGGCGACGGACCCTATCTGACCGGATCGGTCGGGGTCACTTTGGCAAGATTCTGAACGATTTTGAAACAGGAGAGAGACATGTTCAAGATATCCATGATGTGCAGCGCGGTGGTTCTGGCCGGGCTTCCAGCGCTGGCGGGCCCGGTTTCAACCGTGATTTCCCCCAATGTGATCATGCTGATGCGTGACAGCGACGGTGTGGTGATTTCGGTCATTCACCCGGTCGAATACTGGTATCGCGGCAATGCTGGCGGTCCGGGCGGCGTGATCTACACGCTGGATGGGCATGTTCTGGAGTTTTCCGGCGGGCCATTCAATACGGCTGGCGGCGGGCCCATCGCAATGATGGATGGCGCTGCCGGTGGTGCGATGAATCCGGCTGCCGCGCCGACGGTTGTGGTTGGCAATGTCCGCTACAATGTCGAAGCGGATGGCATGGACCTGTGGCTGGTGGACCCTGCAACCGGGCGGCGTCTGGCGACAGAACGCCGGGTTTCGCAAGCCGGCCCCGACGCTGCCGGACATAGCGTCAACCCGACCGCGTTCACGCTGGAATAGGTGCTGCGGGCCTGCGGTGAGGCGAGTGGACCGGTCCGGGTTTAGTCTCCCTCACCCTCGCCATCGGCAAACCAGGCGTGGTTTTCGGCGCGGATGCGGTCGACCTGTTCCTTGATGCGCGACAGGTGCTGGCGCATCGCCAGGGCGGCCCCGTCGCCGTCGCGCGCCTTCAGCGCAGCCATGATCAGCAGATGGTCGTCATAGGCCCGCCGCGAGGCGAAGGACAGCGACAGCATCCGGACCCGGTCCATGTGACCCTTGTTTTCGCGGATCAGATCCCAGGTGAACCCCAGTCCGGCGCGTGAACAGATTTCATGGTGGAACTGATCATCAAGCTGGTGGAACCGCGCCTTCTCCCCAGCCTCTGACGCGGCGAGTTGGCCCTCCAGCAGGGTGTCCAGCGCCGCCAGATCGGCGTCAGTCAGCTTTGCACAGGCTGCGCGCACCGTTTCCATTTCAATCGCCGACCGGATGAACCGGGCCCGCATCACGGCATCGGCCGAGATTTTGCTGACCGTCGTGGCGCGCTGCGGGCGGATCACCAGAAAGCCCAGTTTGGACAGCCGGTAGAACGCATCGCGCACCGGTTGGCGCGACACGCCCATCTGTTTGGCCACGTCAACCTCGGACAGTTTTGACCCGGGTGCCAGTTCCAGCGACAGGACCTGCGCCTGCAGCGCATCAAACACCTGATCGGATACCGAAGGCCGGGCGAAAGGCTCGATCATGCGCAGCGGAAATCTGTCGGTCATTAGTCCCCCTCCGGTGATTGACACACCGCGTATTCTAGCATATTAGTTGAAGTAAGTTGCGTTTGCTACTTTTTTCTACAACAGATCACCACACGGCTACGCCACGGGAGGGGTGAAAATCAATGACGCTGATGGACCCTGACCGGTTGTTTCCCGTTGATCCGCGCAGTCGCGATCTGGCCCGGTCAGTGTATGATACCGTCAAGTCGCTGCCCATCGTCAGCCCTCATGGTCACACAGATCCGCGCTGGTTCGCCGAGGATCAGGCGTTTGCCGATCCGGCGCAGATGTTCGTGACACCGGATCACTATGTGTTCCGGATGCTGTTCACCCAAGGGGTGCCGCTGGAAAGCCTCGGCGTGCCGCGGGTTGATGGAGGCGTGACCGAGACCGATGGCCGGACGATCTGGCGGGTGTTTGCCCGGAATTGCCACCTGTTGCGCGGCACGCCGTCGTCGATGTGGCTGCAACATGCGTTTGAAAACGTGTTCGGGCTGACCACACGGTTGTCGGCGGCGACCGCTGATGCGATGTACGACCATATCGCCGATTGCCTGGCCCGACCCGAGTTTCGCCCGCGTGCGTTGTTCGACCGGTTTGGCATTGAGGTGCTGGCGACGACGGAAAGTGCGCTGGACGATCTGCACTGGCACAAGATGATCCGCGCCTCCGGCTGGCCGGGCCGAGTTGTGACGGCCTATCGGCCCGATGCCGTGGTGGACCCTGATTTCGCCGGTTTCACCGCCAATCTTGCGACGCTTGGTCAGATCACCGGCGAGGATTGCATGTCCTGGGTCGGCTATCTGGCGGCGCATTTCAAACGGCGGGCCTATTTCATCGCCCATGGCGCCACGTCATCCGACCACGGCCACCCCTCGGCGCGGACCGAGAACCTGTCGCCGCAGGAGGCCGAAGCGCTGTTCGACGTGGTCAAGACTGGCAAGGCAACGCCCGCACAGGCCGAGGCGTTTCGCGGCCAGATGCTGACCGAGATGGCGCGGATGAGTGTGGAAGACGGGCTGGTCCTGCAGATCCACGCCGGATCGTGGCGCAACCACAGCCCGGCGGTGATGGCTAAGTTTGGTCGTGACAAAGGGTTCGACATCCCGACCCGCACCGATTTCGTCGGCAATCTGAAGCCGCTCCTGGATGCGTTTGGCACTGATCCCAGGCTGTCGGTCATCCTTTTCATGCTGGACGAGACCACGCTGTCGCGCGAACTGGCACCGCTGGCCGGTGCTTATCCGGCACTGAAGATCGGGCCGCCGTGGTGGTTCTTTGACAGCCCCGAAGGGATGAAGCGGTTTCGCGAACTGACCACCGAGACCGCAGGTTTTTACAACACCGTGGGCTTCAACGACGACACCCGCGCCTTCTGTTCGATCCCGGCCCGGCACGACGTTGCCCGCCGGGTCGATGCTGCATTCCTCGCCACGCTGGTCGCCACCGGGCGGCTGGCGGAAGACGAGGCTTACGAGGTCGCTCATGACCTGACTTACCGGCTTGTCAAACAAGCTTACCGGCTCTGATCGAGCCATTTCTGGGAGGAGACCACGAATGAAACTGACCAAGACACTGATGGCGGCTTTGCTGGCCAGTGCCACCCTGACCACGGCGGCGATGGCCTGCGATGTCACGTTCCGCTCGTCCGACACCCATCCGGACGGCTATCCGACGGTTGAGGCTGTCAAGAAGATGGGCGCGTTGCTGGAAGAGCGTACTGGCGGGCGGCTGTGCATCGAAATCTTTGCCTCGGCGCAGTTGGGTGAGGAAAAAGACACCATCGAACAAACCCAGTTCGGTGTGATCGACATGAACCGCGTCTCGCTTGGCCCGTTCAACAACATCATCCCGGAAACCCAGATCCCGTCGCTGCCCTATATCTTCCGCTCGGTCGATCACATGCACCACGTGATGGACGGCCCGATTGGCCAGCAGATCCTTGACGCCTTCACCGCGCATGACCTGATCGGTCTGGTGTTCTATGACGGCGGGTCGCGCAGTTTCTACAACTCGGAACACCCGATCACCTCGATGGCCGACATGAAGGGCATGAAGTTCCGCGTCATGCAGTCGGACATGTTTGTCGACATGGTGGCCGCTTTGGGCGCCAACGCGACGCCGATGCCTTACGGTGAGGTTTATTCCTCGATCCAGACCGGCGTTATCGACGGGGCTGAGAACAACTGGCCTTCCTATGACACTTCGGGCCATTACGAGGTCGCCAAATACTACACGCTGGACGAGCATCTGATCGTGCCGGAAGTGCTGGTGATGTCGAAGAAGACCTGGGAAACCCTGACGCCGGAAGATCAGGAAGCCGTCCGCCAGGCGGCCAAGGATTCGGTGCCGGTCATGCGTGAACTTTGGGTCGCGCAAGAGAAGGTGTCGGAAGACAAGATCCGGGCGTCGGGCGTGCAGGTCGTCAAGGATATCGACAAGACCCCGTTCATCGAAGCCATGGTCCCGGTCTATGAGAAATACGTGACCTCGCCGGTTTTGAAAGACATGGTGACCCGCATTCAGGCCACCGAATAACACAGCTGACCCGCACCCTGACCGGGCGCGGGTCATTTCCCGGGGGAGTTCACGATGTTGAAAGTTGCGAACGCGACCGGCCTGCTGGCCCGGTGTGCGTTGTGGATTGCCGGCTGCGGGTTGGTTCTGATGACCGCCATCATCGCTGCACAAGTGTTCTTTCGCTATGTCCTGAATTCCTCTCTGGTATGGAGCGAACCCGCGGCCGTGATGATCATGGGCTGGTTCATCTTTTTCGGCGCCGCCGTTGGCATCCGCGAAGGCTATCACCTGTCGTTTGACGTGTTTCTCTACATCATTCCGCCACGTGCCAAACTGGTGCTGCATTCGATTTCCGATCTGTTTGTCGGGGCGTTTGGCTGCGGGATGATCTGGTTCGGCTGGGAACTGGCGGCCAAGACCGCTGGCAATCAGTTGCCGAGCCTTGGCATTTCCGGAGCCTTCGATTTCGCACCATTGGTGGGGGGCGGGGTGCTGATCGTGATCTTCTGCATCGAGCGCATCGCGCGCCGGGCCGCCGGTCTGCCCACCGCCCGTTTTGGCGAAACCGAGTTGGAGTCCTGAGCGATGGAGCTTTACGTACTTTTCGGCACCTTCGTGTTCCTGCTGGTCATCGGCACGCCGGTGGCGTTCTGTCTGGGCGTCAGCAGTTTTGCGACGATTGCCTATCTGGGCCTGCCGCCTGTTGTGGTGTTCCAGCGACTGAATTCCGGCGTGTCGGTGTTCGCGCTGATGGCCATTCCGTTCTTCATCTTTGCCGGTGACCTGATGGTGCGCGGCGACATTGCCCGGCGGCTGGTGGCTTTGGCAGGGGCCATGGTCGGCCATTTGCGCGGCGGGCTGGGTCAGGTCAATGTGATGGCCAGCGTGATGTTCGGCGGCGTGTCGGGCTCGGCTGCGGCCGATGCCAGTGCTGTCGGCGGCCTGATGATCCCGCAGATGAAGGCGCGCGGCTATGACGTGGATTACGCGGTCAACCTGACGGTGGTCGGTTCGATCATCGCGCTGATGATCCCGCCGAGCCATAACATGATCATCTATTCGATCTCGGCAGGCGGCAAGATCTCCATCGCCGACCTGTTCACGGCGGGGATCATTCCCGGTCTGGTGCTGGCCTTGTCGCTGATGGTGGCGGCCTGGTTTGTCGCCAGGAGCCGGGGCTATCCGACCGAGCCTTTTCCGGGGTTTTCGGCGCTTGGCCAGATCTTCATGTCAGCGGTGCCCGGTCTGATCCTGGTGCTCATCATCTTCGGCGGTGTGCGGTCGGGGATTTTCACCGCCTCGGAATCGTCAAACATTGCGGTGGTTTACGCCATGGCGGTGACCTTCTTTGTCTATCGCAGCTTGAGTTGGGGTGATTTTGTCGCGGCGACCTTTGCCGCCGTCCGCACGACGGCGATGGTGCTGATGGTGATCGGCTGTGCGGCGGCGTTCGGCTGGCTGCTGGCCTACACACGGGTGCCCGCTTCGATGGTGGCGCTGCTGCGTGGCGTGTCGGACAATCCTATCGTGATCCTGCTGCTGCTGAATGTGGTGCTCTTGATCCTTGGCACCTTCATGGACATGTCGCCGCTGATCGTGATCACCACGCCGATCTTCCTGCCAGTGGCGCAAGCCTTTGGCGTGGATCCGGTGCATTTCGGCGTGATCCTGATCCTGAACCTTGGCATTGGTCTGTGCACCCCGCCAGTTGGCGCGGTGCTGTTCGTCGGCTGCGCGGTGGGCAAGATTCCCATCACTCAGGCAATGCGGACGATCTGGCCGTTCTATGGCGCGGCGTTTGTCACGCTGATGGCTGTCACCTACATCCCGGCGCTGTCGCTCTGGCTACCGTCGCTGTTTCACTGAGGATATCATGACCTATCCCGTTACTGCGACCGATCCCGGCGTCACGCGTCAGGTGCTGGCCGAAAACCCCGAGATGATGGTCGTGGCGTTCCGGTTTCAAACCGGGGCCAAGGGCGCGCTGCACAGCCATAAACACCTGCAATCGACCTATGTCGCCGCGGGGCGTTTCACCTTCCATCTGGGCGAAGTGGACTATGAGATCGGGCTGGGCGACAGCCTCATCATTCCGTCGGGCGTGGTCCATGGCTGCACCTGCCATGAGGCCGGGCTGCTGGTTGACACCTTCGCCCCGCGCCGCGACGATTTTCTCTGAAAGGACTACCGTATGTTATCCGTCACCACCCGCCATGCCGTGCATCCTGAACATGCCAAGGCGATGGACACCGCCACACTCAGGGCGAATTTCCTCGGGCAGGATCTGTTTACGACCGGGGAGATCCGGCTGATCTACAGCCATTATGACCGGTTTGTGCTGGGCGGCGCGGTGCCGGGCGGTGGCACCCTGACGCTGGACCAAGTGGCCGAGACAAGGACCGCGACGTTTCTGGAACGGCGCGAGATGGGTGTCGTCAACATCGGCGAGACCGGGACAGTGACGGCCGGCGGGGTCAGCCATCAGATGAACCGCGGCGACGTGCTCTACCTCGGCATGGGTTCGGGGCCGGTCAGCTTTGCCGGCGCCGGGCGGTTCTACATCACCTCGGCCCCGGCGCATCGCGCCTTGCCGGCGCGGCTGATAGCGGTCGCCGACGCGGTTGAGGTCAATCTTGGTGCGTCCGATACCTCGAACAAGCGGACCATCCGGCAGTTCATTCACCCCTTGGTGATGGAAAGCTGCCAGTTGATCCTTGGCTATACCACGCTTCTGGACGGATCGGTGTGGAACACCATGCCGGCCCATATCCATGACAGGCGGATGGAGGCTTATCTGTATTTCAATCTGGCCGACGACGCCCGCATCCTGCATCTGATGGGCGAGCCGACCGAAACGCGGCATCTGTTCGTCGCGCATGAAGAGGCCGTCCTGTCGCCGCCGTGGTCGGTGCATGCCGGGGCAGGGACCGGGCCTTACAGTTTTATCTGGGCGATGGCGGGCGACAATGTCGACTACAAGGATATGGATTTCATTCAGCCGGCGGAACTGAGATGACGGTTTCGTTTTCGCTTTTGGGGCGGCGCGCGCTGATCACCGGGGCCAATACCGGCATTGGTCAGGCGATTGCGGTGGCCCTTGCGCAGGCCGGGGCCGAGGTGATCTGCGCCGGGCGGTCCGACATGACCGAGACGTTGGCACTGATCCCGCGCGGCACGGCGCTGCAATTGGACTTCGCGGACCCGCTGGCAGCGCGGGATGTGTTTGCCGAAACTCCCGTCGATATTCTGGTCAACAATGCCGGGATCATCCGCCGCGCCGATAGCGTCGACTTTACCGAGGCCGACTGGGACGACGTGATCGATGTCAACCTGAAGGCGGTGTTCTTCACCTGCCAGGCCTTTGCTCGCGCGGTTCTGGCGCGCGGCGGCACCGGCAAGATCGTCAACATCGCCTCGCTCTTGTCGTTGCAGGGCGGCATCAGGGTGCCGTCCTACACCGCCGCCAAACATGGGGTGGCAGGGCTGACCAAGATCCTTGCCAATGAGTGGGCCGCCAAGGGGATCAATGTGAACGCGATTGCGCCCGGTTATGTCGAGACCAACAACACCGAGGCGCTGCGCGCCGATCCCGACCGCAACGCCGCCATTCTGGCGCGGATTCCGGCTGGACGCTGGGGCAGTTCCGAGGATATTGCCGGGGCTGCGGTGTTTCTCGCCTCACAAGCCGCCGACTATATCCATGGCACCATTCTGAACGTTGATGGAGGCTGGCTTGCCCGCTGATCGTCTGACCCGCAGCGCAGCGCCCCGACCGGGTGTTGGCATCATCCACCTTGGGCTGGGGGCGTTCTTCCGGGCCTTTGGGGCGATCTATGTGGCCGAAGCCATGGCAAAGGCGGGCGGCGATTGGGGCATCATCGGCGTGTCGCTCAAAAGCCCCACCACGCGCGACGCTTTGGCCCCGCAGGACTGGGCCTATACCGCCGTCAGTCTGGCGCCGCTGGGCCAGTTGCCGCAAGTGATAGTGGTGCTGGACCATGTGCTGGTGGCGCCTGAGGATCCTGAGGCGGTGCTGGCGGCGATGGCCGACCCTGCGGTGCGGATCGTGACGCTGACCGTGACCGAAAAGGGCTATTGCCATGAACCGTCGACCGGGCGGCTGAACCTCGACCATCCGGATATCGCGCGTGATCTTGTCCATGCGCAGCCGGTTTCGGCGGTGGGCTATCTGGCCCGCGCCTTGCAACGGCGCTTTGCGGCAGGGCTGCGGCCCTTCACCGTGCTGACCTGCGACAACCTGCCGGAAAATGGCCGGATGGTGCGCGCTGTCGTGCTGGACTTTGCAGCTCGGGTTGATCCGGCGCTTGCTGCCTGGATTGCCGCCGAATGCCGCTTTCCGTCCACTATGGTCGACCGCATCACGCCCGCGACGACCACTGCGGACATCGACCGAGTGACCGAACTGACCGGGCACCACGACGCCGCCCCGGTCATGCATGAGCCGTTTCGGCAATGGGTGATCGAGGATGATTTCGTGGATCGTGCGCGGCCCGATTTCGCCGCTGGCGGCGGGCAACTGGTCGCCGATGTCACGCCGTTTGAGCATATGAAGCTGCGGATGCTGAACGGCACCCATTCCTCGCTGGCCTATCTGGGCTATCTTGCCGGGCATGAGACGATTGCCGACACCGTCGCCGACCCCGGCTTTGCCAGCTTTGTCCGGGGTCTGTGGCAGAACGAGATCGAACCGGCGGTGACGGCGCCTCCGGGGGTCAGCCTGACTGACTATGCCGCGGCGCTGTTCGACCGTTACGCCAATCCGGCGATCCGCCACCGGACCTGGCAGATTGCAATGGATGGCAGCCAGAAACTGCCGCAGCGCATTCTGGGCACCCTCGCCGCCAATCTGGCCGCCGGCCGCCCCTCACCGGGGCTGTGCCTCGCGGTTGCCGCCTGGATGCGCTATATCGGCGGGGTTGATGAAAAGGGCCAGCCGATTGACGTGAAGGACCCGCTTGCAACCCGGTTAAAGGCGCTTTCGGACGCAGCTGCGACACTGGAAGGCCGCGTCCAGGCGCTTCTGGCGGTGGCAGAGGTGTTTCCCGCCGCACTGGCTGCCCAATTACGCGCGCCAGTGACCGAGGCCAGCCGGTCGCTGTACCAGTTGGGCGCAGCAGGGGCGGTGCGGGCCTTGGGGACGGCACCGTGATCCAAAGCTGGCGGTGGTATGGTCAGTTCGACAAGATCTCTCTGGCCGAGGTGGCGCAGACCGGTGCCACCGGCATCGTCACCGCCTTGCACGAAATTCCCTATGGCGAGGTGTGGTCGCGCGACGCCGTGGCCACCCGCAAGGCGACGGTCGAGGCGGCTGGGTTCGACTGGGTGGTGGTGGAAAGCCTGCCGATCCATGAGGATATCAAGCGCGGGCAGGGCGATTTGGCTTGCCTGTTCGCCAATTATCGCCAGTCGATGGCCAACCTCGCCGCTGAAGGCATCAAGACCATCTGCTACAATTTCATGCCGATCCTCGACTGGACCCGCACGGACCTTGCCGCCCCCGTGGCGCGTGGCGGCACATGTCTGCGATTTTCCGCCGTCCGGATGGCCGCGTTCGAGGTCCATATGCTGGGCCGCGCCGAGGCCGAGGCTGACTATCCGCCCGAGGTTCTGACCAAGGCCGCCATCTGGTTCCAGAGTGCCACCGAGGCCGATCGGACGACATTGCTCGGCTCGATCATGGCGGGACTGCCGGGGGCGTTTGACCGTTATGATATCGCCGGGTTAAGGCATGCGCTTGCCAGCTATGACGGCATTGGGCGGGCGGAATTGCGCGCCAATTACAAGCGGTTCCTGCAGGAAATCATCCCCACGGCGGAAGAGTTCGGGATGCGGTTCTGCGTTCATCCTGACGACCCGCCGCGCAATATCCTCGGTCTGCCGCGCATCGTGTCGTCCGGTGAGGACCTCGACTGGATCCTTGCCGCCGTGGATGCGCCGTCAAACGGCGTCACGCTCTGTGCCGGGTCGCTGGGAGCCAATCCCGCCAATGATGTCCCGGCGATTGCCCGCTCGGTCGCCAGCCGCATCCACTTTGCCCATCTGCGCAATGTGTCCAAGGACCCTGACGGCAGCTTTGAAGAGGCGGCGCATCTGGACGGTGACACCGACATGGTGTCGTTGATCGCGGTGCTGCTGGCTGAGGAAACCCGACGCCAGAAAGAGGGGCGGGCCGATGCGATCATTCCGTTCCGTCCCGATCATGGCCATGAAATCCTGTCCGACATCGGGCGCGGACTTGTGCCCGGCTACCCGCTGATCGGGCGGTTGCGCGGGCTGGCCGAATTGCGCGGGGTGATGCGGGCTCTGGCGCATCGCGGCGACTTGCCGGCCAAGACAGCCTAAATTTCGGGCGGTTGGCGATTAAAACTTGCGCGGCAGGCTGCAATGCGCCCAAAGACAGATAAAGAGGTAGAGGAAGGCCGGGGTCTCTGAAAAAACAGACTCCGAGCCTTGAAAGAAACATCCATGTCAATTCTTGCCAGCATCCACCATCTGACCCATTACAAGTATGACCGTCCGGTGACACTGGGCCCGCAGATCATCCGCCTGCGCCCGGCACCGCACAGCCGGACCCGCGTGGTGTCCTATTCGCTTAAAGTGACCCCTGCCAACCATTTCGTGAATTATCAGCAGGACCCCTATGGCAACTGGCTGGCCCGCTACGTGTTCCCAGATCCGGTTGACGAACTGCGCATCGAGGTTGATCTGACGGCGGACATGACCGTCTACAACCCGTTCGACTTCTTCGTCGAGGCAAGTGCCGAGACCTGGCCTTTCGACTACCCCGCCGAGTTGGTCGACGATCTGGTGATCTACCGCAACTGCGAGGATCCCGGCCCACTGTTGCAGGCGTTTCTCGACCGGGTGCCGCGCGATCCGCTCAGGACCATCGATTTCATTGTCGGCTTGAATGCGCGTTTGGCGCAGGAGATCGGCTATGTGATCCGGATGGAGCCGGGGGTGCAGACGCCCGAGGAAACTCTGGACATCGGCAAAGGCTCGTGTCGCGACACCAGTTGGCTTCTGGTGACGGCGCTGCGTCATCTGGGCTTTGCCGCGCGGTTCGTGTCGGGCTATCTGATTCAGCTGAAGCCCGATCTGGTGGCCGTCGATGGCCCGCAGGGCACGTCGCAGGACTTCACCGACCTGCATGCCTGGTGCGAAGTCTATCTGCCGGGCGCGGGCTGGATCGGGCTTGACCCAACCTCGGGTCTGCTGACCGGTGAAAGCCATATCCCGCTGTCGGCCACCCCGCACTACAGCAATGCCGCCCCGATTTCCGGGGTAGCGAGCTATGCCGAGGTCAGTTTCGACTTCGCCATGTCGGTGACCCGGACCGCCGAACATCCCCGGATCACAAAACCCTTCTCCGAGGAATCCTGGTCCGATCTCAATGCCTTGGGAAAGACTGTTGATGCGGCACTTGAAGCAGGCGATGTCCGGCTGACCATGGGCGGCGAGCCGACCTTCGTGTCGATTGACGATTTCGAGGCGGAGGAGTGGAACACCGGCGCAGTTGGCCCGACCAAACGGGTGTTTGCCGATGAGCTGATCCGCCGGTTGCAGGCGAAATTCGCGCCGGGGGGATTCTTGCACTATGGGCAGGGCAAATGGTATCCCGGCGAGACCCTGCCGCGCTGGACCTTCAGCCTGTACTGGCGGCGAGATGGCAAGCCGATCTGGCACAATCCCGACCTGATCGCACCGGAAGTGTCGAAGGCCAAGGCGACGCCGGAACAGGCGACGACGCTGCTGCAAAACATCGCCGAAACTCTGGGGCTGGAGGCCGACTACGTCGTGCCAGCCTTTGAAGACCCGGCGGAATGGATCGTCAAGGAAAGCAATCTGCCGGAAAACGTGACGCCGGAGAATTCCAAGCTGAAGGACCCCGAGGAGCGCAACCGCATCGCCCGGGTGTTTGCCCGCGGGCTGACCGAGCCGTCGGGTTTTGTCCTGCCGGTGCAACGCTGGCAGTCCCGCGCCGGACAGACCTGGCTGTCGGAGAAATGGGCTCTGCGGCGGGGCCATCTGTTTCTGGTGCCGGGCGACAGTCCGGTCGGTTACCGGCTGCCGCTGGGCTCGCTGCCCTATGTCAGCCCGATCAACTTCCCCAATATCAGCCCCTCCGACCCGATGGAGGAGCGCGGCGACTTGCCGGACTTTGCACCAGAAAGCACCGAGCAGCGCCGTCAGGAGCGGTCAAGCTTCACCGCCGCCGAACCGATGCAGGACCGGCGCGAGCAGGTGATTTCCGATGTCGCAGGTGTGGTGCGTACCGCCATTTCGGTCGAACCCCGCGATGGCCGGCTTTGTGTCTTCATGCCGCCGGTCGAGCGGGTCGAGGATTATCTGGAACTGATCGCCGCCTGCGAAACTGCCGCCCGCAAGATGGGTCTGCCCATTCACATCGAAGGCTACGGCCCGCCGCACGACCCGCGTCTGAACGTGATCCGCGTCGCCCCAGATCCGGGGGTGATCGAGGTCAACATCCACCCGGCCCACAACTGGGATGAGGTCGTGCTGACCACCGAAACCGTTTATGAAGAGGCGCGGCAACTGCGTCTGGGCGCCGACAAGTTTATGATCGACGGCAAGCACACTGGCACCGGCGGCGGCAATCATGTCGTGGTCGGCGGCGTTACCCCGTCCGACAGCCCGTTCCTGCGCCGCCCCGATCTGCTCGCCAGCCTGGTGCTGCACTGGCAGCGTCATCCGTCGATGTCCTACCTGTTCTCTGGCCTGTTCATCGGCCCGACCAGTCAGGCGCCGCGGATTGACGAGGCGCGGATGGATGGGCTTTACGAATTGGAAATCGCCCTGGCGCAGGTGCCGTTGCCGGGGCAGGGTGCAGCGCCGCAGCCATGGCTGGTGGACCGGCTGTTCCGCAACTTGCTGGTCGACGTGACCGGCAACACCCACCGGGCCGAGATCTGCATCGACAAGCTGTATTCGCCGGATGGCCCCACTGGCCGCCTGGGTCTGGTCGAGTTCCGTGGATTTGAGATGCCGCCGAACCCACGGATGAGCCTAGCCCAGCAACTCTTGATCCGCGCGCTGATCGCCCGGTTCTGGCAAAGCCCGCTGAAGGGCAACCTCACCCGCTGGGGCACGACACTGGCCGATCGTTTCATGCTGCCGGAATTTGTCTGGACCGATTTCCTTGAGGTTCTGGCCGACCTGCGCCAACATGGGTTCGACCTTGACCCTGATTGGTTCAAGGCGCAGGCCGAGTTCCGGTTTCCGTTCTGCGGTGAGGCGACGTTCGAAGGCGCCACGCTGGAACTGCGCCAGGCGCTGGAGCCGTGGCATGTGCTGGGTGAAACCGGGGCGATTGGCGGCACCGTGCGCTATACCGACAGTTCGGTCGAGCGTTTGCAGGCCAAGCTGACCTCTGCCGATCCGGGCCGCTATACGGTGCATTGCAATCAAAGGCAGATGCCGATGCAGCCGACTGGTACCTCAGGCGTGATGGTGGCCGGGGTCCGGTACAAGGCGTGGCAACCGCCCTTGGCCCTGCACCCGGTCTTGCCGGTTAACGCGCCCTTGACCTTTGACATCTATGACAAATGGACCGGACGGGCTCTGGGCGGCTGCACTTATCACGTTGCCCATCCGGGGGGGCGCAACTATGACACATTCCCGGTCAACAGCAACGAAGCCGAGGCACGCCGCCTTGCCCGCTTTGAACCCTTTGGCCATACTGCGGGTCAGTACGAACCGGTTTCCGAAACCCCGCATCCAGAGTTCCCGATGACACTCGACCTGCGCCGCGCCCCGCGTCCCTGATGCCAGGCAGGGCCAAGACCGCGCCGGTCGACAGCAGGCTGTTTGCCCGCTATCGGCCTTTGCCCGGCGTGCCGGATGAATTGGTTGATGCCAATGGCACGATGCGACCGGCCTGGGCCGGGCTGGTCGCGCATCTGTCCAGCCTGAGCAAGGGCGAGATCCACCACGCCTTTGCCCGCGGCTATCAGCATCTTGCCGACTCCGGTGTGTTCTTTCGCAAATATGGCGACGAGTCCGGGGCCGGGCGCGACTGGCCCTTCAGCCCGGTGCCGATCATCCTGCCCGAGGCAGAGTGGGGCGATATCGCCGCCGGACTGATCCAGCGCGCCGATCTTCTGGAACAGGTGGTGGCCGACCTTTACGGTGACAACCGCCTGATTGCGGACGGCCATCTGCCCGCCGCGCTGATCGCCGAAAACCCCGAATGGCTGCATCCAATGGTCGGGGTCCGGCCCCGGTCCGGCCATTTCCTGCATTTCGTCGCCTTCGAGATTGGCCGGGGACCCCAGGGTGGCTGGTGGGTGTTGGCGGACCGTACGGATGCGCCGTCGGGCGCAGGCTTTGCCTTGGAAAACCGCGTGGCGGCCACCCGGGTGTTTCCGGAACTCTACAGCCAGGCCAATGTCCACCGTCTGGCCGGCTTCTTCCGCGCCTTTCGCAACGGGTTGGAAAAGCAGCGCGGTGGCGGCGCGTCGCGGGTCGGGATCTTTACTCCGGGGCCGCTGAACGACACTTATTACGAACAGGCCTATATCGCCCGCTACCTCGGCATGATCTTGCTGGAGGGTGAGGATCTGACAGTGGAGGACGGCCACCTCAGGGTCAGGACGGTCGAGGGGCTGGCACCGGTCGATGTGTTGTGGCGGCGGATGGATGGCATCTGGACTGACCCCTTGGAGTTGCGCGGCGACAGCCAGCTTGGCACGGCGGGCCTGATGTCCGTGGTCCGGCAGGGCAATGTCAGCATGGCCAACGCCCTGGGTGTCGGGGTTCTGGAGACCCAGGCGCTGATGGCGTTTCTGCCGAAGATTGCCCGCCATCTGACCGGCGAGAAGCTGCTGATCCCCAATGTGGCAACCTGGTGGTGTGGACAGACGGCCGAACTGGCCCATGTGCGGGCCAATGCGGCGCGGATGATGATCGGCCCGGCGCTTGGCACAAGGATGCCCTATGAGACCAACGCCCGCCATGCGATTGGTGGCAAGATGCGCGGCGGCGATGATGCCGACCTGCATGACTGGCTGACCGACAATGCCGATGGCCTGGTCGGCAAAGAGCTGGTCACCCTGTCCACCACGCCGGTCTACGATGATGGCGGACTGGTGCCGCGCCCGATGACCTTGCGGGTGTTTCTGGCCCGGACCCCGAAGGGATGGGTGGTGATGCCGGGTGGCTTTGCGCGGATCGGGTCCAGCATCGACAATGCGGCGATTTCAATGCGCCACGGCGGTACGGTCGCAGATGTCTGGATTGTCGCCGACAAACCGGTCGAGCGGGTGACGATGCTGGCCGAATCCACTGCGGAGTTTGTCCGGGTGTTGCCAGGCCAGCTGCCCAGCCGCGCCGCCGACAATCTGTTCTGGTTGGGCCGCTACGTCGAGCGCACCGAAGGCTTGCTGCGGCTGATCCGCGCCTATAACAGCCGCCTGGATGAGGCCGCGACCGAACCGCTGCTGGCCACCATCAGGGCGCGGCTGAAGGCGCAAGGGATCAGCACCGCCGAGGCGTTTCCCCAAGGGCTCAGCGACACGCTGGCCTCGGCGGTCAACAGCGCCAGCCAGATCCGCGACCGGTTCAGCGTCGATGGCTGGGCGGCGTTGAAGGATATGGAAAAATCCATGGCCCGCATCGCCAAGAAGGCCAAGGCAGGCAATGACGCGGCCCTGGTGATGAGTGTGATGCTGCGCAAGATCGCCGGTTTTTCCGGGCTGGTCCATGAAAACATGTACCGCGCCGTCGGCTGGCAGTTCCTGACCATTGGCCGGTCGCTGGAACGCGCGGTGATGATCACCAACCTGCTGGCCGCCGTCGCCGATCCTGCCTCACCGCAAGGCGGGTTCGATCTGGCCATCGAAGTCGGGGACAGCATCATGGTCCACCGTCAGCGATATGCGGTCGTGACCCGGCGGGAAAGTGTGGTCGATCTGTTGGCGCTGGACGGGGCCAACCCGCGATCCCTGCGCTTTCACCTTGATGTCATCGCCAACCGGGTCGCCGATCTGGCGGGCACCCGTCCGGCACGGCAGATGAAAGCGTTTGAAGATCAGGTTCGCAGCCTGCAGAAAGACGTTGCGGGCCACACGGTTTACAGCCTTGATACAGCGGAACTGCTGAAGGTCAGTCAACGGCTGTTGATCCTGTCGAGCACGCTGCACGCCACGTTCATGCAGTAGCTGCGGCCATGCACCGGGTGAGGCGATGATTTACGACATCAAGCTGCGGATCGCCTATACCTATGACAGCCCTGCTGTGGGCGGGCGGCATCTGGTCTGCCTGAGGCCGATTGATGTGGCCGGCCAGCAGCACATCGTTTCCAGCACGATGCAGATCGATCCGGTGCCGCAGGAGCGGATCGAGCGGCGCGATTTCTTCGGCAACCGGGTTACCGAGTTCAGCATTCGCGGCGCCCATCGCGGGGTCGACGTGCGGGTGCAAGCCCGGATTGACCGGACGGCCGGTGAGGTGTCGTTGACGGAGTCGACGACGCTACAGGCTTTGGCCGAGGAATTGTCGGCCTGGCGCGATGTCGGGCCAGAGTCGCCGCTGCATTTCCTGTCGACCTCGGACCGGGTGCCGCGCGATGCCGCGATGACCGGGTTTGCCCGCGCCCTGCTGCAGCCCGGCATGACCGTGGCCGCGGCGATGGTGGCGGTCGGGCAGGCGTTGCATGCGGCGATGAAGTTCGACCCTGACGCGACCACAGTGAACACCCCCGCCGCCGAGGCGTTTGCCAAGCGGCGCGGGGTTTGTCAGGATTATTCCCACATCATGATCGCCTGCCTGCGCGGAGTGGGGATTCCGGCCGGGTATGTCAGCGGCTTCCTCAGGACCCTGCCGCCGCCCGGCAAGGCGCGGCTCGAGGGCGCGGATGCGATGCATGCCTGGGTGAGGGTCTGGTGCGGTTCAGGGCTGGGCTGGGTTGAGTATGACCCGACCAATGCCTGTTTTGCGGCCGAGGATCATATCGTCGTGGCGCGGGGCCGGGATTATTCCGATGTCTCGCCGATCAAGGGCACGATGCGGATCGCAGGACGGCAGAAAAGTCATCAGGCTGTCGATGTGATCCCGCTGGACGACGGGCTCCCCGCGGGGGCGAAGGTGGCCTCGGCCTGAGGCGGATTGGGGGCGTCCAGATCTGGACAAAATTCGTTATACTTCAATATATTATGACGCTGAACCAACCACATTTCAACCCCGGCGCTTGGTGACCTGCTGGTCGTGCAACATCCGCGCCTCCAGTTGGCGGCACTGGTTGGTCACGAAGCCGACGAACAACTTGAGGGCGGGACTGGGGCTGTGGGCGCGGCTGGACAGCAGGCCAAGACGGCGGTCGGGATGTTCGATCTTCAACGGCAGTGCGGCAAGCGCGGCATCCTTGCGCGACACGAACACCACCGAATAGGGCAGCACGGTCAGCGCGTCAGAGCCTTTGAGGAAGCTGACGATGGAGGCAAATGTACCGCCCGAAAAGCCGATGCGGAAGTCTTCGGCGCCGATCGAGGTCAGGGCGCGCAGCAGGTCCTGATAAAGCGGGCTGTTGTTTGGTGGGGTGATCCACGGATAGGCCAGAATATCGGCCTGGGTCAGCGCCGAGCGCCGGGTCAGCGGATGGCCCGCCCGGCAGGCCACGACATTGCGACCGGCCAGCAGCGGGGTGAAGGCGAGGTCGGGGCCGACCTGTCCGGGGTTCTGCGGCACGATGGCAAGGTCAAGGCTGCCATTGCGCAGGCCGCTGGCCAGCAACTCGCCATAGCCATAGGACTGTTCGATGCGGACATCCGGGTGGTGCTGGTGAAAATCGGCGATCATCGGGGTGATCACACCGTCCATGAAAATCGGGGTGCCGCCGATCCGGAGCCGCCCGGCATGGCCAAGACGGTAGCGGTCGATCAGACCTTCGGCCTCGGCGTTCTGATGATGGATTTTTGAACCGATCCGCGCCAGGGCCTCGCCGAGTTCGGTAGGGCGCAGCGGGCGGCGGCCGGGTTCAAAGAGTGGCGCGCCAAGGCGGTATTCCAGCATCTGCATCGTGCGCGATACTGAAGGCTGCGATTTGCCCAAAGCCTCTGCCCCTTCGGTCAGGCCGCCCATTTCGACGATCATGGCCAGGATTTCGAGATGTTCGCTGTCAATCTTCATAGCGCAAGGTGATATAATCTGTGTGGGTGTCAGGCAATATCTACTTGGGGGCGCAGTATTGTTCGGCTGCGGGGCCGGTTCCGCCAGCGACATTTTCTGCCTACTGAAGACACTTTCCGCGATTGCGGCTGCCTGTCCTTTGGGCAATGGTAGGACAACTGACGATTCACCTGCCATGCCCGTTCCGGAAATTCTGCCGTGTCCTCCCCTACCTTGCCCGTTCGTCGACCGTTGGAGGTCATGGCCATCGCAGACGCGCAAAGCTGGCGCGGCGGGCTGACCACGCTGGTGCGGATGACGTGGATCGCCTTGCTGACACCGTGGCAGGTGACGTTCGCGATTGTCGCCACTCTGATCTCGGCGGGGATGCAACTGGCCATTCCCCGACTGCTGGGTCGCGCGATTGACCAGACCCAATTGCTGTCTTTCGGTGATGCGGCGGCGGCGCGGCATGGGCTGATCGTGACCGCCATTCTGGTGCTGGGGGTGGCAGCGGTGCGCGGGATTTTCACCACCTTGCAGAACTATTTCAGCGAGGCCGTAAACCATCACAGCGGGGTGGAATTGCGTCTGCGCTATTACGAACAGGTGCAGCGGCTGAGTTTCGGATTCCACGATTCGGTGCATTCCGGCGACCTGATCACGCTGGGTTTGCTGGACCTTGATGGCGCGCGGCAGTTCTTTTCGACCGGGCTGGTGCGGTTGGTGCTGCTGACGGTGCTGATCGGCTTGGGTGGCACCATGCTGTTGCGGATCGACTTCCTTCTGGGCCTTATGGCGTTGAGTTTTGTGCCGATTGTCGGCTATTTTTCCTCCGTCAGCCAGTTGAGGCTGCGGCTGACCTGGCGGGATTTGCAAGACCGCATGTCGGTGCTGAGCCGGGTGATGGAAGAAAACCTTGGCGGCATCCGTGTGGTCAGGGCGTTCTCGGCGGGCGCGCATGAATTGGCAAAGTTCGATGCGGCGTCTGGTTCGGCGCTGGAGCTGGCGCATCAGCGGGTGGATATCCGGGTACGCTCCACCGGGATCATGACGCTGTCGTTTCTGGCGGCGATGGGGCTGGTGCTGTGGGTTGGTGGCGACAAGGTGATGGCGGGGCAGATGTCGGTGGGCACGCTGACCTCATTCCTGACCTTCATGACGATTTTGCAGATGCCGGTGCGGCAGTTGGGGCTTTTGGTCAATTCGTTCGCCCGCACCTCGACCTGCGGCGCGCGGGTGTTTGCGTTTCTCGATCTGGAGCCTGCGATTGCGGATGCGCCGGACGCGCGGGACCTGGTGCTGGGCGCGGCGGAGTTGCGGTTCGAGGCGGTGGATTTCGCCTATCCCTCGGCGCCAGAGACGCCGGTGTTGCGCGGCCTGAGCTTTACCGCGCGACGGGGAGAGACCCTGGGTATCATTGGACCACCGGGCAGCGGCAAGTCGACGCTGTCGCATCTGATCCCGCGGTTCTATGACGTGACGGGGGGGCGGATCACGATTGACGGGCAGGATATTCGCGGCGTGACGCTGGGGTCGCTGCGCCGGGCGGTGTCGGTGGTGGCGCAGGATGTGTTCCTGTTCACCACGACGCTGGAAAACAACATCGCCTATGCCGAGCCTCTGGCCGAGGAAGAGGCGATTGAAGAGGCCTCGTCGGATGCACAGATCCACAGCCATATCGCCGGGTTGAAATCGGGCTACCGGACGGTGGTGGGCGAGCGGGGGGCGTCACTGTCGGGCGGGCAGCGGCAGCGGGTGGCGATTGCACGGTCGCTGGTGCCCAAACCGGCGGTGCTGATCTTCGACGACAGCACGGCGGCAGTGGATGCCGGGACCGAGGGGCGCATTCGGTCGGCGCTGGCCGAGGGTGCGGCGGAACGGGTGACGCTGATCATCGCGCATCGGTTGAACAGCCTGCTGCACGCCGACCGCATCCTGTTTCTCGACAAGGGCAAGGTGGTGGAACAGGGCAGTCACGCCGAACTGCTGGCATTGGGCGGGCGCTACCGGGCGCTTTATGACCTGCAGACCAATGCTGCCGACCGGGTGGGCGTATGAGCGATCAAGCCACCCAGGACTATCAATCCGACCGGCAATCGGCACCGGGCGCGCCGACTTTGCGCGCCGTGGTGGGCAGTCACCGGATTGAAGAAGAGATGTTCGGCCGCGTTTTCGACCCGCAGATCATCCGGCGGATCGGGGTGTTCGTGCAGCCCTACCGGCGACAGTTCATCATCTCGGTGGTGGCGGTGCTGGTGTTCACGCTGACGCAATTGGCCATTCCGATGATCATCAGACGGGCGATTGACCAGGGGGTGATGGCAGGGCCCGAGGGGGCGGGGGTGCTGCGCGGGGCACTGATGACCTTCGCGCTGGTGATCGCCGTGAATTTCGTTGCCAGTTTCGTGCAGGAAACCGTGGTCGGCAAGGCGGCGGAGGATGTGCTGTTCGATATCCGCCGCGCCATGTTCGCCCATTTGCAGCGGGTGTCGCTGTCGTTCATGGACAAGACCGAGGTTGGCCGTTTGATGAGCCGGTTGCAGGGCGATGTCGGGTCGATGCAGGAATTCCTCGAGACTTCGGTCCTGTCGGTCGGCGATATCGTGCTGTTGTTCGGGATTGTCACGCTGATGCTGTATCTTGATGTTCAACTGGGGCTGATCACGCTGTCGGTGCTGCCGATCCTGTTCATCGTGCGGATCTTCTGGCTGCCGCTGGCGCGCGAGGCGTTCATCAAGGCGCATGAGACCAATTCGGCGGTCAACGGCGCGCTGGCCGAGGGCATCCATGCCGTCCGCACTGTGCAAGGCATGGGACGTGAGGCGCTGAATGCCCGGCTTTACCGCGACAAGGTGCTGGCGAATTTGGTGACCAACCTGCATGCCTCACGGATTGCGCAGGTATTGGTGCCGGTGGTGGATACGTTGACCGGGCTGGCGATGGCTTTGGTCGTCGTGCTGGGCGGCACGATGGTGCTGGACCGCCAGCTGGATGTCGGCGTCATGGTGGCGTTTCTGTTCTATATCCAGCGATTCTTTGACCCGATCCGCTCGCTCACCATTCAGTATTCGGTGATGCAGCGCGCCATGGCTTCTGGGCAGCGGTTGATCGAGGTGCTGGATGTCGAGGTGACGGTGCAGGACCGGCTGGGCGCCGAGGATCTGGGTGAGACCGATGGTTCGGTCGAGTTTCGCCATGTCACCTTCGGCTATGACCCGCGCCAGGTGGTGTTGCGGGATGTGTCGTTCCGGGTAGAGCCGGGGCAGACCGTGGCGCTGGTCGGGCCGACCGGTTCGGGCAAGTCGAGTGCGATGTCGCTGATCCACCGGTTCTATGACGTGAATGGCGGCGCGGTTCTGGTCGGCGGGCACGATGTGCGCGAGGTGACGCAGGCCTCGCTTGGCCGGCAGATTTCCATGGTGCTGCAAGAGCCATTCCTGTTCACCGGGACCATTCTGGACAACATCCGTTACAACAAGCAAGACGCGACGCGGGAGCAGGTCATCCAAGCGGCGACGGTTCTGGGGGCGGACACGTTCATCCGGGCCTTGCCGCATGGCTATGACACCATGCTCGGTGAACGCGGCGGGTCGCTGTCGACCGGGCAGCGGCAGTTGTTGAGCTTTGCGCGGGCTTTGGTCGCCGATGCGCGGATTCTGGTGCTGGATGAGGCGACGGCGAGCATTGATTCGGCGACCGAACAGGTGATCCAGCGGGCGTTGGCCACGCTGCTGAAGGGCCGCACCGGTATAGTGATTGCCCACCGGTTGGCGACGGTGCGCCATGCCGACCGGATCATGGTGCTGCGCGAAGGCGAGCTGGTCGAAAGCGGCACCCATGCCGAATTGCTGGAGATGGCCGGGCTTTATGCCGGCCTGTACCGGGCGAACTATTCCAGTTTCGATGATGTGGGGCGGGCGGAGCCGACAAGGTGACTGACGGCGCAACGTTGATTCCAGTTGCTGATGTATATCGTTTGCCCCGGTGCCTGAAGCCCCTTGCGGGTTCATGACTGAAGCCGCGTCACATCCCGGATGTGCGAGGGCAGCGCCCTCCCGGAGGTCGGGCGCTGCCCGGCCCGCGGACGCGCTTCAGTCCGGTCGAAGTCCCTGTGCCTGGGCTTGGGGGTTTCAGGCGAAACTGCCGGGTGTTGTGGGCGAACCGGAGGCCCCGGATCAGGTCCGGGGCGGCGTGGCGTTGGGGCCGTCGGCGATGATCTGTCCGATTTCACCCACCACGGAATCGATGATGACGTTGATTGCGCGGGCAGCGGCGTCAGGATCGCCCTTGACCACTGCATCGCTGAGGGCGCGGTGCAAGGGAAAAGATGCGAGGCCAAAGTCGTTGCGCGCGAACGGGCTGTCTTCGGATTGTTCGAGGGAGCGGTCAAGATTGCGCAGAATCTGGCCGAACATCGGGTTGCCCGACGCGTCATAGATCGCCCCGTGGAAGGCATGGTCGGCCTTGCGCCACGGGTTGCCGGCGTTGACGGTCGCGAGGAGCTCATCACACAGCCGGGCAATGTCGGCGCGCTGGGCCGGGGTGGCGTTGACGGCGGCCTTGCGGACAACCTCGGTTTCCAGAGTGCGGCGGACTTCTTGCAGACGCAGGAGCGCCTCGCCGCCAAGACGAACCATGACCGGAACCGGACCGGCAGAAGAGTGAACCCGGGCGGTGAGATAAGTGCCATCGCCCTGACGCCGGCGGATGATGCCGAGACCCTCCCAGCGGTTCAGCACCTCACGGATGGTGGAGCGACCGACCGACAGATGTTCGGCCAACGAAATCTCTGGCGGCAGGCGGTCGCCAACTTGCAGACCGGCCTTCTCGATCATCTCGGCGAGGGCGTCCATCACGCTTTCGCCGCGCGACCGGGTGTCGAGCGGTTCGAGAAAGCTGAGGACGGATTTCATCGGGCTCTACTCCGTTAAGGCTGGGCCTGCTTTGCCAGCCCGAACCGGATTACGCAACGGGGATTGCAGGCCAGGGGCCAGCGAAAGCTCTTGCGTCAGGGCGCGGATCAAAAGATCCAGCTGGGCCTGCGTGGTGTAGCCCTGAACCGAAAGCCGCACGATGCAGCGGTCTTTCCAGCGGAAACACGGGATTTCGATATGCCAATGGTCCATCAGGCGGTCCTTCAGCGCGTCGATGTCGCAGTCGGGGATTGGCATCGACACCATCTGCGGGGCACAGAATTCGGCGGTGGAGAGCGGGGGCAGATGGGTCAGCGTGGCGAGGCGCCGGGCGGTGTCCTGAGCCATCTGCCGGCACTGGCGGGCGACTGTGTCCCAATCATGGGCGTGGCGAAACTCGATCGCCATCGGCACTGTCAACCACGCGGCAGGGTCGCGGGTGCCTTGCATTTCCAGACTGTCGATGAAGGCGGTGGCGCCGAACGGGCCGGGGTCGACCCCCTGCGCGCCAGCTTGCCAGCCGTGACTGATCACCAGCGGATTGATCAAGGCCTGCAATGCCGGGCGGACGTAAAGAAAGGCTGAACCTTTGGGTGCCATCAACCATTTGTGGCAATTGCCGGCGTAGAAATCGGCATCCAGCGCGTCGAGGTTCAGCTTGATATGGCCGGGGGTGTGGGCACCGTCGATCACCGACCAGATGCCACGCCGCCGCGCCTCGGCCACCACGTTTTCGATAGGGAAGACCAGAGCGGTCGCAGAGGTGATGTGGGACAGGAACAGTACCTTGGTGCGGTCGGTCATCGCGTCGGTAATGGCCTGGGTGAAGCTGGGTTCGGACGTCAGCGGCAGGGCAACGGGGGCGACGACGATCCGCGCCCCGGTCTTGCGGCAGACATAGGCCCAGGTCTTCTCAAGGGCGGCATATTCGTGGTCGGTGGTCAGGATCTCATCGCCCGGCTGCAGGGCCAGCGACTGGGCGACGACGTTCAGCGCATAGGTGGCGTTCATCTGGCCGACGATATTGTCCGGACTGGTGCCCAGCTCGGTGGCCAGCATGGTTCGGGCGCGCAGCATCCAGTCCTTGAGCCCGCGTTTGGCGTCGAGAAAGGCGACTGGCTGGCGTTCCAGCTGCAATTGCCAGTCCTGATAGGCGCGGAAGACCGAGCGCGGGCAGGCGCCGTAGGAGCCGTGGTTGAGGAACACCACGCCGTCGTCGAGCAGAAAGTGGTGGGCGAGGTTGTCGGTCATTCAGCGGCCTTTCAGCGTGGGGTCGAGGGCGTCGCGCAGACCGTCGCCGAAGAGGGTGGTAGCCAGAACAGTGATGGCGAGGGCGGCGGTCGGGAACACCGCCATGTGCCAGTAGAAATACATGAAGTTCATGCCGGTGTTGATCATCTGGCCCCAGCTTGGCGTCGGTGGCGGCACGCCGATGCCAAGGAAGGACAGGCTCGCCTCCAGCATCATCGCCATCGGGATCGACAGCACGAAACCGACGATGACGGGCGAGATGGCATTGGGGATCAGGTGGCGGCGGATGATGTAGGGAGCGGTGGCACCAAGGGCCTGGGCGGCGCGGACATAGTCTTTCTCGCGGAACGACTTGATCTGGGCGCGGACCAGGAGGCAGACCTGCACCCAGCCGAACAGGGCGGCGATGGTGATGATGGTCAGGAAGCCGCCGCCGGATAGCGCGCCGAGCAGCATGGCGGCGAGCAGCGGCGGGACCACCGAGAACAACTCGATCAGGCGCAGGATGGCCCAGTCGGTGGCGCCGCCGTAGTAGCCGGCGATGGCCCCGAGCGGCAGGCCGATCAGGACGGAGCCTGCGGCGGCGGCAAAGCCGATGCTGAGCGAGACCCGGGCGCCGAACACGATGCGGGTGAAGAAATCGCGGCCAAGGTCGTCGATGCCGAACCAGTGCTGCGGGCCGGGCGGTGCCAGGGCGTCGGTCAGGAAGGATTGGGCGTCACGGGCGGTCGGGGTGATCAGCGGGGCGAAAATCGCGGCGAAGATCACCACGACCAGCACGGCAGCGGAGACCAGGGCCGCCTTGTTGGCGCGAAACCGGAGCCAGGCCATCTGACGGGGGCTGAGATGGGTCATGCCTTGCGGCCCCCCAGTCTGATGCGGGGATCGAGCAGGGCATAGGCGATGTCGGACAAGAGGTAGGCCACGCAGAACATCATGGTGATCATCAGGATCAGCGCCATTTCAAGCGCGTAGTCGCGGGTCTGGATCGAGGACACAAAGTACGCACCAAGGCCGGGGACGCGGAACATCGCCTCGACATAGATCGAGCCGGTGGCGGTGCCGATGAACATTGGCAGGAAGACGGTGACCATCGGCAGGGCGGCGTTCCGCAGGACGTGTTGCGTCAGGATGCGGCGTTCGGACAGGCCCTTGGCGCGCAGCACGGTGACGAAGGGTTTGGTCAGCACGTCAAGCATGGCGGCCCGGGTGTAACGGGCATAGGTCGCCAGCGGGATCGTGGCATAGGCGACGATCGGCAGCACCCATTTCGACGGCTTGCCCCAGCCCGAAGCGGGCAGCCAGCCGAGCCAGACCGCGAAGATCAGGATCAGCATCATCGAGGTCACGAACACCGGGATGGTCAGGCCGAGGGTGGCAAAGCCCGAGGCGAGGTAGTCGACCCAGGTGTTGCGGCGGAGTGCGGCAGCGGTGCCCAGAAGAATGCCAAGCGGGGCACCAATCATCACGCCGAGACCGCCAAGGATCAGGCTTGGGATCCAGGCACGGCCCAGAAGGCTGAGCACGGTGTCGCCAGGGCTTTGGAACGGCACGCCGAAGTCAAAATGCAAGACCGCCCACATATAGCGCAGGTATTGCTCGGGCAGGGATTTGTCGAGGCCGAGGGTGGCGTTCATCTTGGCCTTGACCGCGTCGGACACCGGCATGTCATGGCCGTCGAACGGCCCACCTGGGACAGCGTGCATCATCAGGAAGATCACGATGGAGACGACCACGAAGGTGATCAGGGTGGAGGCGAGGCGGCGCAGGATGAACAGGATCATGTGACCACGGCCTCTACCAGATGGCCGGGGCTGGCGGTGACCAGTTGCGGGGTCGGGCCGGGCGTTGCGCCCGAACTGGCCGCGGCAAGGCGGGGGATGTCGCGGATCAGCGCAGCGGGGTCGGGGAAAATGCGGCGGCGGCGTTGGGATGGGTTGAGGACCGGGATCGCGTCCAGCAGGGCGCGGGAATAGGGGTGCAGGGCACCTGCGAACAGGCTTTCGGTCGGGGCCAGTTCGACGATGCGACCCTGTTGCATGACGGCGACGCGGTCGGTCAGGGCGCGGACGACGGACAAGTCGTGAGAGATGAACAGGATCGACAGGCCCATGTCGCGTTGCAAGTCCATCAAAAGGTTGATGATCTGCGCCTTGATCGATACGTCAAGCGCCGAGGTCGGTTCGTCGGCGACCAGCACGGACGGCTCCAGGATCAGGGCGCGCGCGATGGCGACGCGTTGCCTTTGTCCGCCGGACAGTTCGTGAGGATAGCGGCCGGACTGGCTGCGGTGCAGGCCGGCGCGGACCAGCCAGTCGAGGGCCTGAGTGCGGCGGGTGGCTTGGGTGCCGATGCCGTGGATATGCAGGGGTTCGGCGATGATCTGTTCCAGCGTCATCATCGGGTCGAGCGCGGAATAGCTGTCCTGAAACACCACCTGCATCCGACGGCGGTAGGGTTTCAGGGCGGTCGGGGCGAGGGTGGTGATGTCGGTGCCGCCGACGAGGATCTGGCCTGAGGACGGCTCGGTCAGGCGCAGGGCCATCATCCCGGTGGTGGTCTTGCCGGACCCGGATTCGCCGACCAACCCCATGATCTCGTTGGGCATCAGCGACAGATTCACATCCTGGACGACGGTGTGGTCACGCATGCCCGCAAACAACCCCTGGCCGGTTTTCAGCTGATAGGTCTTGGTCAGGGCGCGGAGTTCCAGGGCGGGGATCATGCGGGGTTCCAGCAGGCCAGAGCACTTGTGTCGGTAAGGATGAGCGGCGGGGTGTCAGTGCTGCACCGGGCAATGGCGCGGGGGCAGCGCGGGTGGAAGGGGCAGCCGCCGGGCATCTGGGCGGGGTCGGGGGATGCCCCGGCAATTTCGGACAGGCGGCGTTTGCCGGGGTGCTGGCCGGGGATGCTGTGCAGCAGAGCCTTTGTGTAGGGATGGGCGGGGGTGTCGAACAGGGCCTGCACGGGGGCCTGTTCCATCACACGGCCGCCGTACATCACCACCACCCGGTCGACGGTTTCGGCGACGACGCCGAGATCGTGGGTGACCATGATCAACCCCATGCCAATCTCGGCCTGCAAGTCCTTGATCAATTGCAGGATTTGCGCCTGAACGGTGACGTCAAGCGCGGTGGTGGGTTCGTCGGCAAACAAGAGGCGCGGGCGGCAGGACAGCGCCATGGCGATCATCGAGCGTTGCAGCATGCCGCCGGACAGTTGATGAGGATAGGACGCCAACACACTGGCTGGATTGCGAATTTCGACGCGGGTCAGCAGCGCCTCAGCCTCGGCCCGTGCAGCGGCGGCAGAGACAGCGCGGTGGGTGCGGATGGTTTCGGTGATCTGGTGGCCGATGCTGAACACCGGGTCAAAGGCGCTCATCGGGTCCTGAAAGACCATGGCAGCGGCGGAGCCCCGGATGGCGGACAGGTCCTTGCGTGAGGCGCGGGTCATGTCGGTGCCGCAGAGGTCCAGCTTGTCGGCGGTGATCCTGGCGGGCGGTTCGCGCAAGAGGCGCAAGGCGGCCATGCAGGTGACGGACTTGCCGGAGCCACTTTCGCCAACGATGCCAAGACTTTCGCCAGCCTCAAGCGACAGCGAGACCCCGCGGACGGCCTGCACCAGACCTTCATGCTGGGTAAAACTGACGGTCAGATTTTCGATGTCGAGGAGACGCATTCTGGCTTTCAAGGCTGCCCCGGCCCGGTGGGTCCGGGCCGGGGCGATCGCGCTATTGCTTGTCAACATGCGTGTAGAAGTAGAGCGCCAACTGCCGCAATGGGGTGAAGCCCTGCTTGTTCGGCGTGGTGCCCTCGCCGATCAGGTCCTTGCTGACCACCGCATTGGTGATCGGGTGGACCAGCGGGATCATCGAGGCGTTGTCGATCAGGACCTGTTCGGCCTGCTCATAGAGTTTCTCGCGCTCATCCCAGTTCGGGTTCTTGTCGGCGGCGGCGACCAGGTCATCATAGGCCTTGATGTGGTGGTCGTGGCGGCCGCCGTTGTAGAAGATACCGTAGAAATTGGACGGGTCGATGTAGTCGTATTCATAAGGGGCCAGGAACAGGTTGTTCTTGTGGGTGAGCAGGGCATCCATCCACTCTTTGGTCGGCATCACCTTGATATTCATGGTGATCCCGAGGATGTCCTTGAACTGGGCCTGCAGGTATTGCAGCATCGGCGCAGAAATCGCCCCGTTATAGCCGCCCTGATCGCGGTACCAGATCTCGACCTCGGGGAAGCCTTTGCCGTCCGGATAGCCCGCGTCGGCCATGAATTGCTTGGCCTTGGCCGGGTCGAACACGGCCTGCGAGGTGATGGTGTCGTTGTAGCCTGGATAGCCCGGCGGCAGCAGCGATTTGCCGGGGATGGCGAGGTTCTTCAACACGGTCGAGGTCATCTCATCGCGGTTGATCGCATATTGCAGCGCCTTCCTGACGTTGATGTTGTCGAACGGCGCGGAGTTCAGGTCGAACGAGATGTAGGTGACGGCGAAGACGGCGTTCTTGGCGATCTGGCCGGGGAACTGTTTTTCGACAAACGGGATTTGCCCGGTGTTGAGATAGGAGAAATCCGCTTCACCGGCCATGAAGGCGGGCAGGCCGACCTCGGGTTGACCCAGCGACGGGTCGATGACCAGTTCATCCACCACGCCCGGCCATGGGCCGGTATAGGTCGGGTTTTTCACCAAAGTCATGGAATTGTTGGATTTCTCCCAAGTCTTGACCATATAGGGGCCAGAGGCGACCAGCGTGTCGACGTTGGACGCCCAGTCATCGCCCAGTTTGTCGACGATGTGTTTGGGCACCGGATACCACAGCGAAACGACGCCGGGCAGGTAGGGCTTTGGCGTCTCGGTGGTGACGACGATGGTATGGTCGTCAGGCGCGGCAATCCCCAAGGTAGAAACATCGGCTTTGCCGTCGGTCACCGGGCCCCAGTTCTTGATGCCGCCAGCATAGCCCCAGTACCAGGCAAAGTCATAGCCTTCGGTCGCGGCACGTTGCAGGGCGAAGATGTAGTCTCCAGCGGTCAGGGGAGTACCGTCGGACCACATCAGACCATCGCGCAGTTTGAAGGTCCAGGTCAGGCCATCGTCGGATTGCGACCAGCTTTCGGCGGCAAGCGCGTTCAACTCGAAATTCTTGTCGAAACTGGTCAGCGGGATCTGGATGACCTCGGGGTTGCCCGCGCGGTCATAGACCGTCTTCATGTAGTCCATGTAGGTGCCCGAGGTCGAGTCACCCGCCGAATAGACCACCTTCTGCGCGGCGACGGGCGCGGCAAAGGCCACCCCGATCACCGCTGCGGCAGCCAGACTGCGTAACAGTTTCATTCATTACCCTCCGTGTTGAACATCCCGCGTCCAGGACAGCCGCCGGCTTGGTCCGGTTCTGCGCTGTTCTGGGGATGTTGACATATGTCTGACAAATTCCAGACGGGCTGGCAAATGGATTTTGCAGGGCCGATCACAATGCGTTCCCGCGGTTTTGGACAAGGCGCATAGTTCGGCTTCTGCTGCAGGTTGAGGCGACCACAGGCGGCAAACGCAGGCCAAATTCACCAAATCAAAGGCGCATTCCCGCAAACCGCTCAATTTCCGCGCTGCAGCGTAAACATCTGCCCAATATTACGCCATTGCCGGGCATGCCGCAGAATCCGGCAACGGCCTGCACGGGCGGATGTTGCGGTTTCAGGGTGGCTGGCACCTTCTGTGCAGGCTCGGGGTGACCTGAGAAGGAAAAGATGTGCGGTGGCGAATTGGTCTGGACAGCCCTCACCACCGCACGGGGTGCAACCGAAGCTGCCACCTCTATATGGGGTGTCCTTTGCCTGCGGGAAAGGACCAAGGCGGCCCTGACAGGGGAAAATTGATGAAACTTACGCGTCGTATGTTGTTGGCCGGGGGCGCTGCTGCCTTTGCCATGCCGAAAATCGCCTTCGCGGCGGAAGATACCATCAAGATCGGTATCCTGCATTCGCTGTCGGGCACGATGGCGATTTCGGAAACCACGCTGAAAGACACCATGCTGATGCTGATCGAGGCGCAGAACGCCAAGGGCGGCGTTCTGGGCAAGCAACTGGAGGCGGTGGTGGTTGACCCGGCGTCCGACTGGCCGCTGTTCGCCGAAAAGGCCCGCGAACTGCTGACGGTGGACAAGGTGTCGGTGATGTTCGGCTGCTGGACCTCGGTATCGCGCAAGTCGGTGCTGCCGGTGATCGAGGAACTGAACGGGTTGCTGTTCTATCCGGTGCAGTATGAGGGTGAAGAATCGTCGAAGAACGTGATCTACACCGGCGCCGCGCCGAACCAGCAGGCGATCCCGGCGACCGATTACTATCTGAACGAACTGGGCATCGAGAAATTTGCGCTTCTGGGCACCGACTATGTCTATCCGCGCACCACCAACAAGATCCTGGAGGCCTATCTGATCTCCAAGGGCATCGCCAAGGAGGACATCTTCGTCAACTACACGCCGTTCGGCCATTCCGACTGGTCCAAGATCGTGGCGGATGTGGTGGCGCTGGGCGCGGATGGCAAGAAAGTCGGCGTGCTGTCGACGATCAATGGCGACGCCAACATCGGCTTTTACAAGGAACTGGCTGCGGCCGGCGTTACGGCCGACAAGCTGCCGGTCTGCGCTTTCTCGGTTGGCGAAGAAGAGTTGTCGGGGCTGGATACCTCCAACCTGGTCGGTCACCTCGCGGCGTGGAACTACTTCGAAAGCGCCGATACGCCGGAAAACAAGGCGTGGATCGACCAGTGGCACGCGTTTACAAAGAACGACAAGCGCACCACCAATGACCCGATGGAGGCGCATTACATCGGCTTCAACATGTGGGTGAATGCGGTGACGCAGGCCGGCACCGTGGACGTCGATCCAGTCCTGGATGCGCTGATCGGCCAGAAGTTCCCGAACCTGACGGGCGGCACGGCGGAACTGCTGGCGAACCACCACCTGACCAAGCCGGTGCTGATTGGCGAGATCAAGGCCGATGGCCAGTTCGACATCATCAGCCAGACCGACCCGGTGCCCGGCGACGCCTGGACCGACTATTTGCCCGAATCCGCTGTGCTGGAATCGGATTGGAAAGACTTGAAGTGCGGCATGTACAACAAGGAAACCAAGACCTGCGTCCAGATGAAGTCGAACTACTGATTTCGACCGGAGGGGCCTGTGAAGGCCCCTCCTCCAATGGCAGGCGGACCCATGCGAATTCTTTTGATTGTGCTGGCCATGCTGGTTTCGACCGAGTTGCGCGCCGAGACCGCCTTGGACATCCTGACGACGAATGCGGCTCTGGTCGAAAAAGCCTCGCGCCAGACCATCGAGCCGGTGATCTCGGCGCTGGCCCAGTCGGGCGACCCGATGGCGGCACGGATCCTCGAAGCGTGGAGCAACAAGGCGCTGGGGGTCCGCAAATCGGACCATGCGTTCTTTCTGCTGACCCCGGTGGCCGATGGCTATTCCCTGACCGACATGACCGGGGCCGCGGGTGGCACCGTATCCAAGGCCGAGATATCCGAGTTGAAACCCAATGCCGGGGTGCGCGGTCTGATCGAAAGCGCGCTGGTCGAATTTACCCTGTCGGACCCCGACCAGGTGAAACGCGCCGCAGCCCTGACCTCGATTGCTCGTGACCCGAATGGCGGCCTGCTGGGGCCGCTGCGCGCCTCGATCGCGGGTGAGACCGACCGCAACCTGCTGGCGCAGAAGATGCGGCTGGAACGGTTGCTGACCCTGCAGTTTGATCCGGATGTGGTGGCGAGGGTTGCGGCGATGGAAAGCTTTGGCGCCGATCTCGGCCTTGACATCCGCGGCGCGTTGAACCCGATCCTCGCCACCAAACGGCTGGCAGCGGCTGCAGCGCCCGATGGTGCCAATATCGCGGCCGAACTGAAGCCGGGGCGCGATCTGACCGAGGTCGAGGCCTATGACCTGCTGGTGGCCGCGAACCTTGCGCCGCAACGGTTGACGCTCGATGCCGAACGTCAGGCGCTGATCGACAATCTCAAGGACGGCATGGTCGGCGGTGTCGCGGTGGCCGATCTGAAATCGCAAGCGGCCCGCAACCGCGCCTATACCGCGCTGGAAGTGGCGGGCACGGTGGCGACCGCCGCCACCGATGACGAGGTGACAGCGGCAGTGGCGGCCAATCATTTCTATGACGTCTATGTGGTCACCGACCCGGTCATCACCAACGCCGCCAAGGCCGAGTTGAAGAAGATCAACCGGATGGTCGCGGGCATGCAGGTCGCCGACCTGACGCTGGACGGGTTGTCGCTGGCCTCGATCTATTTTCTCGCCGCCATCGGTCTGGCGATCACCTTCGGCGTGATGGGCGTGATCAACATGGCGCATGGCGAGTTCATCACGATGGGCGCCTATACCGGCTTTGTCGTGCAAAGTTTCATCCCGAATTACACCTTGTCGCTGCTGGTCGCCTTTCCGCTGGCCTTTGCCGTGACCTTCGCGGCCGGGGTGGCGATGGAGCGGTTGGTAATACGCTACCTTTACAAACGCCCGTTGGAGACGCTGCTGGCGACCTTCGGCATCTCCATCGCGCTGCAACAGCTGTTCAAGAACATCTTCGGCACCCAGGCCCGGCCCCTAACCTCGCCAAGCTGGCTCGATGGCGCGCTGACCTTCAACGACGTGCTGTCGATCAGCTATATCCGCATCGCGATCTTCGTGCTGGCCTTGCTGTTCCTGGCCTTCTTTTTGTACCTGATGAAGCGCACCCGGCTCGGGCTGGAGGTGCGGGCGGTGACCCAGAATCCCAACATGGCCGCCTCGATGGGCATCAACCCTGATCGCATCAACATGCTGACCTTCGGCCTCGGCTCCGGCATCGCGGGCATCGCGGGCGTCGCCATCGGCCTCTTTGCCAAGGTCACTTCGGAACTGGGCACCGATTACATCGTGCAAAGCTTCATGACGGTGGTGGTCGGCGGTGTCGGCAATATCTGGGGCACCCTTGCCGGCGCCAGCATGATCGGCGGGCTGCAGAAGGGCATCGAATGGTTCAACCCGTCCAACACGCTCGCCGCGCAAACCTACATGATCCTGTTCATCATCCTGTTCATCCAGTTCCGCCCGCGTGGCATCGTGGCCCTCAAGGGCCGCGCGGCAGGAGATTGACCCCATGACCTCTGCGTCCTCTTCCCCCATTTCATCTGTCCACAAATATCCCGGGGGCGCGGGGGCTGGCCCCCGCTTAACCCTGTTCACCCGCTCGACGCTGCTGTTCCTGTTATGCCTCGCCGTCTTCACCATCGCGGTGACGCTGCTGGCAAGCCAGGGCATGATGTCGACCTCCTTCGTCAAGACCCTCGGCAAGACCCTGTGTTTCTGCCTCGCGGCGCTCGCGATGGACCTGATCTGGGGCTATGCCGGGATCCTGTCACTGGGCCACATGGCGTTCTTTGCGCTTGGGGGTTACATGGTCGGCATGTGGCTGATGTATGCGCGGACCGAGAATATCGTGGTTCAGGCGCTCAGCGGAGGTCCGTTGCCCGCGACGGTGGAAGAGATCCGCCAAGGCATCGGCACGCAAATCTTTGGCGTGGTCGGCGGGTCCGACATTCCCGCGATCTGGGGTTTTGCCCATTCGCTGCCATTGCAATTGATGCTGGTGGTACTGATCCCCGGGGTGCTGGCGCTGGTCTTTGGCTGGTTGGCCTTCCGCAGTCGGGTGACCGGGGTCTACCTGTCGATCCTGACGCAGGCGATGACCCTCGCCTTGTCGCTGTATCTGTTCCAGAATGATAGCGGGCTCAGGGGCAACAACGGCTTGTCAGGCCTGCAGAACCTGCCCGGGCTGGCGGCAGTCGGGCAGGACCGGCTGTCGATCTGGTTCTTCTGGGCCTCGGCGCTGGCCCTTGCTCTGGCCTATATCCTGCTGTCCTGGGCGATCAGCGGCAAGTTCGGTTCGGTGATCCGCGCAATCCGCGATGATGAGGCGCGGGTGCGGTTTCTGGGCTATGACGTTGAAAGCTACAAGCTGTTCATCTTCACCCTGACCGCCATTCTGACAGCGATCGCCGGGGCGCTGTATTATCCGCAGGCCGGGATCATCAACCCGACCGAAATGGCGCCGATCGCCTCGATCTATCTCGCGGTCTGGGTTGCCATCGGCGGACGCGGCAGGCTGTACGGCGCGGTGATCGGGGCGGCCTTCGTGTCGCTGCTGTCGAGCGTGTTCACCGGCGGCCGGGTGCCATCGATCCCGCTGGGCTTTGCCACCATCGACTGGGTGGACTGGTGGCAGATCCTGCTCGGCCTGTCCTTCGTCTGCGTGACGCTGTTCGCGCCGAAAGGCATTGGCGGAATCTTTGATCGGTTTGCCGGGGTACGCTCACCCGACCGCAAAGGTGCGCCGCTCGGGCCCGACCAAGGCTCCTTGCAGGAGAAGGAGGCGTCGGAATGAGCCAGCTTCTGGAAGTGTCCGGCATCTCGGTCAGTTTTGACGGGTTCCGGGCGATCAACAACCTGTCGTTTTCGATTGGCACAGCTGAGTTGCGGGCAGTGATCGGGCCGAACGGCGCGGGCAAGACCACCTTCATGGACATCGTGACCGGCAAGACCAGACCGGACGCCGGCACCATCACGTTCGGCGAGCGGTCGGTGTCGCTGCTCGGCATGACCGAGGCGCAGATCGCCCGCGCCGGGATTGGCCGCAAGTTTCAGCGCCCGACGGTATTTGAGGATCAGACGGTGCTTGAAAACTTGACGCTGGCGCTGAAGGCCCGGCGCGGACCGCTGGCGGCGCTGTCATTCAAGGCCAGCGGCCGTGATCGCGCCCGGATCGACGAACTGGCGGCACAGGTCAAGCTGACCGACCGGTTGCATCGCAAGGCGGGCGAGCTCAGCCACGGCCAGAAGCAATGGCTGGAGATTGCCATGCTGCTGGCGCAAGACCCGCGGCTGCTGCTGGTCGATGAACCGGCAGCGGGAATGACGGTGGCCGAGCGCGAGCAGACCACGGCGATGCTGTCCGAGATTGCTCGGACCCGCGCCGTGGTGGTGGTCGAACATGACATGGAGTTTGTCCGACGGCTCGACTGCCGGGTGACCGTGCTGCACGAGGGGTCGGTTCTGGCCGAGGGTTCGCTGGACCATGTGACGCAAAACCCTGAAGTCATTGACGTTTATCTGGGGCGCGGATGATGCTGACCACCAAGGGACTGACGCTGCACTATGGCGGATCGCAGATCCTGCATGGCATCGATTTTGAGGCCAAGGCCGGCGAAGTGACCTGCATCATGGGGACCAATGGGGTGGGCAAGACCTCATTCCTCAAGGCCCTCGCGGGCACCCATCCGCGGTCTGGTGGCACGATCTCGCTCGGCGGTCAGGACCTCGGCCGGATGCGCCCGCAGGACATGGCGAAACTGGGCCTCGCCGTGGTCCCGCAAGGCCGCATGATCTTTCCGCTGCTGACGGTGCGCGAAAACATGGAGACCGCCTTCGCCCTGTTGCCGAAATCCGAACACAGGATTCCGGATGAGATCTACGATCTGTTCCCCATTCTGAAAGACTTTCTGCACCGTCGCGGGGGTGACCTGTCCGGCGGCCAGCAGCAACAGCTGGCAATTGCCCGCGCCATGATCATGAAGCCGCGCGTTCTGCTGCTGGATGAGCCGACCGAGGGTATTCAGCCCAACATCATCCAGCAGATCGGCCATGTGATCACCTATCTGAAGGGCAAGGGCGATATCGCCATCGTTCTGGTCGAGCAGTATTTCGACTTTGCCTATGGTCTTGCCGATCAGTTCTTTGTGCTGCGTCGCGGTCAGGTGGCGATGCAGGGCAGCAAGGCGGAGCTTGGCCGCGATGCACTGCGGGCCGAGGTTTCGGTCTGATCTGAAATCTGTTGGTGACAGACCCGTGCTGTTGTGGCCTTTTTGGCGGCAACCCGGGGGGGATCATGGACTGTGGGCTGACGGACAGGATTATCATCATCACGGGCGCGGCGGCAGGCATCGGTGCCGCGATTGCCCGGCTGGCACTGGCCGAGGGGGCGGGCGGGCTGTTGCTGGTCGACCGTGACGCGACGGGCGGTGCGCGGATGGCGGCCGAACTGGGCGACAAGACCCGGTTTTTTCGCGCCGATCTGGTGGAGGCCGGCGCTCCGGCCGCGATCGCTGCGGCGGCTTTGGATGCGTTTGGTCGGATTGACGGTCTGGTCAATGCGGCGGCGCTGACCTCTCGCGGGTCGTTTGTCGATGGCTCGGTCGAGGTCTGGGACCGGATGTTCGACACCAACGCAAGGGCCGGGTTTTTCCTGATGCAGGCGGCGATTGCCGACATGCGGCGGCGCGCGGCGGCGGGGTCGATTGTCAACATCCTGTCGATGAACGCCTATGTCGGCATTCCGGAACTGGCGATTTATTCCGGCTCCAAAGGCGCGATGGCGACGCTGACCCGCAACGCTGCCCATGCCCATATGGCCGACCGGATCCGGGTCAACGGCATCAACCTCGGCTGGGTGGCCACGCCGGGCGAGCGGCGGATGCAGGCGGTGGAACTGGGGCGCGGCGACGGCTGGCTGGCTGCGGCGGAGGCATTGCAACCCCTCGGGCGGCTGGTGACGGCAGAAGAGGCGGCGCGGCTGGCGGTGTTCCTGCTTGGCGATGTCTCGGTGCCGATGAGCGGATCAGTGGTGGATTTTGAACAGAAGGTGGCGGGGGCGATCTGATGGGCGAAGCGGCGCGCGATTATGAGACTTTGCGGGCCGATCTGGTGGCGCGGGCAGGATCGCTCAGCAAGCGGCTGTCACAAGTGGCGCGGTTTTTCCTCAATCATCCAGAAGAAGTGGCGATCAACACATTGGTCAGGCTGGCGGGGCAGGCGCAGGTGCCGCCGGCAACCATCACGCGGTTTGCCAAGGAACTGGGCTTTGCCGGCTTTGCCGAGTTGCAGGCGGTGTTTCGCGAGCGTCTGCTGGGGCCGCGCTTGCCTTTCGTCGCCCGGGGTCCGGCGGGGGAGTTGGGTGAGCCGGGCGAGGTGTTCGGCCAGTTTGTGCAGGCCGCGATGCAGTCGCTGCACCGGATTGATGAGACCTTGGACCGGGGCGCGCTGGAGGCGTTTGTCACGGCCCTTGCCGAATGCAATGTGGTCCATGTCGCGGCGGCACGGGGGGCGTTTGGTCTTGGCGCCTATGCGGTCTACGGTCTGGCAAATATCGGCAAGCGGGCGCGGTTGATGGACAATGTCGGCTCCATGCGGTTGGTGCAGGCAGCCTCGGTCGCGCCGGGCGATGCGGTCTTGGTGATGACCTTTGACGACTACACGCCCGAAACGGTGGAGATTGCGCAGGTGGCCGTGGCGGCGGGACATCTGGTGTTGGCGATTACCGACAACGAGTTGAGCCCGGTGGCCGGGCTGGCGGCCCATGTCCTTTATGTGAACGAGGCGCGGCTTGGGCATTTTCGCAGTCAGGTGCCAGCGATGGTGGTGTGTCAAGCGATGATCGTCAGTCTGGGACGGCAACTGACGCGCCAGTAGTTTGGCGCGGAATAATCAAATTTGGAAAAATGATAATTCTGTTGCATCGAATCGTCGGGCGACGAATGATCTGCCGTGGGGGGATGTCATGGCGCAGGCTGGGTTTGATTTTTCCGGCAAGTCGGTGCTGGTGGTGGGGGCCAGTCGCGCCGGGATCGGGGCTGCGATCGCGCGGCAGTTTCAGGCGGCGGGGGCCGTGGTGGCGATCACCGGGGCGGAAGATACGCCCGATGAGGCGGATCGCGGGCGGTTTGACTATACCCGGCTGGATGTGACTGACGGCGACGCGGTGCGTGGTTTGGCCGGACGGACTGGGCGCCTTGATATTCTGGTCAACTGTGCCGCAATCACGGCGCGCGGCGAAGAGATGGACCCGGCGTTCTTTCAGCATGTGGTTGATGTGAACCTGCATGGCACCTTTCGCACGGCTGAGGCGTTTCATGGCCAGCTGAAGGCGGCAAAGGGTGTGCTGATCAATATCGCCTCGATGTATGCGTCCTATGGCAGTCCGAAAAACCCGGCATATGGGGCCAGCAAGGCGGCGGTGGTGCAATTGACCAAGTCGCTGGCGATTGCCTGGGCTGGCGATGGCATCCGGGTCAACGCGGTGGCCCCGGGCTTCATCGTGACCCAGCAATCGGCGCGCAGCCGGACCGATCCTGCCCATGTCGCGGCGGTGAACCTGCGGACGCCGATGGGGCGCTGGGGCCAACCCGAGGACATCGCCGGACCGGTACTGTTTCTGGCGTCGGACGCCGCAGGTTTCATGACCGGCGCCTGCATTCCGATCGACGGGGGATATTCCATTGCATGAGGGGGCAGCGGTCATCGGTACCGGCTTCATCGGCTCGGTCCATATCGAGGCGCTGAGGCGGCTCGGGGTGCCGGTGAAGGGCGTTCTGGGTTCGTCGGCCGAACGCGGGGCGGCAAGGGGCGCAGCGTTGGGTCTGCCGTCGTTTGCCTCGCTGGAGGCGGTGCTGGCCGATCCGGCGGTGCAGGTGGTGCATGTGACCTCGCCCAACGTGCTGCATTATCCACAGGTCAAGCAGATCCTGGCGGCGGGCCGGCATGTGGTGTGCGAAAAACCACTGGCGATGACGTCCGAGCAGTCAGCGGAGATGGTGGCCCTGGCGCGGGCCTCGGGCAAGGTCGCGGCAGTCTGTTACAACACGCGGTTCTATCCGTTGAACCAGCACGCCCGGATGATGGTGGCAGAGGGTGCACTTGGCGATATCAGGCTGGTCACCGGGCAATATCATCAGGATTGGCTGGCCAAGGCGACCGATTGGAACTGGCGGCTGGAGGCGGATGAGGGCGGCGCGCTGCGGTCTGTCGGCGATATCGGGACGCATTGGCTGGATCTGGTCAGCTTCATTGCTGGCCAGAAGGTGACAGCGGTGATGGCAGACCTTGCCACCTTTGTGCCGGTGCGACACAAACCCGTGGGACCGGTTGAGACGTTTGCAGCGGCCACGGGGGCGACCGAGGCACGGACCATCGTCACGGATGACGCGGCGATGATCCTGCTGCGCTTTGCGGGCGGGGCGCGGGGGGTGATGTCGACCAGCCAGATCTCGCAGGGTCGCAAGAATGCAATGGCGTGGGAGATGGCGGGCTCGGCAGGCTCGGCGGCCTGGGCGGCCGAGGCACCGGAGCAGTTGTGGCTCGGCCATCGTGATGCGGCCAATCAGGTGCTGGTCAAGGATGGAAGCTTGATGAACCGGGCCGGGACGGCGGCGGCGCATTTGCCGGGTGGCCATGTCGAAGGCTTTGCCGATACGTTCCGGGCCCTGTTCAGCGAGGTCTACCGCGATGTGGCGGCAGGCGGGCGTTCGGATCAGGCAACCTATGCCGGGTTTGAAGACGGCCATCATGAGATGCAGCTTTGTGAAGCGGTGCTGAAAAGTGCGACCGAGGGGCGTTGGGTCGAGGTGGGGATTTAGCATGAAACTGGGACTTTTGACCGTGCCGTTTGGCGCTGCGACCCTGGCCGAGGTGGCCGACTGGTCGGCGGCGAACGGGTTTGAGGCGCTGGAGATTGCTTGCTGGCCCTCCGCTGGCGGCGAAACGCGGCGCTATGCCGGAACCAGCCATGTGGCGGTTGAGGTGATGACCCGCGAGCGTGGCTCGGAAATCACGGGCGCGTTGGCCGACAAGGGGATTTCGGTGTCGGCGCTGGGGTATTATCCCAACCCGCTGCACGCCGATGCCGCGCACCGCGACAGCGTCATCAGCCATCTGAAGCAGGTGATTACGGCGGCGGGTCTGATGGGGGTTGGCGTGGTCAACAGCTTTGTCGGCGGCGACCGGAGCCTGACGCTCGATCAGAACTGGGCGCGGGCGATGCAGATTTTCCCCGCCATCATCGCCCATGCCCGCGACTGCGGCGTGACGCTGGCCTTTGAAAACTGCCCGATGATTTTTTCGCTCGACGAATGGCCCGGTGGCCACAACATCGCCTATGCACCCAGGATCTGGCGGCGGATCTTCGAGGCGTGGGACGGGGTGGGGATGAACTATGACCCGAGCCATCTGGTCTGGCAGATGATCGACCAGTCAAGATTCATCCGCGAGTTCGGTGGAAAAATGGTGCATGTTCACGCCAAAGACCTGATGATTGATCGTGACGGGCTCTATGAAAACGGTATCATCAGCCTTGGCATCGGCTGGCAGGTGCCGCGGATGCCGGGTCTGGGGGATGTCGATTGGGCCGCGACGTTCGCGGGCCTGTACCGGTCAGGCTATGACGGGCCTGTGATCATTGAACACGAGGACCGCGATTTTGAAGGAACCGACGACAAGGTAAAACGCGGATTTCTGTTGGCGCGAGACGTCCTGCGCCCGTTTGTGAAATAGGACGACAAGAACAAACCATCCAGGGAGGATGACCATGAAGAAGATTTTGCTGGGATCGGCATTGGTGGCTTTGGCCTCGGTCGGCAGTGCCGACGCCAAGATGTACAAGATCGGGATTTCCAACACCGTGCAGGGCAATGGCTGGCGCGAGGAAATGGTCTGCGCGATGAAGGCGCAGGCCCTGGCCTCGGGGGAAGTGGAAAGCCTGAACATCGCTCACCGCAACACTGACGCGGCGGGCCAGCTGGAAGACATCCGCAACCTGATCCAGGCCGGTGTCGATGCCATCGTGGTCAACCCGGCCAACGCCGACGGCATCAATGCGGCGATCAAGGAGGCGACCGACAAGGGCATCGTCGTTGTGGCGGTCGATCAGGCAGTGACGGAACCGTCAGCCTATATCCTGTCGAACAACCAGGAACAGTATGCCTATCTGGGTGCAAAATGGCTGTTCGATACGATGGGCGGCAAGGGTGCTGTCGTGTACATGCGCGGTGCTGCCGGTGCCGGGGCTGACAACGACCGTGACAAGGGCTTCAAGCGGGCGATGGCCGAGTATCCTGACATCACGGTGGCACAAGAGGTCTTCACCGGCTGGCAGCAAGACCAGGGCAAGCAGCAGATCAACGACATCATCGCCTCGGGGGCCAAGTTTGACGGCGTCTGGACGAGCGGCATCGACAATGTGATCGTCGATGCGTTTGTTGAATCCGGTGCGCCGATGGTGCCGATTGTCGGTGCGGACAATGCGGGCTTTGTCAGTCAGTTGACCTCGGTCGAGGGGTTGAAGGGGGCTGCGGTCACCAATCCGGGATCGGTCGGTGGCGCTGGCGTGGCACTGGCGTTGCAGATCCTCGACGGCAAGGCCCCGGCGGATCATACCGTTCTGGTCGACCCGACGGTCTGGGACAACACCAGCGATGCCGGCAAGGCGCTGCTGGCAAGCGCTGCCAATCCCAGTCTCAGCCCGGAATGGCCGGTGTCGGTGTCGATCCCCGGCTGGACGACCTATTCGATGGATCAGGTCATCGCCTGCAAAGGCCCGGGCGAGTGACACTGTAGCATGATCTTGCGGACCTCCGGCGTGGTCGGGGGTCCGGTTTTGCGGCAATTCAAGCAGGTAGAATGACTGGGCAAGACAGCGGCACCGCGGTACTCGACGCCTCAGGCGTGGCGAAGCGTTTTGGGGCAGTGGTCGCGCTCAGGAATGCGTCGCTGGTCGTGCGGCGGGGCGAGGTGGTGGCCCTGATGGGGGCCAATGGCGCGGGCAAATCGACCTTTGTAAAGATCCTGACCGGGGCGCTCAGCCGCGACAGCGGGCACATCCTGATCAAGGGGCGCGCGACCAACGTGACCTCGCCTGCGGCCGCGCGGCGGTCAGGACTGGTGCCGGTGTATCAGGAGCCGTCGCTGATCCCGGACCTGTCGGTGACCGACAATCTGCGGCTGGGCGATACGCCGGTGGCGGCGTTCCGGCATTGGGTCGATGCGCTGGGCATTGGCGGGCTGGGCATGGACGATATGGTGCGTGGGCTGCCTTTGGCGACGTTGCGGATATTGGATTTGGCCCGGGCCTTGGCGGGGGAGCCGGATGTGCTGCTGCTCGATGAGATGACGGCAGCCCTGCCGACGGATCTGGTGGAGCGGGTGCTGCGGGTGGTGCGCGAGCAGGCGGATGCCGGGCGGTCGGTGATCTATATCTCGCACCGATTCACCGAGATTGCCGAGGTCTGTGACCGCGCGACCGTGCTCCGCGATGGCGCGACGGTCGGCGATCTGCCGATCACCCCGGGGGTCGAGGATCAGGTGGTGGAACTGATGCTGGGCGGCGCGGTGGGACCGCCTGCGGCGTCACGGGGCGCGCATGAGGCTGGGTCGGTTCGGCTGGGGGTGCGCGGTCTGCGCGCCGGAACCCGGCTGGCCGATGTGTCGTTCGATTTGCACCGTGGCGAAGTGCTGGGCGTCGTGGCGCTGGAGGGGCAGGGTCAGGACGAGCTGTTTGACGTGCTGGCCGGGAACCGCCGCGCTCTGGGCGGTGACGTGACGGTGGATGGGCAGGCGGTGGTGTTCTCGCACCCTGCCGATGCGATTGCCGCCGGACTGACGCTGGTACCGGGCGACCGGGCGCATGCCTTGCTGATGTCACGCTCGGTCCGCGAGAATATCGCCCTGCCGCTGCTGGCGCGGCCCGCCAAATGGGGGGCCATTCCGATGCGGGATGAGGGCGCACGGGTGCTGGCGGCGATCGAGCGGTTGCAGATCGACACGCGGGCACAGGGCGAGGTGCGGCGGCTGTCGGGTGGCAATCAGCAGAAGGTGACGATTGCACGCTGGATTGCCCGCGGCGTGCAGACTCTGCTGCTGTTCGATCCGACGCGGGGGATCGATATCCGCACCAAGCGGCAGATTTACGCCTTGGTGCGCGATCTGGCGGATCAGGGGGCGGCGGTGCTGTTTTACACCTCGGAACTGGCCGAGGTGCGGCTGGCCTGCGACCGGGCGGTGGTAATCTTCAACGGGCGGGTGGTGGATGTGATCGACGCCGCCGACGCCGATGAGCCGACGCTGATGCGGGCGGCTTATGGTCTGACCGGGGTGCCAGCATGAGCGCGGCCTTGGCGCGCAATGGCTGGACGGTCGGACTGGCTGTGCTGCTGACCCTGCTGCTGGTGGCGACCAAGGTCATTCAACCGGATTTCGGGGTATCTGGGCTGGACAGTCTGGCGCGGGCTGCGTTGCCGTTTGCCTTGGCGACCTTGGGGATGGCTGTGGTGGTGATTGCCGGCGGGATCGACCTGTCGCTGGCGGCAATGATGGCGGTGACAAGTGTGTCGGCTGCGCGGCTGATGGAGGGGGCCGGTGACGGCCAGGCTGTGCTGGTGGTGGCCTTCGTGCTGGTCCTGGGCGCGGCGATGGGCGCGCTGAATGGCGCGTTGATCGTGGTGACGAGGGTGCCGGATATCGTGGTGACGCTGGCGATGCTGTTTGTCTGGCAGGGGGTCGCGCTGCTGATCCTGAACGCGCCCGGCGGCGGGGCAGCACCTTGGCTGCGCGGGCTGATCGTGGGTGGGGTGACCTTGCCCCTGGTGCCTGCCGCTCTGACCGAATGGCTGCCCAAGGGGGTGGTGTTTCTGGTGATTTGTGCCGCCGTGATCTGGCTGCCGATCCGGCGGTCCAAGCTGGGCTTGATGTTCTACGCCATCGGTTCGGACCCGCTGGCTGCGTTCCGCTCCGGGGTTCCGGTCGGCCGGACGCGGGTTGCGGCCTATGCGGTGACCGGACTCTTTGCCGCTTTGGGTGGGATTTCCGTCACGATGAGCACCGGGATCGGCGAGCCGATCCCGGGCCCCTATCTGCTGGCCTCGGTCGCGGCGGTGGTGTTGGGCGGGGTGGTTCTGGGCGGCGGGCGCGGCGGGCTGGTCGGACCGATCCTTGGGGTGTTCGTGCTGCGGCTGGTTCGGATGGACCTGACGCTGATGTCCTTTGACCCCAATGTGACGACCATCGTCGAAGGCTCGATCATGGTGGTTGTGGTGATGTTCGGTGGGGTGCTGGCGATGCGGGGGCGGCGGACATGAGCGATGTGACCGAGATGTCCACAGCCAAACAGCTGGGCCGGGTGATGGTGGACTATCCGCTGATCCCGTTGTTCCTGCTGCTGCTCGGGCTCATCGGCGTGCTGGAGATCATGCAGCCCGGCATCGTCAACCCGCGCTGGATCGGCAATACCATCAAGTTTGCCATCCCGCTCGCCATGATCGGCGCCTGCCAGACCCTGACCATGCTGACCGGCGGGATCGACCTGTCTGCGGGCACCGTCGCCACCATCACCGCCTTTGTCACCGCGACGCTGGTGCCGATTGTCGGCGTGCCGGAGGCGCTGCTGATCGGCCTCGCCTGTGCCGCTGTGGCGGGATTGGTGAACGGGTTCGGCGTGGCGGTGGCGCAGGTCCATCCCTTGATCATGACGCTGGGCACCGGGCTGATCGCCAATGGCTGTCTGCTGGTCTATCAGCGCTATGTCATCGCATCCGGCACCAAGATCCCGGATTTTCTGGTTTGGCTCGGCACCGGGCGGACGCTGGGGCTGCCGAATGGGTTGGTCATCTTCGTGCCCTTTGCGGCGCTGATCATCTGGGGGCAACGGCGGACCGGGTTTGGCCGGCTGCTCTATGCCGTAGGCTCGAATGAGGCGGCGACGCGGCTGTCCGGGGTGCGCGGCTGGCAGGTGTATTTCGCGCTTTACACGCTGTCCGGGATCATCGCGGGGATCACCGGCCTGTTGTATCTGGGCATCGTCAAAACGCCCTCGCTGTCGCTGGCGCTGCCCCTGGACCTGCCGTCGGTCGCGGCGGCGGTGGTCGGCGGCACCTCGATCTTCGGCGGGCGGGGTGGCTATTCGGGTACCATCGTCGGGGCGCTGATCCTGACGGTGCTGTCCACCATGCTGACCCTCTTGCAGATGCCCGAGGGGGTACGACGCATACTGTTCGGGTTGATCATTCTGGCGGTAACCGCGCTATATGTCCGATTGACGGAAAAGGGGTAGGTGATGGTACAGGTGGTCGGGATCAGCTTTGATCATATGCATATGGGCGATCTGCTGCGCATGGTGGCCGATTGTCCGGGGGCCGAAATTGGCGGGGTTTTCGACCCCAACCCCGAGCGAATGGCCGGGGCGATCGAGGCGTTGGGCCTCCCGCCCGACAAGGTGTTCACCGATTTTGACGCCTGCATGGCGGTGAAGCCGGATCTGGCGATCCTGTGCTCGGCCACGGCGGATCACGCGACCTATACCGAAAAATTGGCCGAACGCGGCGTCAACGTCTTTGTCGAAAAACCGTTTGCGACCAATGCCGATGACGCGCGGCGGATGATGGCGGCGATGCGGCAGGTCAGCAAGGTGCTGGCGGTGAACTGGCCGATGGCCTGGGTGCCGTCGCATGTGATGGCCAAGCGGCTGATTGATCAAGGGATGATTGGCGACCTGACCGAAGTGCATTTCTATGGCGGCAACCGCGGGCCGCTCTATCATCTGGCGGGCAAGGTGGAGGTGACGGCCGCCGAGGTCGAGGCGCAGAAACCCGACTCGTGGTGGTACAAGGCGGCCTCGGGCGGCGGCTCGATGCGCGATTACCTCGGCTATGGCGCGACTTTGGGAACCTGGTACCGCGACGGCGTCGCGCCGCTGGAGGTGACGGCGGTGGTGGATGAGACCGCAGGGCTTGAGGTTGATCAGCATTCGGTGACGGTGTGCCGCTACGAAACCGGCCTGTCGCGGATGGAAACGCGGTGGGGCACCTTCACCGACCCCTGGACCATCCAGCCGCTGCCCGGTTGCGGCTTCAACTTCGTCGGGACCGAGGGCACTCTGCAAAGCCGCGACTATGCCGATCATGTGCTGGTGCAGACCCGCGCCAAACCCGAACCGCACAAGGTCGCGGTGGAGCCGTTGCCCGAAGGGCGGCGCAACGGCATCGAATATGTTCTGGGTTGCATTGCGCGCGGCGAGGCTTTGACTGGACCGCTGGATCCCTCGATCAGCCTGCTCGGCCAGCGAATCGTCGATACGGCGGTGCGGTCGGCGGCGGAAAAACGCACCCTGCGGTTGTTGGATTAGGGGATGCGGGTTCTGGTCATCGGGCTGGGGACGATGGGACGCTCGCATGCTCTGGCGCATCTGGCAGCGGGGTCTGAACTGGCAGGGCTGGTGAACCGGCGCCCGCTGGACCTTTCGGGGCCGTTGGGGGATGTGCCGCAGTTTCGCTCCGTGGACGAAGGGCTGGCGTTGCATCCCGACCTCGTGGTGATCGCGACCTATTCGGACAGCCATGCGGATCTCGCCATCCGGGCGATGGAGCAGGGCGCGCATGTCTTTGTCGAAAAGCCCCTTGCGACCACGGTTGAGGATGCCGAACGGGTGGTGGCGGTGGCCAAACGGACCGGGCGCAAGCTGGTGGTCGGCTATATCCTGCGCCACCATCCAGCCTGGCTGCGGCTGATTGCCGAGGCGCGGGCCTTGGGAGGGCCCTATGTGTTTCGGATGAACCTCAATCAGCAATCTGCTGGGCCGGAATGGGAGGTACACAAGGCGCTGATGCAGACGACCTCGCCGCTGGTCGATTGCGGCGTGCATTATGTCGACGTGATGTGCCAGATCACCGATGCGGCCCCGGTCAGGGTGCAGGGCATCGGGTTGCGGCTGAGCGATGAGATTGCGCCAGAGATGTACAATTACGGCCAGCTGCAGGTGGTATTCGCCGATGGCTCGGTCGGCTGGTATGAGGCGGGCTGGGGGCCGATGATGTCGGAGACGGCGTTTTTCGTCAAAGATATCATCTCGCCAAAAGGCGCGGTTTCCATCATCGACAACGACAAGAGCGCGTCGGCGGATATTGACGGCCATACCAGGGTTGGCGGGATTTTAGTGCACCGGTCAACGGGCGACCGGATGATCAGCGACATTGAGGAACCGGGGCATCAGGGGCTGTGCGACCGCGAGCAGGCCTATGTTCTGCGCGCGATTGCCGAAGATATCGACCTGACCCGACACCTGCGCGACGCCGTCCTGTCCTTGCGCATCTGTCTGGCAGCGGATCACAGCATCAGGACCGGCCGTCCGGTCGACCTGTGATCAGGTGCAAAACTCGGCATAAAGCAGTTGGATGATCCGGACGGTGCGCGCCTCACGCAGCGAATAGGTCATGTTGCGGCCATCACGGGTGGCGGTGACCAGATCATCGGCCCTTAGCCGGGCGAGTTGTTTGGACACTTCGGCCTGCGGCAGATCCAGCACTGTCTCCAGCTGCCCAACGGTCGCCGGCCCTTCGGCCAGACGGCACAGCAAGACCAGACGTGCCGGATGCGACAGCGATTTCAGAAAAGCGGTGGTGACGGTGGCCTTTTCCAGCATCGCGGCGGCAAGACCCGACGAGGAGAGCTCGTCATCCGTAAGTGAAGTGGGCATTGAACTCACTGTGCTGCTTTGTCTTCGCCGGCCAGTTAAGCCACAGGCCCAAGCCGGGGTCAACCTGATGGGAGACCGGCGAACGCGCACCATTTCGCACCCGATCCCGATTGCGGGTTGATGTATGTCAAGGCCGTCACATTCCAGACATGGAATATAATAGACTGACACGCACTGGCAACGGCACTTGGCAGATTGGGAGGGACCACATGGCGCATATCATCATCCTGGGAGCGGGGCTTGGCGGCTCGATCATGGCCTATGAACTGGCCGAACAGATCGGCAAGAACGACCGGATCACCGTGGTCACCAAGGACCCGAAATACCATTTTGTCCCGTCAAATCCGTGGATTGCGGTGGGCTGGCGCGAACCCGCGGACATCACCGTCGATCTGCGGCCGACGATGGAAAAGAAGGGCATCACCTTTGTCACCACCGCCGCCGAAAAGCTGTTCCCGGAAGAGAATCGCCTGGCATTGGTCGATGGCACTTCGCTGTCCTATGACTACATCGTGATCGCCACCGGCCCTGAACTGGCCTTTGACGAGATCGAGGGGCTGGGTCCGGACGGTTTCACCCAGTCGATCTGCCATGTCGATCACGCGGTCAATGCCCGGGCCGCCTTTGAGGCGTTCTGCAAGAACCCCGGCCCGATCGTTGTGGGGGCGGTGCAGGGTGCGTCGTGTTTTGGTCCGGCTTATGAGTTCACCTTCATTCTGGAAACCGCGCTGCGCCGGGCCAAGATCCGTGACAAGGTGCCGATGACCTTTGTCACCTCGGAACCCTATGTCGGGCATCTGGGGCTGGACGGGGTCGGCGACACCCGCGGGCTGCTCGAGTCGGAGATGCGGGAGAAACACATCAAATGGCTGACCTCCACCAAGGTCAAGAAGGTCGAGGCTGGCAAGATGACGGTGGAAGAGATTGCCGATGACGGCTCAGTCAAGGCCACGAAGGAACTGCCGTTTGCCTACGCGATGATGCTGCCGGCGTTCCGCGGCATCAAGGCGGTTGCGGGGATCGAGGGTCTGTCCAACCCGCGCGGCTTTACCATCGTCGACAAGCATCAGCGCAACCCGAAATACCCCAACATCTATGCCATTGGTGTCTGCGTCGCGATTCCGCCGACCGGACCGACCCCGGTGCCCTGCGGCGTGCCGAAGACCGGGTTCATGATCGAATCCATGGTCACCGCCACCGCGCTGAACATTGGTCAGGTACTGCGGGGCCAGGAACCTGACAATGTCGGCACGTGGAACGCGGTCTGTCTGGCCGATTTCGGCGACAGCGGCATCGCCTTTGTCGCGCAGCCGCAGATCCCGCCGCGCAACGTCAACTGGTCGTCTTCGGGCAAATGGGTGCATCTGGCCAAGATCGGGTTTGAGAAATACTTCCTGCGCAAGGTCCGCAAGGGCAACAGCGAGCCCTATTACGAAAAGGCCGTGATGGGGATGCTAGGCATTGAAAAGCTGAAAAAAGTGGAAAAGGCCTGATGGCGTTGTTTCACCACGGGAAGAAAAATTGACACTCAGAATAACCTCTGCCTAGTCTGGGGTAACGCGCGACTGACTCGCCGCAGCAGAGGAGATTTCTGATGACCAAACGCATTGCCGTGATCGGTGCCGGGCCTTCCGGCCTGGCCCAGTTGCGCGCCTTCCAGTCCGCCGCCCAGATGGGCGCGGAAATTCCCGAGATTGTCTGCTTTGAAAAGCAGGACAATTGGGGCGGCCTGTGGAATTACAACTGGCGCACCGGTCTGGATGAATTTGGCGAGCCGGTCCACAATTCGATGTACCGCTATCTGTGGTCGAACGGGCCGAAAGAGGGGCTGGAGTTCGCCGATTATTCCTTCGAGGAGCATTTCGGCAAGCAGATCGCCAGCTATCCGCCGCGCGCGGTGCTGTTTGATTATATCGAAGGCCGGGTGAAGAAGGCCGGCGTGCGTGACTGGATCCGGTTTCGGACTGCGGTGCGTTTCGTGCAATACAATGAAGACAAAGGCAATTTCACTGTCACCGTGCATGATCTTGCTGCTGACCGGATGTATTCCGAAACCTTCGACAACGTCATCGTCGCCTCGGGCCACTTCTCAACCCCCAACGTCCCGGAATTCCCCGGCTTTCCCAACTTCAACGGCCGCATCCTGCACGCCCACGACTTCCGCGACGCAATGGAGTTCAAGGGCAAGGACATCCTCTTGGTCGGCACCTCCTATTCGGCCGAGGATATCGGCTCGCAATGCTGGAAATACGGCGCGAATTCGGTGACGGTGTCGCACAGAACCGCGCCGATGGGGTTTGACTGGCCGGACAACTGGGCGGAAGTGCCGCTGCTGACCCGGGTCGACACCAACACCGCCTATTTCAAGGACGGCACCTCGAAGAAAGTCGACGCGATCATCCTTTGCACGGGTTACCAGCACCATTTCCCCTTCCTGCCCGACGATCTGCGCCTGAAAACCCGCAACCGTCTGGCCACCGCCGACCTCTACAAAGGGGTGACCTGGGTCCATAACCCCAAGTTGTTCTTCCTCGGCATGCAGGACCAATGGTTCACCTTCAACATGTTCGACGCGCAGGCCTGGTGGGTGCGCGATGTCATCCTCGGGCGGATTGCAGTGCCGTCGGACAAGGCAGTGCTGTTGAAAGACGTGGCCGACCGCGTTGCGCATGAGGATGCCGGGCAGGACGCCCATGATGCGATCCATTATCAGGGCGATTATGTCAAAGAGCTGATCGCCGAGACCGACTATCCGGCGTTCGATGTCGATGGCGCTTGCGAGGCGTTCTTCGCATGGAAAGACCACAAGAAGGCCGGCATCATGACCTTCCGTGACCATGCCTACAAATCGGTGATCACCGGCACCATGGCCCCCTTGCATCACACGGCGTGGAAAGACGCGCTGGAAGACAGCATGGACAGCTATCTGCGCAACTGAGTATTTTTGCAGCGTTTGCAACCGCCCTTGGCTCTGCCGGGGCGGTTGCAGGCCCGTCTGTGACGCAGCGGACGCGCCGGGAAACAAATTTTCTTTAGAATGAATTGCCGAGTGGATTTGCCGCCGGACCCGTGCTTCCCTCGCGCCAACTGGACCTGAGGTTCAGACAATTCACACCGTGCTGCGACGCAATGGACAGGGCGGGTGCATCAAAGGGGGCTTTGGGAATGGTTATGGAAGCGAATGTCGGGCAACCTGGTTCTGGTCAGTTGCACCGTGCACTGGACTGGAAGGGTGCGTTCTGGGTGGCGGCGGGCGTGCCACCGCTGGTATTGTTCTCGATCGGCGGGATTGCCGGGGTGGCAGGCAAGATGGCCTTCGTGGTCTGGATCCTGTCGATGTGCATGGGGTTCCTGCAAAGCTTTACCTATGCCGAGATGGCGGGGATGTTCGGCAACAAGTCGGGCGGAACAAGCGTCTACGGGGCGACGGCCTGGCTGCGCTATGGCAAGCTGATCGCGCCCCTGTCGGTCTGGTGCAACTGGTTTGCGTGGTCGCCGGTGCTGTCGCTCGGTTGTGCGATTGCGGCGGGCTATATCCTGAACGCCCTGTTCCCTATCCCGCTGGCGGAAAGCCAGATGGTTATGGACTGGGTAACGGCCAACATCGCAAGCTATACGGCGGAAACGCAGTCTGTCATCGACTACATCGCCGCGAATGCGGGAACGGCTGTCCCTGATGCCATTCAGGCGGTGGCCAGCGCTGATGGTGTCGCAGCGCTTACCCCAGCGTTCCGCATCTGGGAAGCCTTCACGATCACGGTCCCGGGTCTTGGGACGCTGCACTTCAACTCTACCTTCGTGATCGGCGTGATCCTGATGCTGGTCATCCTTTTGATCCAGGAGCGTGGGATCGCAGGCACGGCAGTGGCGCAGAAGTGGCTTGCGATCATCGTGTTGACCCCGCTGTTGCTGGTGGGCCTGGTCCCGATCCTGACCGGGGCGATCAACTGGATGAACGTCACCAACCTGGTGCCGCCGACTGCCGCCTAT
>JBDTQR010000002.1:0-63631 GCA_039932095.1 bacterium | reverse complement strand
TTGCCGTTGGATCAGGCGGCGGCGGGCAAGGCGGCCTTGGCCTGGGCGGCGATCTGGTTGAACGCCTCCGGCTCGTGCACGGCGAGATCGGCGAGAACCTTGCGGTCGACGGTGATGCCAGCCAAAGCCAGACCGTTGATCAGACGCGAATAGGTGAAGGCCGGGTCGTACAGACGCACAGCGGCGTTGATACGGGCGATCCACAGGGCGCGGAAGTTGCGCTTGCGGGCCTTGCGGTCACGGGTCGCATACTGTTGCGCCTTGTCGACGGCCTGCGTGGCCGTCTTGAAGTTGGTCGAGCGGGCGGCGTAGTAGCCTGCCGCTTTCTTGATCACCTTGCGGTGACGGGCGTGGGTGACTACGCCGGATTTAACGCGGGACATCGGTTGCTCTCCTTACCGGTCGTAGGGCATGTATTTCTTGACGATCTTCGCATCGGACGCGCAGAGGATCATGGCCCCCGAAGCGTCGCGGATGAATTTCGTCGTGCGTTTGATCATGCCGTGGCGTTTGCCGGCGGGGCCAGCCTTTACACGACCGGTTGCGGTGAAGCTGAAGCGCTTCTTCGCAGCCGATTTGGTCTTCATCTTGGGCATTTCCATCTCCGTGGTTGCAGGCGCTGCTCGGCATGCCACGTGGGCCGGCAGCGCGGGGTATTCGAAGGTGGTCCTATAGGGGCGGATGGCGGGGCGTGCAAGTCCAAAGGCGTGGGGGTGGTCATTTTGGGTGGACGCGCAAGAAGTGGTGTCCAGGCGGAACCCGGCGTTGCCATTGCAGCGTCCAATGACTTCGGTGATTTCGCGATGTTTGGTTGAGGTCGGGTGCCGCCCAGGACCGGATTTCGGGCCGGTGCGGGCGACTGGCGTCAGTTGATGTAGCGGCCGATCACCCGGAAGAACACGTCGGGGATTTCGGAAAAAGAATAGCCGCGGCCATGATTGGTCAGCGCCATCACCACCAGAACCCCGCCGATCAGCACCATGACAGAGCCGATCCGCGGCACCCTGCCTTCGACATAGGCCGACAGCATCGAAGGAATGGCGAGAACGAGCACGACGATGCCGATGACCAGAAATAGATCGGTGTCCATCTATAAATCCTTCAACTCACTCAGGTGAATTATTCAGGATCCACTTTGGAAATCAATCGTTCATCGCAGGGGGCGACGCGCAAGATGTTGGTTGTGCCTTTTACGTTGAATGGCACGCCGGCGGTCAGCACGATCATATCCTCGACCTGGGCAAAGCCGTCGCGGCGGGCAACATGGACTGCGGCCAGCACTGCGCCCTTGAAGCGTTCCTGCGGTTCGCAGATCGCGTTGTGCAGGCCCCAGGTCAGCGCCATGCGGCGTGCGGTGGACATCAGCGGGGTCAGCGCGATGATCGGGACGCGCGGGCGTTCGCGCGCCACCAGCGAGGCGGTGTTGCCGGACTGGCTGAAGCAGGTGATGGCCTTGATGTTGGTCGCCTCGGCAATTTCGCGGGCTGCCGCAACGATGCCATCTGAAATGGTTTCCCGCTGAATGTTGCGGCTGCTTTCGATGACCTGACGGTAGGTCGGGTCCTTTTCGACCGATATGGCGACGTTGTTCATCGTCGTCACCGCTTCGATCGGATATTTGCCGGCAGCGGATTCGGCCGACAGCATGATGGCGTCAGCACCCTCATAAATTGCGGTGGCAACGTCGGACACCTCGGCGCGGGTCGGCACCGGGGCCTCGATCATCGATTCGAGCATCTGGGTCGCCACTATCACCGGTTTGGCGGCGGCACGGGCACCACGGATCAGGCGTTTCTGGATCGGCGGCACGGTATAGACCGGCAGTTCGACCCCAAGATCGCCACGCGCGACCATGATGCCATCGGACACCAGCAGGATCGCATCATAGGCCTTCACGGCGGCAGGCTTTTCGATCTTGGACAGGATGGCGGCGCGACCACGGGCCAGAGCGCGGGCCTCAAGCACGTCTTCGGGGCGTTGGACAAAGGACAGGGCGAGCCAGTCGACCCCCATTTCGCAGGCAAATTCCAGATCGGTGCGGTCCTTGTCGGACAGGGCGGCCACCGGCAGCACCACGTCGGGCACGTTGACGCCTTTGCGGTTGGAAATCTGGCCGCCGACCGTGACGGTGCAATTGGCGAAATCCTTGCCGCAGTCTTCGACCCGCAGGCGGATCTTGCCGTCGTTGACCAGCAGAGAGGCACCGGGCTCCAGCGCCGCAAAAATCTCTGGATGCGGCAGTTGCACACGATCGATGTCACCGGGCGCGGCGGACAGGTCCATGCGGAAGGCGGCACCTTCGACCAGCATTTCGCCATCAGGCTCGGCAAATATGCCGACGCGCAGTTTCGGGCCCTGAAGGTCGGCCAGAATCGCGATCGGGCGGCCGGTATCCTCTTCAACCTTGCGGATGATGGCGTGGCGGGCCCTGATGTCGTCATGGCTGCCGTGGCTCATGTTCAGCCGGAAAACGTCAGCACCGGCTTCAAACAGGGCGCGGATGGTTTCATAATCATTGGAAGCGGGGCCGAGCGTGGCAACTATCTTCACATTCCGAAGGCGTCTCATGCCTTTTCCTTTTCATCGCAGGCCAGTCGCGGTGGATTGCGCGTCTTATGGCGCAATTGATCCAAAGGGGCAACTGGCCGATCCCACCTTGCGCCGGTCGCATGAATTTTCCGCGAAGACCCGGCAAAATCCGCGGAAAAAAACGGCGAATTCCCGGTGGGTGACAGGCCGGCGCAAGAAACTGCCGAAATTAGCGCCCTTTGCGATTCCGCCCGGGTGGGTTGCAGGATAAGAGCGGGGTAAGGAAAGGGCCGTAGAATGGATGCATTTCACATATCGGGGGCGACACGTGGCGGGCGGTGGTTGATCACCTGCGACCATGCCACCAACCGGGTGCCGGTCGAGGTGGGTGGCGGCGATCTGGGGATTTCGGTTGACGACATGGCGCGACACATCGCGTGGGATGTTGGTGCGCGGGGGGTGGCCGAGGCGTTGGGGGTGCTGTTGGACAGTCCGGTGATCTCATCCGATTTCAGCCGTCTGGTGATTGACCCCAACCGGGGAGAGGACGACCCGACGCTGGTGATGAAACTGTATGACGGCACCATTGTTCCGGGCAACCGCCATGTGGATCAGACAGAGGTGGAGCGGCGGCTGGCGACGTTGCACCGGCCATATCACGATGCCCTGGCCGGATTGGCGGCGCGGCGCGATGATACGGTGATCCTGGCCGTCCATTCCTTTACCCCCTGTTTGCGCGGACGGCCGCCGCGACCTTGGCACGTTGGTGTGCTTTACGCACCCGAGGATGCCCGGCTGTCGCGCCCGCTGATTGCGCAACTGGGTCTGGACCCGACGCTTTGCGTGGGCGACAATGAGCCTTATGCCGGGGCGCTGCCAGGCGATGCGATTGACCGTCATGCCTTGCAGATGGGGCGGCACAATACGCTGATCGAGGTCCGCAACGATCTGATCGGCGAGGCGGCGGGGCAGATGGTCTGGGCCGAGCGGCTGGCCCCGGTCTTGCGCGATGTGTTGGAGGGCTTGGAATGACAGAACTGGATCAGGCGACGCGGACCGAGTTGGAAGCTGCGGCCTTCCGGGCGTTGATGGAGCATCTGCTAGTGAAACGGCCGGAGGTGCAAAACATCGATCTGATGAACCTTGCAGGGTTCTGCCGGAACTGCCTGAGCCGCTGGTATCAGGAGGCAGCCAACGCGCGAGGTATCGAGATGACCAAGGACGAGGGGCGCGAGGTGGTTTACGGCATGCCCTATGGTGATTGGGTGGCGCAGAACCAGAACGCCGCCGATGCCGCCAAACGGGCGGAGTTTGCTGAGGCGTTCCGGGCCAATGTTGGTGGTGAGCCACCGGCAAAGGTCTAGGATGCGGGACGCGAAACAATCAATGCTGCGCTGACGGGATTGTTGGCGAACCCGTTGATACTTTGGTGAGAATTTGACTGACCGACCATGGTCGGCTAACTCCGATCGTAGTGAATGGGGTGTGTCATGGATTTCTTGCTGGGTTTTGCGGGTTTGGCGACGCTGCTGTTCGGCGGTTTGCTGCTGGATGTGTTCACCGGCGACCATCATGCCGCGTCAAACGAGGACGGTCCGCCGGACCAGCATCTGACCGGTTCCTCTGGACCCGACAGTTTGACAGGTGCCGACGGGAATGACCTGATCGCCGGGAATGATGGCGATGACACCTTGTTCGCGGCCGGAGGCAATGATGATGCTGCTGGTGGCGACGGCAATGATCTGGTGGCTGGCGAAGCCGGAAACGACACTTTGCATGGCGGCGCGGGCGATGACGCGGTCTTTGGCGGGACTGGCAACGACATGGTCACGGGCTGGGACGGCAATGACGTTCTGGGTGGCGACGAGGGCGGCGATTCGCTGTTCGGCGGTGTGGGGAACGATGTGGTCTATGGCGGCGCCGGGGCCAATCTGATGTCAGGCGGCGCGGGTGATAACACGGTGGTCGGTGGCGAGGGCGACGACACGATCTACAGCGGCGCGGGGCATAACGAACTTTGGGGCGAAGAGGGCAATGACACGGTGCATCTTGGCACTGGCAGCGCCACACTTTTCGGCGGGGCTGGTGATGATCTGGCCTGGGCGCAACCGATCTTCGGACAAGTCAACGGCGACAATCACCTGAACATGGGCGCGGGCAATGACTTTGTCTATGGCGGGGGCGCCGCGGACACAGTCTGGGGCGAAGATGGCGACGATACGGTCAGCGGCAACACCGGTGATGATCTGATCTATGGCGGGCCAGGTCAGGATCAGTTGGGTGGTGGCAACGGCGATGACACGGCCAGCGGCGGTGCGGGCGACGATCTTGTGATTGGCGGTGTCGGGGCCGACGTGCTGACGGGCGGTGGCGGGCAGGATACCATCGTCGGGTCGTGGTATCCGGTCCAGCAGCACCGGGTTCAGGATGATGTGCCGGGGACACAGGATCATCTGTTTGGCGGCGATGGCGACGACAGCATGGTGGCCAGTGACGACGACGTGGTATTTGGCGGGGCCGGGGCCGATCAGGTCAATGTCTGGACCTATTCCGACAGCAACGCGGCGGTGCATGTTCAGGATTTCGACGGCTCGGTGGACAAGTTGGTGCTGGAGTTTGACCAGACCGTCTATCCTGGGCTGACCGCCCATGACCTGACCTCGACCACCGATCCGGTCAGCGGGGATGTGTCGATCTTGCACGGGGCGGATGTGATCACGACCCTAAGCGCGCCGCAGAATTTTGATATGTCGAAAGTCGCTATCAGTCTGGTGACGCCGGCCTGATCACGGTCTTTGGTCAAATTTCTCTCGCGCCGTCTCAATGCGGGCGAGGTTCTGTTCCGCCCATATCCACACGCCGCAGAATGCATCGCCAAGGCTGAGGCCAAGGTCGGTCAGGCGGTATTCAACCCTTGGCGGAATGACCGGGTGGACGGTGCGGATCACCAGTCCGTCGCGTTCCATCTGGCGCAGGGTCTGGGTCAGCATTTTTTGGCTGATGCCGGTCACCGCATGTCCAAGGGCGGTAAAGCGCATTTCGCCCTGAGCGGCCAGCACCTCGATCACCACCATGGTCCATTTGTCGGCCACCCGACCGATGAGGTCGGTGACAAGCGCCTCGACCCGGTGGTCGATCTGGCAGCCATCCGGGGCGGTGACGGACATTGCACTCTCCTTTTGGTAAGTACGGATATTCTGGGTGCCTACTTTCCAACGGTAAGCGATCCGCTATATCCCGACAAGCACTCTTTGAAAGGACAGACCATGAAAATGACTGGCAACACGATTTTGATCACCGGCGGCGGCTCGGGCATCGGGCGCGGCTGGGCGGAGGCGTTTCATGCGCTTGGCAATCAGGTTATCATTGCCGGGCGGCGCGAGGATGTGCTGGATGCGGTGGTGGCGGCCAATCCGGGCATGGCGCGGGTGGCATTCGATGTCGAGGATGGCGCGGCGATCCCGGCGTTTGCGGCAAAGGTGGTGGCCGGGTTTCCGGAGCTGAACGTGCTGATCAACAATGCCGGGATCATGAAATCCGAGGATATGCTAGCTGAACCCTATGACCTGACGCAGGCCGAGGCGACGGTGGCGATCAATCTGCTGGGGCCGATCCGACTGACGGCGGCGCTGTTGCCGCGGTTGAAGGCGCAGGCCGCGTCGGCGGTGCTTAATGTGTCGTCGGGGCTGGCGTTTGTGCCTTTGGGTCTGACGCCGACTTACAGTGCCACCAAGGCGGCGCTGCATTCGTGGTCGCAAAGCCTGCGCTACCAGCTGCGCAAGACCTCGGTGCAAGTGATCGAGGTGGCACCGCCTGCTGTGGGCACCGACCTGATGCCAACCAGCCGGGGCAATCCGAATGCAATGAAGCTGGCGGATTACACCGCCGAGACGATGGCGTTGCTGCGTGCCAATCCCGATGCCGGGGAAATTCTGGTGCAGGCGGTGATGCGGTTGCGCGGGGCCGAGGCGGCCGGCACCTATGACGCGGTGTTCGGAATGATCAATCCGGCCTGAAACGCGGCTGGTCGGGATCAGCCCCAGACCAACCGCAACAGCGCCGCCAGGGCGACGGCGATCAGGGCGGCGACGACATCGTTGCCGATTGCGAAAGTCAGGGCCACCGCAGATGCAAGGGCCAGGGCATCGGTCCAGCTGCCCTGCACCACCGCCATCGCCGCGATTGCGGCCATCACGGCGATCGGGGTGGCACGCAAAGCGGCATCCAACCGGGGCGAGGCGGGCAGATAGCGCATCGCGACATAACCGGCGAAGCGGCAGAATACCGCCGAGGCGGCCATCACCAGCAGCAGAATGGGGAAGGGTGGCATCAGGACGGGCTTTCGGTGGGCGGTTGGTGGCTTGCGAACGCCACAATGCCACCGGACAGTCCCGCCGCGATCACCGCCCAGCCTGACCCGGCCAGATGCTGCACCATCAGGGCCATGGCGGCCCCAACGGCGGCGATCAGCCAGGATGACCGGGTCCGCAGCATACCGGCCATCATCGCGGCGGCGAAGGCGGGCAGCATCATGTCGGCGGCCAGCAGTTTGGGGTCGGGCAGGATCTGACCGGACAGCGCGCCGACGGCGGTGCCGCTGAGCCAGCCCGCCAGCATGGGCAAGCCGGTTCCCGGCAGATAGGCGCGGTCCGTCTCACCCCGGGCAATTGCCCGCATCACGACGATCCAGTTGGCATCGCCCAAGAGCAACAGACTGCCAAGTGCCCGTGGCGTCGTGGTCCCGGCCAGCCACGGGTGCAGGGCCGCGCCAAACATGATGTAGCGGGCATTCATCAACAGGATGGTTGCGGCCAGTGAGACCAGGGTGACATGACCGGTCGCAATCAGGCTGAGTGCCGCCAGTTGGGCAGAGCCGGAATAGACCAGACCGCTGGTCGCCACTGCCTCGCCCAGCGAAAGCCGGGCCTGATCGGCCACCAGACCGATGGCCACCCCATAGATGAAAATGGCGACACCCAGCGGTATCCCGTCACGGATGCCGCGCAGCAGTCCTGCGGTCGTGAACGGGGCTGTCATCCAGTCAGATCGCAGCCTTGCGCATTTCGTCGAGGTAAATCTCCCGCAGGCGGGCGACGATCTTGCCCGGGGTGCCGGTGCCAATGGCTGCACCGTCAACCTCGACCACCGGCATCACGAAGGCGGAGGCCGAGGTGATGAACGCCTCGTCGGCCTGTTGCGCCTCGGCAATGGTGAAGGGGCGTTCCTCGACCTCCATCTGCGCCTCGGTGGCAAAGCGCAGTACGGCGGCGCGGGTGATACCGTGCAGAATGTCGGTCGACAGCGCGCGGGTGATGATGCGGTTGCCCTTGACGATATAGGCGTTGTTGGAGGTGCCTTCGGTGACCGAGCCATCCTCGACCAGCCAGGCGTCATCGACATGGGCCTTCTTGGCCATCATCTTGGCCATCGAGGGGTAGAGCAGCTGCGTCGTCTTGATGTCGCGGCGGCCCCAGCGGACATCAGGCACCGAGATCACCTTCCAGCCAGACTTGGCGGCCGGGTTGTCGGCGAGGTTGGCCTTGGCCTGGGTGAACATCACGAGGGTCGGCGGGATTTCGGGGCCGGGAAAGGTGAAGTCGCGGTCGCCGGGGTTGCCCCGGGTGACTTGCAGGTAAACCATGCCGTCAGTGATGGCGTTCAGGCGGATCAACTCACGATGCGCGGCCAGCAGCGCGTCATCCGTGCAGGGGGTGGGCATGTCCAGCTCCTTCAGGCTGCGGGCCAGACGGGCGCAATGGCCGGCAAAGTCGATCAGCTTGCCATCCAGCACCGAGGTCACCTCATACACTGCGTCGGCCATGACGAAGCCACGGTCGAAGATCGAGACTTTCGCCTCGGTTTCCGGCAGGTAGTCGCCGTTCAGATAGACGGTACGGGACATGGTGTATCCTTGGTTCCATGGGATTGCTGCGGCCCGGAATCCACCGAAACCCCGCCGAATTCAAGCCGAAAGGTGGGATTGGAGCAGATCGGGGTTGTTGGCGGTTTCGATCCAGAGGTTGAACAGGTCAAACGGCCAGTCGACATGCGAGGACAGGGCCAAGAGATGCATCCGAACCGACTTGCCCCGATGGGACACCATCAGGGCGTTCTGACCTGACCGCCATTCAATGCGGGCATTCGGCCGATCTTCCGCCAGACAACGCCGTTTTGCAACACGGTGTCAGGGCCGGTAAAGGCGGCGGGACGTTCGAATGGCTGGGCATCCTTCAGGTCGACGACCAGAGAGGGGGTGATGGCCAGAAAGCAGGATGTGCGAAACTGGCCGAACCGCCATCGGGCAGGAACTGGACGTCGCCGGGCAGGCGCATGGATCAAAGGGCCTTTGGGGAGGTGCTGGGGGGAAAGTGCTGCAGGTGCGTCAAGTCCGATGGCTCAGCCCCACAAGCCCGGGGTCGGGGGATGAACGCCGGCTGCATCATATTGCAACGGGGTGGCACGGTCTTGCGACAGCAGCAGCGGGCCGTCAAGATCACAATAGGCGGTGCCTTGGGCGACCAGCACCGCAGGGGCCATGGCGAGGGACGACCCGACCATGCAACCGACCATCAGGCCGAGGCCGAGCTTCTGGGCCTCTGCCTTGGCGGCCAGCGCCTCGGTCAGCCCGCCGGTCTTGTCGAGTTTCAGATTCACGATGTCATATTTGCCCTTGAGGGCGGCGAGGCTGGCGGCGTCATGGGCGCTTTCGTCGGCGCAGACCGGCAGGGGCCTGGCGATTTCGGCCAGCATGTCGTCGGCCCCGGCGGGCAGCGGCTGTTCGACCATCGCCACGCCGAGGCGCAGCAGATGCGGAGCGAGGTCGGTGTAGACCTCTGGGGTCCAGCCTTCGTTGGCGTCGATGATCAGGGTCGCATCCGGGGCACCGGCGCGAACGGCTTCGAGGCGCGGCATGTCGTCCGGGGTGCCGAGCTTGATCTTCAGCAGCGGGCGGTCGGCGTTCTGGCGGGCTTGGTCCAGCATGACCGCCGGGGTGTCAAGCGACAGGGTGAAGGCGACGGGGACGGGCTTGGGCGCGGTCATGCCCAACAGTTGCCAGACGCGCAGGCCGGAGGCCTTCGCCTCCAGATCCCACAGGGCGCAATCGACGGCATTGCGGGCGGAACCGGGGGGCAGGGCTGCATGCAGGGTGCGGCGGGTGATGTCGTCCGGCAGGGCCTCGATCAGCGCGGTGTCGCTGTCAAGCGTGCCGCCATATCGGGCATAGGGTACGCATTCGCCCCAGCCAGTGATGCCACCCCTTGTGATGCGGACAGTCAGGACCTGTGCTGCGGTCTTGGACCCGCGTGAGATGGTGAAGGTGCGGGCAAGCGGGAAACTGTTGCGGGTTACGGTGATCATGGGACGCCTTTCTGCTGCAGCAGTCTTCGCGGGTTTTGGGGCTGGTGGGAAGGGGGAGGCCGGCGCAAAATGGCCGGGTTTGGGGGGGGATGGCGATGGATATGCCGGTCGATGTGGCACGGGCTTTGGACGATCTGGAATCGGGCGACCGCTTGGCGCAGGGCGAGGTCTACGCGACGCTGCAGGCGGCGAGCTTGGCTGCGGGCGACTGGGGGCCGCTGGTCTGGGACCGGCTGGTGGTGCTGTTGGGCCACAAGGACAACCGGGTGCGGGCGATTGCCGGACAGGCGCTGTGTTGGCTGGCGCGGTCCATCCCGGCCGAACTGGCGCTGCGCGATCTGGCGGCGATTTTCGCGGTCACGCGGGACGAAAAATTCGTCACGGCGCGGCATGTGTTGCAGGCGCTGTGGCAGGTGGGTCGGCCGCCGACGCTGCGCGCGCCGGTGATCGACGGGCTGGCGGCCCGGTACCGCAATTGCGTGGATGAGAAGAATGCGACCCTGCTTCGCTATGACATTCTGTGCGGTTTGCGACGGTTGTTCGATGCGACCGGCGACCTGCGGGCGAAAGACATTTCCATGCAAATGATTCCCCTGGAAGCCGACTTGAAATACCGCAAGAAGTATCAAACGGTCTGGTCCGGGACCTGAAATCGCCGCGACAGGCGGGAATTGGCCTGACCGGATTGTCAAATCTTTTCATCGACATGGCCTCAAACCGCTTTGAGTTACGAAGCTCCGCCGTTGCTGCATTGCGGCATCTATTAGCGGTTGACTCGCCGCTGGCAAACCGGGCAACTGTGACCCAACGTCACGGTTTCGTGAAATACCCTGCTGCCCAGGGAGGGGAGGCCCAAAGCAGCATCCAAGGGGAGGATGCACGCCTCGAAGCGCGAGCTTCGGGGCGTTGCTGTTTGCGGTGGCCGGCTTTGCCCATTGCCTTCAGTTGCATCTTGGCTGCGGCTTGGCCATATAGGGGCAGTCCAAGGAGTGTCGCCATGAACTATCTGGAATTTGAAAAGCCGCTGGCCGAGGTCGAGGGCAAGGCCGAGGAACTGCGGGCCATGGCGCGGACCAATTCGACAGTGGATGTGGCACGCGAGGCCGAGGGGCTGGACCGCAAGGCCGACCAGATGCTGAAGGACCTTTATAAGGGGCTGAACCCCTGGCAGAAATGCCAGGTGGCGCGGCATCCCGAACGGCCACATTGCAAGGATTATATCGACGCGTTGTTCTCGGAATACACGCCGCTGGCGGGCGACCGGAACTTTGCCGATGATCACGCCGTGATGGGGGGCCTTGCCCGGTTCAACGATGCGCCGGTGATGGTGATCGGCCATGAAAAGGGCCATGACACCAAGACAAGGATCGAGCGCAACTTCGGCATGGCGCGGCCAGAGGGCTACCGCAAGGCGATCCGGCTGATGGAGATGGCCGATAAGTTCCGCCTGCCGGTGATCACGCTGGTCGACACGCCCGGGGCCTATCCCGGCAAGGGGGCTGAAGAGCGTGGCCAGTCGGAGGCGATTGCCAAGGCGACGGAGATGTCGCTGGGGATCGGGGTTCCGGTCATTGCGGTCATCATCGGCGAGGGCGGGTCAGGTGGGGCAGTGGCCTTTGCGACGGCGAACCGGATCGCGATGCTGGAGCATTCGATCTATTCGGTGATTTCGCCCGAGGGCTGCGCCTCTATCCTGTGGAAGGACAGCGAGAAGATGCGGGAGGCGGCGGAGGCTTTGCGACTGACGGCGCAGGATTTGCAGAAGCTGGGCGTGATCGACCGGATCGTGAAAGAGCCTTTGGGCGGCGCCCAGCGTGGGCCGAAAGAGGCGATCGAAGCCGTGGGCAAGGCCCTGGAGGCGATGCTGAAGGAATTGACGGGCAAGAAGCCGGACTTTCTGATCAAGGACCGGCGCGAAAAATTCCTCGACATGGGTAGCAAGGGCCTCGCGGCCTAATCGTACCCAGATCTGGAAAGTTGCAGAAATCCTGCAACTTCAAGGGTTTGACTTCCCACATCTAATCAATTGGCAAGGTTTGACCGCTTAGAGCAGCAGATCGCTGGCCGCCAAGACCGTACCAGCGCCCAAGCTGATCTGATAATCGGCAATCCCGTCGCCGTTGGTGTCGCCGATGATCAAGCTCCTGGCGCTGTCATAGCGGATCTCTGCCTTGCCGGCTGCGTGGAAGGGATTGCTGTCAATGAACACCTGACGTTTGGTGATGTGATGCAGGTCGATCACGTCCTGGCCACTGTGAAAGTCGCCGATGATATCGTGAGATCTGCCTTTGCCGGCCTCGGCCGCGGTGGCGAAATAGAAGGTGTCGGCACCGCCGCCGCCGCGCAGCTCGTCATGGCCGGTGCCACCTTGCAGAAAATCGTTCCGCGTTCCACCAAACAGCATGTCGTCCTGATTGCCGCCATAAAGGCTGTCCGTGCCATCCTCGCCGTAGAGGACGTCATTGCGATCGCCGCCGTTCAGATCGTCGGCATCGGTGCCGCCGTACAGCGAGTCGTCGCCCAAGCCACCGCGCAGGGTGTCGTTACCTTCAAATCCGAATAGATTGTCGTCGCCCGCCAGGCCGCCCAACTCATTGGCGAACTTGTTGCCCTCCAGCTGGTTGTTCAGAGCGTTGCCGGTGCCAATCAGGACAGAGGGATCGTTCGGATTGAGGTAAAGATGTTCGACATAGGCCGGGAGCGTGTAATTGAAATTGGCCATGACGTAATCGTAACCGCCAGTCGCGGTTTCAAGAATTATGGTGCGGTCGGACGAGACGGTGTAATAGTCATTGCCGTTGCCGCCGTTGAGCAGGTCTGCGCCGACTGGCTGGCTGTTGCCGCCATCCCACAGGAAGTCCGCATCCTCGCCGCCATAAATCGCGTCAACGCCGATGCTGCCATACAGCGTGTCGCGACCGCCGCCGCCGTGGAATTCGTCGCCCGGAAAGTCGCCGGGCGCAAACTCGAAACGCGCCTCCATCCGGTCACCGTTCGCAGTGCCCCAAAGCACCTCGACCCCTGAGATGGTGTCGGTGGCGGCGACATATTCGGTGCCGGTGGCCGTATCGGAGGCATAGACGGTGACCATACCCGCCCAATTGTAGGCTACCATGCGATAGCTGGTGTTGCCGAAATCATCAAAAAAGCCTGTATAATCGCCGGTATCATAGCCGTCGCCGCCATACAGGGTGTTGTTGCCCCAGCCGCCGAACATCGTATCATTGCCCGCGCCGCCGGTCAGCGTGTCATCGCCTTGCGCGACGTTGCCGCCCTGGACGAACGGGTTGGCATCGCCGTACATCAGATCATTGCCATTGTCGCCCTGCAGCAGGTCGCTGCCACCCATTCCGATCAGAGTATCATCGCCGTCAAAACCGTTGAGAGCATCGGCGCCGCCGGCCACGTCATCGGGGTCGCCCTGCAGGATATTGGCCAGATCACTGCCGAAAATGACCTCGGCCCCGGCACCGCCCATGGCGTTTTCAATGCCGCCATAGATCAGGACGCCCGCAAGAGAGCTTGGCAGAGAGAAGGCGTAGGCAAAATCGGTGGGGCCGGGGTGGTTGCTGTATTTGAAATTGGACAGGATCAGAAACGCGCCGGGATTGCTGCGGGTCCCGCCATAGTCACCCGACAGCACCAGCCAATCATTGCCGGTGCCGTCGTCGCTGAAGGTGGACATGCCGAGGGCTACGATATCTTCATAAATGTAATAATTGTCGGCCATTTGAAACATCCTTTCGAATGGCTCCAAGCGAATACCCAAGCATGGTTTGTGTCAATGACTTTCCATTGGACCTACCACCAGCCGAGATGGGCGCGGGTGGCGCGTTCGGTGTCGTATCGGCTGCCGTCGATGCTGCCGGCGGAGGCCTCTTGCAGCATGGTGCCGATCGAGGGGATGCCGGCCGACAGGTCGCCCGAGGTCCACAACTCGGACCGCTGAATGGCGCGGGAGCATTGTGAATAGACCTCGGCGATCTGGATGACGATGACGGTGCGGGGGTGAATTTCGCCGCGGGTGAAGCTGAGCAGCAGGGCGGGGTCGGTGGTGAGTTTCGCCGTGCCGTTGATGCGGAGTGCGTTGGTGGAGCCGGGGACGAGGAACATCAGGGAGACCCGGCCATCGCGGACGATGTTGCGCAAGGAGTCGATCCGTTCGTTGCCCTTCCAGTCGGGCAGGGCGAGGGTCTTGGGGTCAATCACGCTGACCACCGGGCCCTGGTCGCCGCGTGGCGAGCCGTCGGTGCCTTCGGGGCCGACCGTGGTCAGCACGCAGAACCGCGAGCGGTCTAGGAAGGCGCGGTAGCTCGGGGTCAGGTGCGGAGTAACCTTGACCACGGCGGGGGCCGAGGGGGTCCCGTAATGGGCATGCAGGTCGTCAAGCGTGGTGATCCAGGTCATGGGCGTCTCTGGTTGCAAGGTTGGTCGGGGGTTTCACACCCCCAAGCTACATTGGCCAAGGCCGATGCAGCCTCCCCCGTGGGGTATTTCTGGACAGATGAAGGGGGCGAAATTTTTGTCAAGTTTTAGGACGTTTGGGTTTCTTGGGTTTGGGTTCGGGGACGTCGGCGGCGACGGTTTGCAGGACGCGGATGCAGAGTTCGGGGTCGTCGAGCAGGTCGTTGAGGATCATATGGGGTTTGGCGCCGGGATAGGGTGGGCCGAGTTCGATGTCGGGGATGAGTTTGTGGGCCGTGGCGGTGGCCTTGGCAAAGAGTGTGTCATCGCAGATCAGAGCGACGACCTTGTCGTCGAGATAGAGGCCGTATTCGCCGAACATTCTGGCGGCGCGCAGGCCCGGGAGGTCGGCGAGGGAGTCGAGCATATGGGTCACGGTGGCGGGGGACGTGGCCATCGTCAGCCCTGCCACCCGGCTTCGCGCATCAGTTGCAGCGAGGCGCTTTCGATCTGGCGTTCGATCTCTTTGGTGAACTCGGCGACGGCGAGGCCGGGTTGGATGGCGGGCAGGAATTGCATCACCGCGAGGCCGGGCTGGCGCAGGATGCCGCGTTTTGGCCAGAACACGCCGACATTGGTGGCGGCGGGGATGCAGGTCTGGCCGAGTTGTTCATACAGAAGGCCAGTGCCCATCTTGTAAGGCATCTGGACCCCGGGGGCGACGCGGGTGCCTTGCGGGTAGATCACCAGTTGGCCGGGCTGGGCGGTGCCGCGGGCGACATCATCTTTCATCTTGGTGATCGCCGCGCCGCGTTTGCCGCGGTCAACCGGGATGCAGCCGATGCGCAGGGCATACTGGCCGAGGAAGGGCGTCCAGATCAGCTCGCGTTTCATGATGAATTTCGGGCGGGGCAGGACGGAGCAGAGCAGGATGATGTCGAAGAACGATTGGTGTTTGGCAGCGATGATCACCTCGGTCTGCGGTACCGGGCCGCGGATTTCGGATTTCAGGCCGATCAGAATGGCGGCAGAGCGGCGGACCCACCAGCAATAGGCATGGACGCCGGTGAAGGCCATGTTGCGCGACAGGATCGACGGGATGGCAAACACGATCGCGCAGACCGCCATGGCCAGATACATCTGGGTGATGAAGATCAGCGACAGCAGCCAGCGGATCGGAATGGGCATCAGGTCAGTCTCCTGAGGGTGGCGAAGGCGGCGATCCGGGTGGCGATGAAGGCGACGATCACGGCGAGGACCGGCAGTGCGAAAGGGTAGAGCCAGCCGACGCCGACGAAGCCGAGGCCGGTCAGGAAGCCGCCGGCGGCGTCCTGGGCGGGCAGCAGTGCCACGCCGATGGTGCCAAGGACGGCGCCGGCCAGCGAACCTGCGGCGGCGCGCAAGGTGAAGCGGCGGACGAAGGCGCGGGCGATGTAGCTGTCCTTGGCGCCGACCAGCCGCAGCACCTTGATGACCTGGGCATTGGCCGACAGGGCGGCATTGGCGGCCAGGGTTATCATCGCGGCCATCGCAGCGCCGATCAGGGCGATCGACAGGTATCCGAGCAGGCGCAGGCGGGTGGCGGCCTCGGCCATCGGGCGGCGCCAGCGGGTGTGGTCGTCAAGCACAGCGCCGGGGGCCTCGGCGGCGAGGCGCTGTTTCAGGCCCTCGCTGTCATAGCCTGCGCTGCCCTCGACCACGTCAATCAGTTGCGGCAAGGGCAGATCGGTCAGCGGCAGGTCGGGGCCGAACCACGGTTCCAGCAGTTTGCGCTGTTCTTCGGGCGTTTCGGCGCGGGCGGAGGCGACGCCGGGCGTGGTTTTCAGCACCTCCAGCACGGCCTTGGTTTGCAGGACCAACTGGTCGGGCGGAGCGGAGATGCGGATGGTGGCGGTGTGGTCCAACGCCTCGGCCCAGCGGGTGGCGAGGCGGCCGGAGGCCAGCGACAGGGCGAGGGCGAAGACAGCGAGGAAGGTCATTGCGCCCGAGGTAAACGAGGTAAGCCAGGCCGACGCGCCCGAGGGCGGCACGACGCGGTCGCGTTGGCGTTCGGTAAAGGATTTCTCTTTCGGCGACTTCACAGGTCTGCCCCGGCCAGCTGGATGCGGCGTTTGGAGATCCGGAGCACACGGGCGGCGATCTGCGATTTGGCCTGGCGGATCAGGTTCAGGTCATGAGTGGCGACCAGGATGGTCTTGCCCATCTTGTTCAACTCGACCAGCAGGGTCAGCAGGCGCTGCGACAACTCCCAGTCGAGATTGCCGGTCGGTTCATCGGCCAGGATCACATCCGGCCCCATGATGATGGCCCGGGCGAGGGCGGCGCGTTGACGTTCGCCGCCGGACAGGGTCGGCGGTTTGGCTTCGGCAAGATGGCCGAGACCGACCCAGCCCAAGAGGTCGGACAGGTCGGACGGCGGGTTGGGGCGGCCAGCCACCGACAAGGGCAAGGCGACATTGGCGGCGAGGGGCAGGTGATCCAGGAACTGACAGTCCTGATGCACCACACCGATGCGGCGGCGTGTGAGGGCCACATCGTCACGCGACAGGGTGCGCACTTCACGGTCGAACAGGGTCAGGTGGCCCGTGGTGGGGAACAGCTCGGCATAGCACAGTTTGAGAAAAGTGGATTTGCCGGAGCCAGACGGGCCGGTGAGGAAGTGAAACGAGCCCGGGGCAAGGCGCAGGGTGATTTCCGACAACAATTCACCCCCTCCATAGGAATAGGCGGCATTTTCGAAGGAGATCACCGATAAGCCCTGCTTGTGTTGCCCGATCCTGTTGCACCATCGCCCATGGGGCGAAATGATTCAACGGGCACTGTTAAGGAATTGGACACAAACACTTGGAGAGACCGGGTTTCGTTGTTACAACGATGGTTAAAAGCTAGAAAAGCTTGCAGGCTGGGACGGTGAAGCATGCGATTGGTTTGTCCAAATTGCGACGCGGAATATGAAGTTGACGATACGGCCATCCCGAAAGGGGGGCGTGATGTCCAATGTTCGAACTGTGGTCACGCCTGGTTTCAGAACCATCCCGAGGTCGAAGCCGAGCAGGAGGCCGAGGAAGATCTGTACGAGCCGCCAGCCGGGGCGATGATGCCTGCGGTGGAGGAACCAGCGCCGGTGGTGGAAGCTGCGCCGGAAGCTGAGCCCGAGCCAGTGCCTGAACCGGTGACAGTGCCAGAGCCGGTATCGAAAGCGGAGCCGGTGGCCGATGTTGAACCGGCAATGGAGACGGAGCCGGACACCGAAGTTGCAGAAATGGCAGAGGCTGAGGCGGTTGCAAAGCCTGAGCTTGAGGGTGCTGGCGATGCGGAACCCGTACTGATCTCGGTTGAAGAGCCGGTTGCCGCGACCGCGGAAACCGGGTTGATCGCCGATCCCGAAGACACCCCGCCACCGGTGATCACCTCGGTCCCGCAGCGGTCTCTCGATGAGACGGTGCTGGCTGTGCTGCGTGAAGAGGCCGAGCGGGAGGCTGCAGCGCGCAAGGCGGAAGCGGCGCATCAGCCGGTGATCGAGACCCAGACCGAAATGCCGTTGCCGCAGGATAATGGCATGGCGGCCGCCGTGCGGCGGATTGCGCGGTTGCGCGGGGCGGCGTCGGAGCCGGAGCCGATCCCGGAGCCGGTGACAAAATCACGCGGCGAGATGCTGCCGGCCATCGAGGAAATCAACTCGACCCTGCGCTCGACCAGCGACCGGACCTCGGACGAGGACAGCGCGATTGTGGATACCATGGTCGAAGAGAAGCCGGCTGGCGGTGGGTTCAGGGGCGGGTTCACCCTGTTCTTGGTGCTCGCGGTGGTGATTGTGGTGCTATATGTGGCGGCCCCGACCATCGGCGCCAAGGTTCCGGCGCTGGACGGCGCGGCCAAGGCCTATGTCGCGGCGATCGACGCCGCGCGGGTCTGGCTTGATGCGTCCCTGAAGTCGCTTGTTGCGACATTGCGCGGCTATGGCGGTGACACGCAGGGGTGACGGCGGCGGCTGGTGACACCCTTTCGCGATGGTGTCGCGGTCAGAACAGGTCGAGCAGCCGTTTGAGATAGCTGCGTTCGTCCTGCGGGCGCGATTGTTCACCCGAGCGTTTGCGGATTTCGTCCAGCAGGTCCTGCGCCCGGCGGTAGACATCATTGCCCTGCAACAGGCTGCGATCGGTGCCCATTTGCGTCGATTGCCCGGTCTCGCGGCCCAGGGGGTCGCGCTGACCTTTCGGTCCGTCCTTGGACGAGGCCTGGCCCTGCGGGGTGCCCTGCTGCTGTTGATCTTGAGCCTGCGCCTCGCCGAAGTTGCGGATGCCGTTGCGCAGTGCGTCAAGCGCCTCGGCCTGCCGGTCGAGCGCCTCTGGCAGGTTGCCGTCGCGCAGCGCGCGTTCGGCATCCTTCATGGCGCGGCCGGCGTCGTCGAGTTTCTGGCGGCCGGCCTGGCCCTGCGGATTGCCGGCGCCAGGCAGTTGGCCACCCTTTTTCATGTTGTCGAGCTTGCGCTGCAGGTTCTTCTGGCGGTCGGCGAGGCCCTGGCCGTCGCCTTCCTGCTGGCCATCCTGACCATTCTGCAGATCATGAAAGCTGTCGTCGGACAGTTTCTGCTGGTCGCGCAGGGTCTGGTTAAGGTCCTTCATCGCCTGATCGCCGGGGCTGCCCTGGCCCGAGCCTTGTCCGTCGCCCTGCGCCACCTGCATGTTGTTCATGAAGTCTTTCAGCTGCTGCATCAGCTTCTGCGCCTCAGCCGTCTTGCCCTCTTTCATCAGCTGCTGCAGCTTATCCAGCATCTGGTTCAGCTGATCCTGCGTCACGGTCCGGCTCTGGCCGTTTTGCGACGTCTGGCTGTCAGGCTGTTTGCCGTTCTTTTCGGCCTGCTGGCGCATGTAATCGTTCAGCGCGTCCTGCATTTCCTTCATCAGCGCGTCAATCTCGGCTGGCGAGGCACCGTTCTTGATCGCCTCGTCCACCCGGTCCTGGGCGCGTTTCAGGCGTTCCATCGCAGACGCGAGGTCACCTTCTTCGACCATCAGCGAGATCTGCCACAGTTCTTCGGCCATCTCGTCGCGGGCTTGGGGTGTCAAGCTGGTGGCCTTGCCGTCGAGGTCGTGGATCAGGACGCGCAGGCGCAGATAGGCTTTTTCGTTGCGGATGAAGCCTTCGGGGCGGTTGGAGACGGCTTTCAGCACCTGGTCAACCCGCACGGCATTTGAGCGGTTCCACATCAGGTCGCGGCGCATTTCGATCAGGGCGGCGGCGAGCGGGTCGAAGAAGCGGCGGCCGGGGAGCACGGTGTTCAGGGGTTGCGATTGGCCGGTCTGGCCGGCGGCGTCGGTGGCTGCGAAGGTCATTGTGACCGGCAGATTGGCCATCACATCCTTGGACAGGTCGTCGATCAGGGTCTGGTCGACCTGCCGTTTGTCGCGCTTCATCGGCAGCGGCAGGTCGAGGGTCACCGGTTTGGTGGGTTCGGGGTCAACGGTCAGGCCAAAGCGACGGTCGACCTTGGGCAGGTCGATGCTGACGACAACCTCGCCCCTGGTGACGCCATAGTCGTCGGTTGCAGTGAAATTCTGTTTGAAGCGCCCGTCGGCCTCGCGGTCCATCGGGCCTTTCGGCTCGATCGCGGGGGGTTGGTCGGGCAGCACGGTGATCAGCCATTCGCGGCCACCATTGCCCTGCACCGCCAGACGGCCGGACTGGGTGACGGTAAAGTCCTGAGTGGGTTCGGACGCCGGGGGCACCTCGGTGCGGCCCGAGACGGTTTCGGCGAGGATCAGCGCGCCGGGGTCACCATAGAACCGCAGGCTGATCCGGGTGCCTTGCGGCAGGATCAGCGCCTCGTCCTTCTGGTCGGCGAGATAGAGCGTGGGTTTGCCGGTATAGGCGGGGGGTTGGGCCCAGCCTTCCCAGCTGGGGCCGGTGGCGGCGAGGGCACCGTTACCAGGGGTCAGGTCGGAGATCGAGGCGACACGCCAGAGCGAGCCGAAGGTCAGACCGACCACCAGCAGGGTCAGCGCCATGTAACGCAAGCCGTAAGGGTCGCGCGAGGCCAGTTGCAGGTCAGGCTCTATCGCCTTGGCTGACGCGGCGCGGGTGGCCATGCGCGCGCGGTGAGCGTTCCAGACGGCCTGCGAGGCAGGGTCGGCTGCGCCGATGGCCTGAGTATCACGCAGCGCCGCAATCGGGCGGCCGGGCATGGCTGCATCCAGGCGCCACAGGGCCTCGTCACGGGTCGGACGGCGGAACTGGCGGATGCCCCAGATCAACGCCCACAGGATGCACAGCAGGGTGGAGATCAGCAGAAACCACCCGGCCTCCAGCGGCAGGTGGTCAAGCACACCGAAGGAAATCAGCCCAAGGGCGGCGATCACCAGGGTCCAAAGTGGCCAGAACGCACGAGTCAGCCGTTCCGCCCACAGACCGATCAGGGTCAGGCGTAGGGGAAATGCGATCCGCTGGAGTGCCTGTTCGGGCTTGCCTTGGTCCATATACCTTTCCGGACTATAGCAGTCTTATAGCCATTCCGGGATGCTATCGCGCTTCAATATTTCGTCAAATGTCGGCCGGGCCCGGATGACGGCAAAGTGATCCTGACTGACAAGCACTTCGGGCACCAGAGGGCGCGTGTTGTATTCCGATGCCATGACCGCGCCGTAGGCGCCGGCTGAGCGGAAAGCCACCAGATCGCCCTCTGCCATGGGCGGAAGATTGCGCTGTTTGGCGAAGGTGTCGCCAGTTTCGCAGACCGGGCCGACCACGTCATAGGGCTGCGGGTCGGAAGGGGTTTCGGTGACCGGGATGATATCGTGGTAGGCATCATACATCGAGGGCCGGACCAGATCGTTCATCGCGGCATCAAGGATCAGGAAATCGCGGCCCTCCCCCTGTTTGGTGTAGATCACCCGCGACACCAGCAGGCCGGAATTGCCGGAAATCAGCCGACCGGGTTCAATCTCGATTTCACAGCCGAGATGGCCGAGCGTGCGCTTGATCATCGCGCCGTAGTCCATGGGCAGCGGCGGCGCGTCGTTGGAGCGGGTGTAAGGGATGCCAAGCCCGCCGCCGAGGTCGAGCCTCTGGATCTTGTGGCCCTGGGCGCGGAGCGTTTCGGTCAAGGCGGCGACCTTCTGGAACGCCTGTTCGAAGGGTTCCAGTTCAGTCAACTGGCTGCCGATATGGACGTCGATGCCAATGACGTCGATGCCCGGCAGGCGGGCAGCCTCGGCATAGATCTGCGGGGCGCGGGCAATCGGGATGCCGAATTTGTTCTCGGATTTGCCGGTGGCGATCTTGGCATGGGTGCGGGCATCGACATCGGGGTTGACGCGAATGGCAATCGGGGCGGTCAAGCCGAGGGCGGTCGCCACTTCGGACAGTGCGCGCAGTTCGGGTTCGCTTTCGACGTTGAACTGGCGGATGCCGCCTTGCAGGGCGAGGCGCATCTCATCCCGGGTCTTGCCGACGCCGGAAAACACGATGCGGTCACCGGGGACACCGGCCGCCTTGGCGCGCAGGTATTCGCCGATGGAGACCACGTCCATCCCGGCGCCGAGATCGCCCAGCAGTTTCAGGACGGCGATGTTGGACAGCGATTTGATCGCAAAGCAGACCAGATGGGGCAGGGGCGCAAGGGCTTCGGAAAACAGAGCATAGTGCCGGGTCAGCGTGGCGGCGGAGTAGCAGTAGAATGGGGTGCCGACGGTGGCGGCGATGTCGGCGATGGCGACATCCTCGACATGCAAGTTGCCGTGGCGATAGAGAAAATGATCCATGACGCGCCTTTCTTTGTCAGGGTCTATAACAGATGGGTTTGCTGGGGCAATGGACCTGCCATGGATGGGCTTGGGCACTCTTCAAGCGGTCACGTTTGAAGAGCGGTCACCTCGGGCTTGCCAAATGAGGATGGGTCAACCACCGTCGCGCGCTATGCCCATGGTGACGGTGCCGGACATCGACATGCCGGGTGCGGCGGGTGGCACCGGCGGGCCGGCGGCACCGCAGGCAGCGAGGGCGAGGAGGGTCAGCAGGGCGGTCAGGCGCTTCATCTTGAGATGTCCAATGGGGTGACGCCCGCCCAAGCTAGGACAGTTCTTGGCACAACGCCACCCGAACGGCCAACCCATCCGTCAGAGGGGGAAATCGGTGTCGATGTGGTTGGCCAATTCCGCCAGATCGGTGACGCCGCGCAAGACGACATCGGACCCGGTGCCCAGATGCAGGACGGTATTTCCCGCAGCCGTGACATGGGCGAAGCTGTCGACGATCTGTTGGCCCGTCATGGCGGCAATCCCCACAAGGTGCAGGGTATCACCCTCTGCCGCGCTGAAATCGGTGATCGTGACATGGGCGTGCAAGGGATAGAAGGCAAACGTGTCTGCACCGGACCCACCCGTCAGAAGGTCATTGCCGAAGCCCGGTTCCAGCGAGGCCGAGATTTGTTGAGAGCCCCAGATCAGGTCATCGCCAGCCCCGCCAAACAGCGTGTCGGCGCCGCCCGCGCCGTACAGGCTGTCATCGCCGCTGCCGCCATAGGCGCGATAGTTGTCGTAAAGTTCATAGGAGCTGCCTTCGACCACGCGGATCTGATCATTGCCGTTGCCACCGAAAAGCGTGTCGCCACCCGTGTCGCCATACATGGTGTCGTTGCCGCCACCGCCATAGGCGCGGTCGTGATCGCCTGCGTTCAGGCCAAATTCTCCAGTGGAAATGACGTCGTTCCCTGCGCCGCCCCAGAGGCTGTCACTGCCCGCCCCGCCTTGCAGCGCGTCGTTGCCGCCGCCGCCGTACATGAGATCCCGCCCCGCGCCGCCATAAAGCCCATCGACGCTGCTGGCGCCATAAAGCGTGTCGTTGCCTGAGCCGGCAAAGAGCAGGTCCTTGCCCCCGCCGCCGTAAAACAGATTAGTGCCAAGCGAATCAGACAGAATGTCGTCGCCATTCCCGCCATACATGCTGTCATTGCCAGCATCGCCATAGAGGTGGTCATTGGCCTTGCTGCCCGACAGGCTGTCATTGCCATCGCCGCCATATAGGCCGCGCGTCCGGTCGTCGCCGATCAGCGTATCGTTGCCGCCAAGGCCGTAAAAATACCCATCCGGGCTGAAGATCAGGTGCGCGTCAAGGAGGTCGTCTTGGGGGGTTCCGTTGATACCGGTCATGAACAAGTCCAATCGTGATTTACAAAAGTGTGGTTTTCCAGCGGGCTATCTGGGCCTTTACCTGATCGGGCGCCGTCCCGCCATAGGACATCCGAGAGCGGACCGAGTTTTGCACGCCGAGCACGGAATAGACCTCTTGTGTGATGCCGGGATGGGCGGAGGTCAGTTCGGCCATCGTGAGGTCAGGCAGATCGCAGCCCTTTTTCTCGGCCAGTGCCACGAGGGCGCCCGTCACATGATGCGCCTCGCGGAATGGCAGGCCGAGGGCGCGGACCAGCCAGTCGGCGAGGTCGGTGGCGGTGGAAAAGCCCGAGGCGGCGGCGGTTTCCAGCACCTCGCGGTTGGCGGTCATGTCGGCGACCATGCCGGTCATGGCGGCGAGCGACAGCATCAGGGTGTCGGCGGCGTCGAAGACCTGTTCCTTGTCCTCTTGCATGTCCTTGGAATAGGTCAGCGGCAGACCCTTCATGATGGTGAACAGCGCCACGGTTGCCCCGAGAATGCGGCCGAGCTTGGCGCGCAGGAGTTCGGCGGCGTCGGGGTTCTTCTTTTGCGGCATGATGCTGCTGCCGGTGGTCCATTTGTCGGACAGCCGGACAAAACGGAACTGGGCGGAGGACCAGATCACCAGCTCTTCTGCGAAGCGCGACAGATGCATGGCGCAGATGCTGCTGGCCGACAGGAATTCCAGCGCGAAGTCGCGGTCGGACACCGAGTCGAGCGAATTGGCGGTGGGGCGGTCGAAGCCGAGGGCCTGCGCCGTCATCTCGCGGTCGATCGGGAAGGAGGTGCCGGCGAGCGCGGCGGCGCCGAAGGGGCATTCGTTCATCCGTTTGCGGGCGTCCTGAAACCGCGCGCGGTCGCGGGCCAGCATTTCGACATAGGCCAGCATGTGGTGGCCCCAGGTCACCGGCTGGGCTACTTGCAGATGGGTGAAGCCGGGCATGATCCATTCGGCCCCCGCCTCGGCCTGGGCCAGAAACGCCTGCATCAGGGCGGTCAGGCCAGAGATCGCGGCGTCGCATTGGTCGCGGACCCAGAGCCGGAAATCGGTGGCGACCTGATCGTTGCGGCTGCGGGCGGTGTGCAGGCGTTTGCCCGCATCGCCCACGATTTCGGTCAACCGCGATTCGACGTTGAGATGGATGTCTTCGAGATCGGTGCGGAAGGTGAATTGGCCGCTCTCGATCTCTGACAAGACCGTGAGCAGGCCTTCCCGGATCACTTCGGCATCGTTATGGGTCAGGATACCCGTCAGGCCGAGCATTGCGGCATGGGCGCGGGAGCTTGCGATGTCCTGGGCGTAGAGCCGTTTGTCATAGCCGATGGAGGCATTGATGGCCGTCATGATCGCGTCCGGGCCAGAGGCAAAACGGCCGCCCCACATGGTGTTGGCTTTCGGGTCGGAAGAAGCGGTCATGATATGGCCTTTGGAGGGATGATGCGGAAACTGGTCTGGCTGCTTTATACGGGCTTGGTGCTGGGTGCAAATGCGGTGGCGGCGGGCCCGGTTGATCCGGCGCTGCTGACAGGCGACATGGCCAAGCTGGTGCTGTCGGAGCCGCGGCCGCTGCCGGAGGCGGCACTGGTCGACCGGGCGGATGCGCCGCATTCGCTGGCCGAATATCACGGCAAATGGCTGGTGCTGAACTTCTGGGCGACGTGGTGCGTGCCGTGCCGGACCGAGATGCCGGCGCTGGACCGGTTGCAGGGCGCGGTGCCCGGGTTGGCGGTGGTGACGGTGGCGACCGGGCCGAACGCGGTGCCGGCGATCGACAAGTTTCTTGGCGAGGCGGGGGTGAATTCGGTTGCGGTGCTGCGCGATCCGGACGCGCGCTTTGCCCATGGCATGGGCGTGATGGGCCTGCCGGTGACGGTGATCGTGTCGCCGGACGGGGCCGAAGTTGCGCGGCTGCTGGGCGGAGCAGAATGGGATTCGGACGGCGCGCGCGCGGTGCTGGCGGCGCTGATGGCGGAGTAGCGGCGGGTCAGACGGTCGGGACCGGGAGTCTGATCTGAAATCCGGTCTTGGTCTGGGCAAAGCCTGCCGCAGCGTAGAAGTGCAGCGTTGCGGGATCTTGTGAGCCGGTCAGCAGCATGACCTTGTAGCAGCCGGCAGCCCAGGCCCGCCTGGTCGCGGCGTTCAGCAGGGCCTTGCCGTGGCCGCGGTTGCGATGGTCAGCATGGGTGACGACGTTTTCGATCAGCGCGTAGGGCGTGGCGCTGCGGGTCAGGTTGGGGATGACGACCAGGGTGCAGCTGGCGACCGGCGCCGTGCCGAGCGTGCCGATCAGGATGGCGCTGTCGCGGTACATCAGGAACCGGCGGAAGCTGTCCATGGCGCGTTCGGGCGGCGGGGGAGGGTCGGCCGGGCTGAGGTGGCGGTAGAGGGCGACGAGGCCGGGCAGGTCGGCCTCGGTCGCCGGGCTGATCTGCAGGGTTGGGCTCATGTTTGCGCCGGGGGCCTGGCGTGCAGGTGGCGGATCAGGGCCACGGCCTCGGGCGGTGGTGGCTGCTCGCGGCGGCGGTAGTCGGTGCAACTTGGGCTGCGGGTGATCAGGGTCAGCTCGACCAGCGTGCGACGCAAGAGTGCTGCATCGCCAAACACGTGCCACTGGTTGAGGAGTCGCGAGATTTCCGGTTCGGTCATCGAGCGATGCTGCGGCAAATGCGACCAGAGCGCCCACAGGCTGAGATGCTGGATATTGGTGCGCGAGGGCCAGGTTGCGAGCCGGCCCTCGGCGTCAAAATGGCGGAGGGCCTGCTGGACGCGCGTCAGATCCGCCGGTTTGGAAGGCTGGGCGAGGTCCTGGCCCGCCTTGGCACTGGCGCGCAGGTGTTGCAGGTTGCGAAAGCCCGCAGACCGCGCGAGGCGGTTCAGCAGGCTGAGATGGCCGAGCGGTTCGGGCGACCGGAGCTGAAGCTGCAGGGCGCGGGCGAAGCTGGAGAGATCCTCGATGGCGAGGGGTAGGGGCGTGCGGGTCATCTTGTCCTCATAAGCCCTGAGATCGCGGGTCACCGACTTCGCGGACGGGCCGGGGAAAGATGGCTTCGACCGAATGGTGCAGGTTTAGCTGGCCGTGTGGCCCGGTGACGCCTGGGTGAACTGCTGACCCTGCGGACACATTAGCCGATCAGGCGCGCCGCACAAGGGCCGCGACGCGGTCATGAGCGGGGCAGGTGGTCAGGTGGTCGTTGACCATGCCGACGGCCTGCATGAAGGCATAGGTGATGGTCGGGCCGCAGAAGGTGAATCCGGCTTTTTTCAGCGCCTTGGACATCGCAACCGAGGTCGCGGTCTGGGCCGGGATCTGTCCTGTGACAAAGCGGTTCTGCTGCGGGCTGTGGCCGACGAAGGCCCAAAGAAAATCAGCGAAACTTTGCTGGGTCTGAACTGCCAGATAGGCGCGCGCGTTCTTGATGGTCGCCTCGATCTTGCCGCGGTGACGGATGATGCCGGGGTCGCAGAGCAGGCGGGTCACTTCGGCGTCGCCCCAGCCCGCGATCATGTCGGGCTGGAAGCCGGCAAAGGCCAGGCGGAAATTGTCGCGCTTTTTCAGGATTGTGCTCCAGCTGAGCCCGGCCTGAAAGCCGTCGAGGATCAGCTTTTCATACAGTGCCCGGCTGTCCCATTCCGGCACCCCCCATTCGTGATCGTGGTAAGCCATCATCAGCGGGTCAGAGATGCACCATGGGCAGCGAGGATCGGTCATCGGGTGCCTTTGGCCAGAGCAGTCGGGATTTGTGGCAAATCAGAGCGTTCAACGAAGCTTTACCTTTATACCAGCATTTTGCCAAGCAAGAGGCTGGGGCCAGGCCCAAATGCCGAGGAGAGACCATGATGCTGCCGCCACGTTGGAAGCCCGCCAAGGATGCCGCACCCGGCGATGCCAGTCCGTTGGGCGTTGCCTTGTCGAAGCAGGATGAAGAGACGATCGGCATGGTGGCCGAGGCGGTGGTGCGCAAGCGGATGCGACTGGCCTATCAGCCGGTCGTCCTGTCGCGCGATCCCGGGCGCGTCGCTTTCCATGAAGGGTTGATCCGGGTGATGGAGCCGAATGGCCGGATCATTCCGGCCAAGAATTTCATGGGGGCTGTCGAAAGCCATGAACTCGGCCGCGAGATCGATTGTCTGGCGGTGGAGCAGGGCCTGCAAGCCCTTGCCCGCCATCCCGCAGTCCGGATTTCGATCAACATGTCGGCCCGGTCGATCGGCTATTCGCGCTTCATGTGGACGCTGAAGCGGGGTCTGGATCAGGATCCAACCGTGGGCGAGCGGCTGATTCTGGAGATCACCGAAAGCTCGGTCATGCTGGTGCCGGAACTGGTGCTGAGTTTCATGGATCAGCACCAGCGCCGGGGTGTTGCCTTTGCGATGGATGATTTCGGGGCGGGTTTTACCGCGCTGCGCTATTTCAAGGATTTCATGTTCGACATCCTGAAGATCGACGGCCAGTTCGTGCGGCACATCGAAACCGACGCGGACAATCAGGCGCTGACCCGGGCGATGCTCGACATCGGGCGACATTTTCAGATGATTACCGTGGCCGAGATGGTGGAAACCCGGGACGAGGCGGACTGCCTGCGCACCCTTGGCGTCGATTGCCAGCAGGGCTATCTGCATGGTGCGCCAACCGTCAAACCGCCATGGACCATGGCCAAGATGGCGCGGACAGGATGACCTGCACTGCGGCGTCATAGCTGCTATGCTGGTGCAGCGAAACCTTGCATTCTGGCCCCATCCCGCCTAGGCCATTGGGCAGAGCGGCGGGTGAAATGCCGCGTCAAGCCATGCGAGAGGGCGAGGAAACCATGACCAATGTTGTGATCGTATCTGCGGCACGTACCGCTGTCGGCAGCTTTAACGGCGCCTTCGCGGCGACCCCGGCGCACCATCTGGGCGCTGCGGTGATCGAAGAGGTCGTGGCCCGGGCCGGGGTCGACAAGGCCGATGTGTCAGAGACCATTCTGGGTCAGGTGCTGACTGCAGGTCAGGGCCAGAACCCGGCGCGGCAGGCGCATATCAATGCCGGTTTGCCGAAGGAATCCAGCGCCTGGAGCCTCAATCAGGTCTGCGGCTCGGGGCTGCGGGCGGTGGCTTTGGGCGCTATGCATGTCCAATTGGGCGATGCGGCGATCGTGGTGGCTGGTGGTCAGGAAAGCATGAGCCTGTCGCCCCATGTCGCGCATTTGCGGGCGGGCACCAAGATGGGCGACATGGCCTTTGTCGACAGCATGATCAAGGACGGGTTGTGGGATGCCTTCAATGGTTATCACATGGGCCAGACGGCGGAAAACGTCGCGAGCCAATGGCAGATCAGCCGCGACATGCAGGACGCGTTCGCGGTTGCCAGTCAGCACAAGGCCGAGGCCGCGCAGAAGGCCGGGCGGTTTGCCGATGAGATCGTGCCGTTCGTCATCAAGGGTCGCAAAGGCGATGTGACGGTCGATCAGGACGAATATATCCGCCATGGCGCGACGCTGGAGAGCATGCAGAAACTGCGCCCGGCCTTCACCAAGGACGGTTCGGTCACGGCGGCGAATGCCTCGGGGCTGAATGATGGTGCGGCGGCGGTGCTGCTGATGAGCGAGGCAGAGGCCGAGAAGCGCGGGCTGACCCCACTGGCGAGGATTGCGTCCTATGCCACCGCCGGGCTGGACCCGTCGATCATGGGTGTCGGGCCGATCTTTGCCAGCCGCAAGGCGCTGGAAAAAGCGGGCTGGAAGGTGGGCGATCTGGATCTGGTCGAGGCGAATGAGGCTTTTGCGGCGCAGGCCTGTGCGGTGAACAAGGACATGGGCTGGGACCCGGCGATTGTGAACGTCAATGGTGGCGCGATTGCGATCGGCCACCCGATCGGTGCCTCGGGTGCTCGCATCCTGAACACGCTGATCTATCAGATGAAGCGCCAAGGCGCCAAGAAGGGTCTGGCGACACTGTGCATCGGCGGCGGCATGGGTGTTGCCATGTGCATCGAGCAAGCCTGACTTTGAGTTTCATAGAAGCCGGCGCGCAATTAAATTGCGTGCCGGCTTTTCGTTGGGTAACAAGATTATACAGGCTTAGGCGAGGAGGCCAGGATGGCGAAGACTGCATTGGTGACCGGGGGAACCCGGGGTATTGGCGCTGCGATATCGGTGGCGTTGCAAGCGGCGGGCTATACGGTAGCTGCGAACTACGCCGGCAACGACGAGGCGGCGGCGAAATTCACCGCTGAGACCGGGATTGCGAGCTATAAATGGTCGGTGGCGGATTATGACGCCTGTGCGGCGGGGATCGCCAAAGTAGAGGCCGATCTTGGCCCGGTGTCGGTGCTGGTCAACAATGCCGGGATCACAAGGGACGGCATGTTCCACAAGATGACGCCTCAGGCCTGGAAAGAGGTGATCGACACCAATCTGAGCGGTCTGTTCAATATGACCCATCCGCTGTGGACCGGCATGCGCGACCGCAAGTTCGGCCGGGTAATCAGCATTTCGTCGATCAATGGCCAGAAGGGTCAGGCGGGTCAGGTAAACTATTCTGCTTCGAAGGCAGGCGATCTGGGCTTTACCAAGGCCTTGGCGCAAGAAGGCGCGCGGGCCGGGATTACCGTCAACGCGATCTGCCCGGGCTATATCGGCACCGATATGGTGAAGGCGATTGATGCTAAGGTGCTGGCAGAGCGGATCATTCCGCAGATCCCGGTCGGGCGGTTGGGCGAGCCGGAGGAAGTGGCGCGAATCGTGGTGTTTCTGGCCTCGGACGATGCGGGATTCATCACCGGCTCGACGATCTCGGCCAATGGTGGGCAGTTCTTCGTCTGAGATGCGATTGGGCGCGGGAACCAAAGATCTGGCAGAATTTTTGCAAATTCTGGCAATGGGATTTGGGGCCGCGCCTTGACCAGAAGCCGGGCGACGGTGATCGGGTTCAGCGCCGTGCTGATGTGGGCGCTGCTGGCCGTATTGACCATCGGCACGGCGCCGGTGCCGCCGCTGGAATTGAATTCGATCTGCTTTGCCATTGGCGGGACCATCGGCTTAATCTGGATGGCGCGTGGGGCCGGGTTTGCGGCGCTGCGCGGGGTCGGCTGGAAGGTCTATGCCGCTGGAACTGCGGGGTTGTTCGGCTATCACCTGCTGTATTTCAGTGCGTTCCGCCTGGCACCATTCGCTGAAACCGGGTTGATCGCCTATCTGTGGCCGTTGTTCATCGTGCTGCTGTCCGGCCTGGTGCCCGGTGAGCATCTGCGGCCAATGCATGTTGTCGGGGCGCTGCTGGCGTTTGGCGGGGCGGCGCTGCTGTTGCTGCGGGGTGGGGTCGCGATGCCAGCGGGGGCTTTGTTGGGCTATGGGCTGGCGTTTCTTTGTGCCCTGACCTGGGCGGGCTATTCGGTGCTGTCGCGGCAATTCGGCAGGGTGCCGAGTGAGGCGGTGACTATCTATTGTCTGGTGACGGCGATTCTTTCGGCCGCGGCGCATTTTGCGTTGGAAGCGACGGTGGCACCAGTTGGTGCGGCGGGCTGGATTTGTCTTATTCTGCTGGGACTTGGGCCGGTTGGCCTGGCATTCTTCACCTGGGATGTCGGCATGAAACGCGGCGACATTCAAATGTTGGGGGTGGCGTCCTATGCTGCGCCGCTACTGTCGACGCTGGTTCTGATTCTGTCGGGGCGGGCCGAAGCCTCAGCCGTGCTGCTGGTCGCTGCCGTCATGATTGTTGGCGGGGCAGTCCTTGCTGCCCGCGCCAATGGGCGTGCCCGCTAAGCGCTTTGCAGGCGCGAGATTTCTTCCTTGATCTTGAGTTTCTGCTTCTTCAGCTCGGCGATGTGGAGGTCGTCGATTCCGGGCGAACGCTGGGCCGAAACGACGGCTTCAGAGAGGTGTTCGTGCTTCCGTTTCAGTTCCGCGATGTGCGAAGCAACGGTCATGTAGAGCCTCCTATGCCTATTTATGGTAAGGACAGTGCATCACGTTTTTGGCGCTCTGTCACCAAATCTTCACAGTGCAAGGCGCGGCAATAGCGACAATTCAGCGAAACTCGGCTGAAAGATCGGCAAGTTCCCGCAGAACTGCATTCGCCTTGGGCGTGTAAGATTCGCGGTCGCCGTCATGGGCGTCGCCGGCATGCAGGACAAACGGGGCGAGCAGGCGAAAGGCCGCACGGCCGGTCTTGCGGGCGCGGAGCAGGATACGCAGGGCAGGGCGGTCTGCGCGCGGCGTGAGGGGGAGGACGGCGGCGGAGCCGAGGCCCGGGCCGAGGGACGCAAGCAGGTCGGGCAGGCTGTCAGCGCCCGCGATCAATGTCAGCCAGCCGCCCGGTTTCAGCCGACGGGCGGCGACGTGGACCCAGGTGGCAATCGGGGTTTCGGCACGGAGCGCGGTGTCGCGGTTTGCCGTGGGCGAGGGGGAGCCCGCGCGGGGATAATAGGGCGGGTTGGCGATGACATGATCGAAGCCGAGCTTCAGGGCGGCGGGCATTTGCGCAAGGTCACCCGTCTCGACGTGGAACAAAATGGCGTTCTCAGAGGCATTGCGGCGGGCGAGAGCGGCGTAGCTGTCTTGCAGTTCAAGGCCGTAAAGCTGCAGGTTGGGAACCCGGGCGGCGAGGCAGAGGGCGGCGGCACCGGCACCGCAGCCCAGATCGAGCACGGATTGGCCGGGCAGGGCCGGACAGGCAGCGGCAAGCAGGACGGGATCGGTGGCGGCGCGGTAGCCCTTCAAGGGCTGCCACAAGTGCAGGCGGCCACACAGAAAGGCATCGCGGGACAGGTTGGTCTCGGCAAACATCAGGTCGGGCAGGCGTCGGTGGGAAAATCGTTGTCGATCAGGGCGGCGCGGGCCATGAAGTGGTCGCGGTCAGCCACCATCAAGCGCCGCGGCAGCAGGAAGGATGAGCCTTCGAGGATGCTTGTGTGGACGTCCATCTCAAACGCCGCTATACCCTCGCCCGCGAGCAGGGCCTGCGCGAAGGCGATCAGGGTCGGGTCCGTGGTGCGCAGCAAGAGCTTCATGCGTCTGGTGTAGTTGCCGGGCGCCAAGCTGTCGAGGGGCGGAGTACGATGGGGTTGATGGAGGCCGGGCAGAAGCCGCAGGATGAGCTGGCGGCAGCGCTGGCCGACGACATGGCGGCGGTCAATGTGCTGATCCGGACTCGGATGGCCAGTGAACATGCGCCGCGTATTCCCGAGGTGACGGCCCATCTAGTCGAGGCGGGGGGCAAGCGGTTGCGGCCGATGCTGACCTTGGCGGCGGCGCGGATCTGCGGCTATGATGGTCCCTATCATGTGCATCTGGCAGCAACGGTGGAGTTCATTCACACGGCAACCCTGCTGCATGACGACGTGGTGGATGAGAGCACACGACGGCGCGGGCGGCCGACGGCCAACCTGCTGTGGGACAACAAATCTTCGGTGCTGGTGGGCGACTATCTGTTCAGCCGCAGCTTTCAGTTGATGGTGGAGACCGGGTCGCTGCGGGTGCTGGACATTCTGGCCAATGCCTCGGCGACGATTGCCGAGGGTGAGGTGTTGCAGCTTAGTGCCGCACAGGATCTGGGAACCACGGAGGCCGTCTATCTGCAGGTGGTGCGTGGCAAGACAGCGGCGCTGTTTTCGGCGGCGACCGAGGTCGGTGGAGTGATTGCCGGGGCGTCCGACACGGTGACACGGGCGCTTCATGTTTATGGCGATGCCTTGGGCATTGCATTTCAGATTGCCGATGATCTGCTGGATTATGGCGGGTCGTCGACGGTGATCGGCAAGAACACAGGCGATGATTTCCGTGAGCGCAAGGTGACGCTGCCGGTGATCAAGGCGGTGGCGGCGGCCTCGGCCGAGGAGCGGGCGTTCTGGGTCAGGGTGATCGAGAAGGGTCAGCAAGGCGACGGCGATCTGGCGCAGGCGATGGCGCTGATGGAACGGCACGGCGCGATGACGGCGGCGCGCGACGAGGCCTTTGTCTGGGCGTCGCGGGCGCGGGCGGCTTTGGCAGTGGTGCCGGAGCATCCGTTGCGGGCGGTGCTGGCGGATCTGGCCGATTACGTGGTGTCGCGCATCGCCTGACTGGGGATCCAGCGGCGTCGCTTGGGCAAACGGCCTTCCTCGGGGATATTTATTGCCGGAATGAAAGGGTTGTGGCGGCGATCCAATGGGTTGGGTTGCTACGCGACAGGGATTGGGCGGCGTTTGTTGCCGCAGATTGGCTGGCGAACAGACCAAAGCAAGTGGCACCGGAGCCGGACATCCGGGCCAGCAGGCAGCCGGGCAGAGCGTTCAGCGCTGCCAGCGTGGCCGTGATCGGTGGGGCGAGAAGGCTTGCCGGCGGTTCGAGGTCGTTGCGTTGCGCTTGCAGGTAGCGGGCGAGGCCGGCGGCGTCGGGCAGGGGCGGCAACGGGTCCAGCGGTGGATTGCTGCGGTTCTTCAGGGCGCGGAAGACATCGGCTGTGGCCAGGGCGACGCCGGGATTGACCAAGACCAGCCAGGCGTCCGGCAAGGTGACCCTCGTGATCTGGTCGCCGATGCCCTGCATACGGGCGCAATGGCCTGCCAGACAAACCGGCACATCAGCGCCAAGGGCGAGGATAGTGGCTGGCAACGGCAGGGGCAGCGACCACAGCTGTGACAAGGCGTGCAATGTGGCTGCGGCGTCAGCGCTGCCGCCCCCGATGCCCGAGGACACCGGCAAGGTCTTGTGCAGGGTGATTGCGGCACCAAGGCTGGGGTGCAGGGCGCGGGCGGCCTTCAGGACCAGATTGTCGCTGGCCGAGAGGTTGGCGGACTGGGGGCCGGAGATCGTCAAACTCAGGGTGCTGGCGGGCCGGACTGTGACAAGGTCACCGACATCGACAAACGCGACCAGACTGTCGAGCAGGTGGTAGCCATCCTCGCGCCGTCCGGTCACATGCAGCGCAAGGTTGATCTTGGCGCGGGCGACGGCCTCAATTGCCATTCGCGGCGGCGGCCTTTTCCTCGGACAATACCTTGTCGAGACCGACATCAAGCTTGTGGATGATACGCCCGCGGTCTTTGGGATCGGGGTTGAACGACAGGGCACGGCGCCATTGGAACTGCGCCTCACGCTTGCGGCCGACCATCCAGTAGATGTCGCCGAGATGATCGGTGACCACCGGATCAACCGGCATCAGTTTGGAGGCCTTTTCCTGCGGCGCCACGGCATCGGCATAACGGCCCATGCGGAAATAGGCCCAGGCCAGGCTGTCGACGATATAGCCGCTGTTCGGGCTGCCCGCGACGGCCTGCTGGATCATCTTCAACGCCTCGTCAAGGTTTTCGCCACGGTCGACATAGGTATAGCCCAGCTCGTTGAGCAAGCGCGGTTCGGTCGGGTCGAGTTTCAGTGCGGCGATGAAATCGGCCTGGGCAGCGGGCCAGTCGTTCAGGGCCGCCTCGCAGCCGGCGCGTTTGTAGAACATCGGCCAGTTGCCGGGTTCAGGTCTGGGCAGCAGGGCGATGGCAGTATCGTAGGCCATGACCGCCTGATCGCAGTGACCTTGCCGGCGCAGGGCGTCGCCAAGGGCGGTTTGCACCGAGAGGTCGTCGTGCTTCTGGGTTGCCAGCTTTTGCAGCAGGACCACGGCATCGTCAGGCCGGCCGGCGCGGATCGAGACATCCGCCATGCCGATCTGGGCCGCGACATAGGCCGGATCGTTGGCGGGAACCGTGGCAAAGGCGGCGATGGCCTGATCGTTCTGGCCGAGATTGGCCAGCAGGCCTGCGCTGAGCATCTGGGCCTCGACATGATCGGGGCGCAGCGCGGTGGCGATGCGGGCGTAGAGCAGGACATAGGTCTGGTCGGCCTGATCGTTCAGCGCAGTGGCGAGGGTGAAGAACACCTCGGCCAGACCTTCGGTTGCGGTGCGGGCGACGTCATAGGGCAGGGTCTCGCCGGCAACCAGCCTGGCGCGCAGGTCCGTCAGGCTGAGGTCCAGCCTTGTGCCAAAGACCTTGTCCAGCAGCGCCACGGCGTCGGGGTCACGCTCCAGCTGGCTGAGGATCTGCAGCCGTGCCACTACAGCGCGGCGCAGTTGCTGGGTGCCTTCGGAGCCGGGGCCGGACAGCAATTTGTCGGCGCCCTCGAAGTCTCCGGTCGAGGCGAGGGCGAGTGCCTTGTGATAAAGGCCGAACGCGGCGGTGCCTTGGCCCGAGGTGACCTTGTCGAAATCGGCCAATGCCTCGGACATCTTGCCAATGCCAAGTTCGGACCACGCAACCACCAGTTTGTCGACGAGAGAACCGACCGAGTTCCCGGCGGTTTGATCCTTCAGAACCTTGGCGAAATTGCCGGCTTTGGCATCGCCCGCCAGCACCGCGATATAGGCGATCTGGCTGTGAGATCCGGTGTCCAGCAGGATCTGGCCATAGGCAGCTGCCGTGTCGATGGCACCAAGGGCCAGTTGCGAGGTCACCGCGCCTTCCAGCAGGGTCGGGTTCTTCGGATCGGACAGCAGCGCCTTTTCAAACCAGTAGGCGGCAGCGGTGAAGTCATTGTTGGCGGCGGCCAGACGGGCGGCGAGATAGGCACCGGCATTGTCGGGCGCAGTCTCGGGCTGAGCGGTGTCGGCCCAGCCCGGGCAGGCTGGCGTCATGGCCAGGGCAGAGCCGACAGCAAGGGCGAATAGGCGAAACGCACGGTGGCGCGGCATGGGCGGCTCCTGAATTACCCGACCAAGGCTAAGGCCTGACCGGGATGAGGGCAATGCATTGCAGACGGGTTTGGCCGGTCTGCGGCGCTGGATCGCGCAATTCTTGGTGAATGCCGCATCACATATTGGGGTAGTTCGGCCCGCCGCCCCCCATGGGTGTGGTCCAGGTGATGTTCTGCAGCGGGTCCTTGATGTCGCAGGTCTTGCAATGGACGCAGTTCTGAAAGTTGATCTGGAAGCGCGGTTCCTTGCCGGCCTCGGCAATCACCTCATACACGCCGGCCGGGCAGTAGCGTTGGGCGGGTTCGTTGTAGTCAGGCAGATTGACGCCGATCGGGATCGTCGGGTCGGTCAGTTTCAGGTGGGCAGGCTGGTCCGGGTCGTGGTTGGTGTTGGAAAAGGCGAGGTTGGTCAGCCGGTCGAACGACAGCACGCCGTCAGGTTTGGGATAGTCGATGGGTTTGAACCTGGCGGCCAGACCGGTGGCGGCGGCGTCGGTCTTGCGATGGCGCAGAGTGCCAAACACCGACAGGCCAAGGACCGAATTGGTCCACATGTCCAGACCACCGCCCATCAGCGACGCGACCAGCCCGTAGTTCGACCACAGGGGTTTGACGTTGCGGACCTTTTTCAGGTCCTGGCCGATGGCACCGCTGCGGACCTCGGTCTCATAGTCGGTCAGTTCATCACCGCGACGACCGGCTTGCAACGCGGCGAAGGCAGCTTCGGCGGCGGCCTTGCCGGACAGCATGGCGTTGTGGTTGCCCTTGATGCGGGGGACGTTGACAAGACCGGCAGTGCAGCCGAGCAGCGCGACACCGGGGGCGACCATCTTGGGGATCGACTGCCAGCCGCCTTCACTGATCGCCCGGGCGCCATAGGCGACGCGTTTGCCACCTTTCAAGAGGTCGGCGACCATCGGGTGATGTTTGAAACGCTGGAATTCCATATAGGGGTAGAGATGGGGGTTTTCGTAGTTCAGGTGGACGACAAAGCCGACATAGACCTGATTGTTTTCAAGGTGATAAAGGAAGCTGCCACCGCCGGCGTTCGACCCCAGCGGCCAGCCCATGGTATGGGTGACGCGGCCCTCGTGGTGCTTGGCGGGGTCGATTTCCCAGATTTCCTTCATGCCCAGCCCGTATTTCTGCGGGCTCTTGCCATGGCTGAGGTCGTATTTGGCGATGACCTGCTTGGCGAGCGAGCCGCGCACGCCTTCGGACAGGAAGACATATTTGCCGATCATCGCGAGGCCGGGCTCATAGCTGGGGCCGGGTGTGCCATCGGCGCTCAGGCCCATTTCCCCGGCGACCACGCCACGCACCTCGCCCGCGTCGCCGTAGATCAGGGCAGAGCAGGCAGTGGCGGGGTAGATGTCGACGCCGAGGTCGGTGGCCTGTTCGGCCATCCAGCGGCAGACATTGGCCATCGAGACGATGTAGTTGCCATGGTTCGACATCAGGGGCGGCATCGGCCAGTTCGGGATACGGATCTGACCGGCGGGGCCGAGGATGTAGAAATTGTCCTCGGTGACCGGCACCTTGACCGGTGCACCGCGAGTCTTCCAGTCGGGGATAAGGGCATTCAGGCCCGACGGATCCAGCACCGCGCCGGACAGGATATGGGCGCCAACCTCTGAGCCTTTTTCCAGTACGACCACCGTGAGATTGGGGTCCAGTTGTTTCAGGCGGATCGCGGCAGACAGGCCGGAAGGGCCGGCACCGACGATGACAACATCATATTCCATCTCTTCGCGGGTGATTTCCTGGGTCATGGCTTCCTCATGTCTCTTGCAGTCTGTCATTGCCTCATGGCTAGGTTCTGGTCAATTGCCGCGCGGATTTTCGACATGTCAGCGACGCGCAAAGGCCCATTCGCGCCTTTTCTCTTGCAATCGGCGACGTGGAAGGGTCTTTAAGAAGGACGAGGCGCAAGGTCATGGTCCAAATCGGTCCGTGGCCTTGTTCTTTGTTTGAACAAGGCACCGTCCGTCAGGACACAGGGCGCGAGTGATACGATGGACAAGATACCGATGACCCGTGCGGGCTTCACCGCATTGGACGAAGAGTTGAAACTGTTGAAATCGGTGGAACGTCCCGCCGTGATCCGCGCCATTGCCGAGGCGCGGGAACATGGCGACTTGTCGGAAAACGCGGAATATCATGCGGCGCGCGAGAAGCAGAGCTTTATCGAGGGCCGGATCAAGGAGCTGGAGGCCATCGTGTCGCTGGCCGAGGTGATCGACCCCAGCAAACTGTCCGGCTCGATCAAGTTCGGCGCGACCGTAACGGTGGCGGATGAGGATTCGGGCGAGGAGAAGACCTATCAGATCGTCGGTGAACCTGAGGCCGATATCGAGAACGGCAAGCTGAACATCCGCTCGCCACTGGCCCGGTCACTGATCGGCAAGGAAGAGGGCGATTCGGCTGAGGTCAAGTCGCCGGGCGGGACGCGCAGCTATGAAGTGCTGAGCATCCGCTTCATCTGAGACCCTGTTACCGCCCCAATTCGCGGAAATGACCATGGCCAAACCACTGGAAACCTCTGTTAATGCCGGGCATGCGCCGGTTGCCGACCCGACCGGGGCGACTGCCATGGAGGTGATGGCCGGGCTGATGAGCGTGGTCTGGGTCGGTGCCGTGGCGGCCTATGTCTGGACCGCGCCGGAGAACACCAAAGCGTTGGGGCTGGTGCTGACGTTGCTTGTGGTGTTCCTGCCGCTGGTGCTAATCTGGGCGGCGGTGCTGACGTTGCGGTCGGTGCGGGCGCTTAGGGCGGAAACTGCGCGCATGCAGGCGACGGTGGAGGCGATGCGGGCGGCTTATGTGGCCAGCCAGCAGGCCGCGATGCAAGCGGCGCTGAAGCCGTCGATGGAGAAAAAGCTGGACGAACTTGCCGCGTCGGCCCGGCAGACCGAGACGGCTTTGGCGACCTTCCGCTCGCGGCGCGATCAGGCGCTGACCCAACCCTCGGCGGATCGCAAGGCGGCTTTGGTGACGCCGGCCACGGCGCGGGCGTCCGAAGACGAACCATCGCTGGCGCTTGGGACCCCGGCTGAGGATTTGCGGGCGCCTTTGTCCGTTATCGATTTCATCCGCGCCCTGCAGTTTCCCGAAACGCCGGATGACCGTGAGGGGTTCCGGGCGCTGCGGCTGGCGCTGGAAGACCGCACTACGGCCAAGCTGATCCGGGCGGCACAGGACGTGCTGACGCTGCTGTCGCAGGAGGGCATCTATATGGATGACCTTAAGCCCGACCGCGCCCGGCCGGAACTATGGCGGAGGTTTGCGGCCGGGGAGCGTGGGCGGACGATTGCGGCCTTGGGCGGGATCAGGGACCGGTCGTCACTGGCGCTGACAGCGGGGCGGATGCGGGAAGACTCTGTGTTTCGCGATGCCGGACATCATTTCCTGCGCAGCTTCGACAAGACTTTTGCTGCCTTTGAACCCAATGCCTCGGATGAGGAGTTGGCGGAGTTGGCCGATACAAGGACGGCACGGGCTTTCATGCTGTTCGGCCGGGTGACTGGGACGTTTGACTGACTTTCGGGCAGTATTGTTTGGCAAGCGGTGGATGGGGGCGTCACGCCATCACACCGGCCAGAGTACCAGGCATGTCTTGGGGAATTGGCGTCAGACCGGCCTGACCATGGTCAAGGCAGAGGAAAAGCCGAACACCAGCCGCAAAAGGCCGATGTTCTGGCGGGCGGTGACCGTGAAGCCCAGACGTTTGTAAAGGGCGATAGCGCGAAAGTTGGTGTCGATCACGTCTAGGCGCACTTCGCTGTAACCACGGGCCCGGGCTTCGGTGCAGATGGCATTCAGCAGGGCGGTGCCGAGACCCTGGCTGCGGGCGTCGGCATCAACGCAGAGGCCGTCGAGCAGGAAGCGGGCAGTGTCGAGATCGTCGGACAGCCAGCTGAGGAGGCGGCGGCGCCAAAACGCCCCGGCCTCGCCATAGACGGCGGTCAGATCATCGGCCTGCCCGGCAGCGAAGCTGCCATTGGGGGTCTTGAAGCCGGCGATGCCGAGGAGGTTGCCTTCGGGTCCAAGGGCCACGATGACTTGATCGGCGCGGATCACTCGCTGCAGAAAGCGCAAGGCGCGCAGTTCTGGGCCCATCACCAAGTTCAGTTTGCCGCCGAAAGCCTGCCAGTAAAGCCGGGCGGCGTCGGCGCGCAGATGGTCGGGCAGGCCAGTTTGCAGGGTTATCGTCATGTCAGGGCCGTGAGTAGGCTGTTGGCGTGGCCGGCGCCAAGGATCCAGCCTTCTTCCTGCGCGATGGCCGGGGTGTCGAACAGCGGGGCCAGCTTGCGGGACTGTGACAATTGCCAGAGCGCGCGCGACAGGACGCGGACCTGAACGCGGTCTTTGATCTTGTCGGGGTCGGCGGCGACCGCGGTGGTCAGCAGAGACGGGTAAACCTCTGCGATCACGGTCTGGGCGGTGGGCGAGTCGAAAGGCCAGACTGCGGTATGCGGGCGCAGTGACAGGCGGTGAATCAGCGGCAGGCCCATCAGGCTTTGTGAGCCGACGGCGCCGGTGGTGTAGAGTTTCCAGACGGGTTGGGCGGACGGGACAATGGCCTCGACATGGCGGCGTTCGGTAAGGTCGAGGGCGGTGTAGTCGACTGCTTTGGTCGGGCTGAGATGGCTGTGGGCAGCCGTCGCCGGGCGGCCCCAGAACGGCCCTGGCTGGTGGAATGTCGCGTTGATCTGGTCGGCGACGGCAAAGCGGTTGTTGTGGTTGTTCGCGTCGTCTGTGATGTGCTGGTACAGCCAGTGCCAGACGGCCCTGGGGTCTTTTCGGCCAGTGAGGGCGGCGGCAAAGCCCTGCGGATAGGCCATGGCGAAGTCGAAGCCCAGGAGGGTGCGCCGACCCTTTGCCTCGGCAGCGTCGAGCAGAGTGATGAGGTGGGATTCGGCGTCTTGCCGGGTACGATGGTAGGTGGTGGTGGTGGTGCCGTTCTGGGTAACGCCGATCCAGATGGCATCTTTTGTCGGCGATTTCGGGCTGGGGGATGCGGCGGCGGACCAGTCGACGATGATGACGCTGTCGAAAGGCAGGTCATTCAGGCCGGTCTCGGTCAGGATGAAATCGGCGACTGCCTTGGTGTCGTTCAGGTTCAGGACCGGGACGGGCAGCGGGCCGAGCGGGGCGTCGGTTGCAACGGCACGGGTGGTGGGATCGGAAGGCTGGATCAACGTATGGCCGGTGTCGGGGCGAAAGACTTCGACCTTGGGGTGCGGGTCGCGTTTGTAACCTTCGACCAGCACCAGATCGACCGGGGCGAGGCGGGCGAGGATTTCAGACAGCGCAGGTTCGGGGCCACGGTGTTCGTGCATGACGGCGAAACGGTGGGCAGAGGCGAGGACGACTTCGCTGGCACCAGCGGCACGATGGCGGAAGGTATCCTTGCCCGGTTGGTCAAGGTCGACGTCGTGGTGGACATGTTTGACGGTGGAGACGGTGAAGCCGCGGGCGGTGATATTGGCCACCAGACGCTCCATCAACGAGGTCTTGCCGGAATTCTTCCAGCCGATGACGCCGTAGACCTTCATTGCGGGACCATGAGGGCGGCGAACCGGGCAAGGTCCTCGGGCGTGTTGGCGTTGGCAAAAGCGAGGTCGTCAGGGAAATTGGCGATGCCGGTATGGTGGGCGATGGCAAAGTCGCGGATGCGCTCTTTGGCGCCCGAGGCGAGGAAGGTGGCGAGGGCGGGGGCGATGGTGACGGGCCACAGGCCGAAGGTCGGGTGCCAGGTGCCGTTGCTGGCGGCGAGGGCGATGCCGGAGGCTTCGGCGGCAAGGCAGAGGCGGGGGACGAGGTCGGGGGGCAGGAAAGGGCCATCGACCGGGACCGAAACCACCGCAGTGGCGCCATGCGGTGCGGCCCAGGTCAGGGCGGCGAGCAGGCCGGAAAGCGGGCCCCGCGATTGGGTGTCGGCAAGAATAGGCAGGCCAAGCGCGGCGAAACGGGCGGGGTCGCCGTTGGCGGAAATGGCGAGGCGTTCGACCTGAGGTTCGAAGCGGTCTATCACAAGGGAAATCAGGCTGCGGCCAGCCAGCGGCAGCAGCGCCTTGTCCGCACCGCCCATGCGGCGGGCTTGGCCGCCTGCCAGAATTACGCCGAACAGTCTCACACTAAAACCCTTTGCCACGCTTGCAGCAGGCCTACGGGTTTTGGGTGCCGGGGTAAAGGTCGGCCGGGTCAGCCCTGCGGAGCGTCGGTCGACGGATAGGCGGGAGTGAGGTCGCGGTTCAGGGTGCCCACCGGCTCACCCGGCAGATAGCCGCGCCGGTTGCCGTCAAGCGAGGTGATGGTCTGGCTGTGGACGCCGGGCAAGGTGGCGAAGGCCTTGGCCATGGCTTTGGGGAACCAGGTCATCGGCAGCGACTGAAAGCCGGGCACGTCGCGCAGCACCGTGGCGATGGCCTTGGTGCATTCGGCCTTGTTGGCCGCGCCGTATTTGATGGCAGCCTGCTTGACCTGTTCGGCGATTTCGGGGGTCACGTAAATGGTCTGCTCGATCAGTTCGAACGGGGCAACCCCCTGATAATCGGCGTAGAAGCTGAGCATGGTCGGCGTCATGCCATAGAGCATGTCTTCGCGTTCCGGGGCCGAGGGATGCTCGAACGAGCCGGCGGGGTCGAACAGCACCCGCTCGGTCCCGTTGATCAGCAGCCCGGCATGGGCACCCGAATGCGTCCGGGTGTTGATCGAGGTCATCAGGGTGATCGATGGCGGGTTGGGGTCGACGTAATGGGCACGCGCCACCACGGCATCACTGGCAAATTTGTGATCTGCCGTGCAGGCAACAAGGAAAACCATGGCCAGCAGGCCGAGGGCAACTCGTAACATCATGCTATCCTTTGCCTGCATCGCAGCGTCGGGGTGGTTCAGGCGTCGGCCAGAGCCATGATGATCAGGATGACGATGCAGATGATGCCGCCCCAGGTGATCATGCGGATGAAGCCTGCAAACGTCTTTTCCTTGGCGCGTATGTCCATGCTGCCCGGTTTGAATTCGGCCATGATGCCAACCCTTTGTTGCTACGTTGTCCCGCCCTTACCGCAAAGCTGCGACGCTGTCACGGGGGCAAGACGGCTTCTGCCGTGCGATGTGATCAGGCGGACGCATCGCCTGCCTCGCCGCCATGCCAGCCCGACGTCAGATTGAAGCCGATGCGACGCGGGGCGTCATTTGGGTCGGATTTGGGTTGGGCGCGCAGCAGGACGGACAATTGGTTGACATGCTGGATCAGCTGCATCTTCATCCCCGCCTCATCTGCGCCGTAAAACGTCACGATGTCCGGGTCGAAATAGCCGATCCCTTCGATGCGCAGCACCCCGGCCTCGGACCCGGCGAAGCCGATTGCCACCTCCTGATCGGCGTTCAACTGCTGTTCGAAGGCGCGGATGTAGAGGACGAGCCGTTCATAGGCCGATTGGGCAGCCGATTTCGGCCTGGTGGCTTTTGGGCGAGACGGCAAGGCCATGAGGACAGCTTTCGCAACGGGTCCCCACGAGGGTAGAGCGAAAAGCCGTCAACCGGCAAGTCAGATGGCGTGCCAGAGCCACGCGCCATCGCTGGACAGGTGGCGCGTCACGGCGCCGCGCTGCAACAGGCAGTTCAGATGGGCTATGGATTCGGCCAGCGCCATGCCGAAATTACTGCCGTCGATCGGCCGTTTGAACAGGACCGGAAAGCATTCGGTCGCACGTCTGGTCTGGTGCAGATGCGCGAGCAGACCGGTCAGGGCGGATTCGTGATCATCGATCATTTCCTGCAGGCGTTGTGGCAGGCCGGTGTAGGGCAGTTTGTGGCCGGGCAACACGAAATGATCATCGCGGGCAAAGGGCATCAGGGCGCGTGTGGTGTCGAGCCATTCGGTCAGCGGGTCGGCCTCTGGCTCGGTCGGGTAGACGCCGATATTGGCAGAGATTGTCGGCAACAACTGGTCCGCGCCGATGATCAGGTTGTCATCGAGGCTCCACATCATCGCATGATCGGGCGCATGGCCTTGACCCAGGCGCACCAACCAGCGTCGCCCGCCAGCCGTTATCACATCGCCCTCGTCAATCCGGGTCAAGCCGAGAGGCAGCCGGGACACGACGTCGCTGAAGTTGAAGGGCCGTTCCAGCGCCTTGGCCGCGCGCTGGTCAGGTTCCATCCCGGCCCGCTGATAGAACAGCAGCGCCTCGGGCGAGGGCAGGCGCTGTTCGTCCAGCGTCAGCATGCGGGCGAACAACCAGGCGGTGCGGGTTGTCAGCAACTCCACCCCCTGATCCTGAAACCAGCCGGCAAGGCCGATATGGTCGGGATGGTGGTGGGTGACGATCAGCCGGGTGACAGGTTTGCCGCGCAGGGGCACGGCTAGCAGGGCTTGCCATAGCGCCTTGGAATGTTTGTTGGCCATGCCCGTGTCGACCAGCGTCCAGCCATCGCCTTCATCGAGGGCATAGCAATTCACATGGTTCAGCGCCATCGGCAGCGGCATCCGCAGCCAATGCACGCCCGGTGCCACGACAATCGTCTGATATTCGGCGGGCGCGTCCGGGAAAGGGTAGTACAGGTCGGTCACAAGCCAAGCACCTCGGCGGTCAAGGCGTAGACGCCATCAGCACCATCACCGGCCTCGGCCAGCAGGGCGGCGTGCTGCGGCAACAGGCGGCGGATGGCGAAAGTGGCGAGGGGCAGGCGGGCCGGGTCAGCCATGGCGGCCTTCAGGTGGAAATGGCAGCCCAACACGCGGGCGAAGGCGGATTGATACGCGACTGCCCCGGCGAACCGGTCATTCATCGGTTGCGCGACAAGGGTTTCAGTGGCCTCGCGCAGCGCCTCGGCTGCCGTCCAGACTGCTGTGGCCAGCTCGGGCAAGGGGTCGCGGGCGGTTTCCGCCGTATCCTGCATTTCGTCGATCAGGCGAAAGGCTGCCTCACCGCCATCCATCATCTTGCGCCCGACAAGATCCATTGCCTGGATGCCGTTGGTGCCCTCGTAAATCTGGGTGATGCGGACGTCGCGGGCGAATTGCGCGGCACCGGTTTCCTCGATGAACCCCATGCCGCCGTGAACCTGCACGCCGAGATGGGCAACAAGGTGGCCGGTGTCGGTGCCGTAGGCCTTGGCGATCGGCGTCAAGAGGGCCGCGCGGGCCCGCCAATGGGCTTCGGAGGTGGCGCGGGCCATGTCGATGGCAACTGCGCAGGCAAGGCCGATGGCGCGGGCCGAGAAGGTTTCCGCCTTCATCTCGGCCAGCATCCGGCGCACGTCGGCATGGTCGATGATCGCGCCGGTGCCAAGCGGAGTTTTGCCTTGCTTGCGGTCCGTCGCATAGAGCAGGGCATGCTGGAACGCCGCTTCGGCCACGGCAACGCCTTGCATGCCGACACCAAGCCGGGCGTTGTTCATCATGGTGAACATCGCGGCCATGCCATTGTGCGGCTCTCCCACGATCCAGCCCGTAGCGCCATCGAACTGCATGACGGCGGTCGGGCTGCCGTGGATGCCGAGCTTGTGTTCAAGGCTGACGACCTTCAGCGTGTTGCGAACGCCGGGGTTGCCGTCGGCGTCAGGGATCAGTTTCGGCACCATGAAAAGGGTGATGCCTTTGACGCCGGGGACCGCATCGGGCAGGCGGGCCAGCACCAGATGGCAGGTGTTGGCGTTGAAATCGCTGTCGCCCCAGGTGATGAAAATCTTTTGCCCCGTAATGGCATAGGTGCCGTCGTCGTTGGGTTCGGCCCTGGTGCGGATGGCACCGACATCGCTGCCGGCCTGCGGCTCGGTCAGGTTCATCGTGCCGTTCCAGTCGCCCGAGATCAGTTTGGGCAGGTAGAGCGCCTTGAGGCTATCAGAGCCGTGATGTTCCAACGCCTCGATCTGGCCTTGGGTCAGCATCGGGTTCAGCTGCAGGGCAAGACAGGATGAGGCCATCATGTCGTTAACGCAAGTGAGCAGGGTGACCGGCAGACCCAGGCCGCCGTGTTCGGGCGGGGCCGACATGCCGATCCAGCCGCCGTCGGCGATGCCCTTGAAGCCTTCGGCATAACCGGGCGAGGTACGGACGATGCCGTTTTCAAGGCGGGCAGGGGTCTTGTCGCCTGACCGGTTCAGCGGGGCCAATGTGGTTTCACACAGCTTGGCTGCCTCGGCCAGAATGGCGTCGGTGGTATCGGGGGTGGCGTCGGCAAAGCGGTCGGTGGCGGTGACAGCAGCGAATCCTACAATTTGATCCAGCAAAAAACGGAAATCGGCGATGGGGGCGCGGTAGGGCATCAGTCTCTCCGACTTGGCAAGGCTGGCGGCACGTTGTATGGCGCTGCTTTGCGGTGACGTTAGACTGCAAGCCGACACTCACAAGAAAGACGCTGCGTCACAGATGGACAGGACAGAGCTTCTTGGCGTGGATCAGGCCGGGCTGACGCGGGCGGCGGCGTTGCTGCGGCAGGGCAGACTGGTCGCCTTTCCGACCGAGACGGTCTATGGGCTGGGCGGGGATGCGCGGTCAGACCACGCCGTGGCGCGGATATTCGAGGCCAAGGGACGGCCACGGTTCAACCCGTTGATCGTGCATGTGCCGGATCTGGCGGCGGCACGCGAATATGCCGAGTTTGACACGCGAGCCGAAACTGTGGCGGCGGCATTCTGGCCGGGGCCGTTGACGATGGTGCTGCCACTGCGGACCACGGGATTGTCGGAACTGGTGACGGCAGAGTTGAGGTCCGTGGCAATCAGGGTGCCGGCGCATCCGGTGGCACAGGCCCTGTTGCGGGCGTTTGGCGGGCCGTTGGCGGCACCCTCGGCCAACCCGTCGGGCCGGGTGTCGCCGACCCGGGCCGAGCATGTGATGGCGGGGCTGGACGGGCGGATTGCGGCCGTTCTGGATGGCGGGGCCTGTGCCGTGGGGGTCGAGTCGACCATCCTTGGGCTGCTGGGAGAGGCCGCCCTGTTGAGACCGGGCGGCGTGGCCGTGGAAGAGTTGGAGGCGCTGCTGGGGCCGTTGGTTTCGGGCGGTGATGCGAAGAAACCCAATGCCCCCGGGCAGTTGGCGTCGCATTACGCCCCGGATGCGGCATTGCGATTGCAGGCCGTTGACTGGCATCCGGGCGAAGTGCGGCTGGGCTTCGGCCCGGGAGAGGCAGATCTGAACCTGTCATTGGCCGGCGATCTGGTGGAGGCGGCGGCGAACCTGTTTCACTTGCTGCGAGAGGCGGACCGCATTGCCGCCGGGCACGGAATTGCGGTTGCCCCGGTGCCGGAAGTTGGATTGGGTCGCGCGATCAATGACCGGTTGCGGCGGGCGGCGGCGCCTCGCGCCTAGAACCCAAATCCACTGGCTGCAGGAAGTGTGCTCTATTCCTCGACCCTTAGCACGATTTTGCCGATATGGCCGGGGGCCTCGATCCGCCAGTGTGCGGCGGGGGCTTCGTGCAGCAGATACTCGCTGTCAACGATCACCTTGAGCTTGCCGCTGGCGACCATCGGCCAGACATGCGCCTCGACCGCGGCAGCGATGCGGGATTTGGCAAGGTCGGACTGCGGACGCAGGGTGGAGCCGGTCATGGTCAGGCGGCGGGTCATCAGTTCGGTGAAATTCACCTCGGCCTTGGCACCCATCAGAAAGGCGATCTGGACCAGTCGGCCATCGTCGGCGAGCGATTTGAGGTTTTGCTGGATATAGCCGGCCCCGACCATGTCGAGGATCAGATCGACACCGCCGAGTTTGTGCAGGATCGCTGCAAAATCCTCGGTCCGGTAGTTGATGGCGCGTTCGGCCCCCAGACCTTCGCAGAACCGGGCTTTGTCATCGGTGCCAACGGTGGCGTAGACCGTCGCGCCCAAGGCACAGGCGATCTGGATCGCCGTGGTGCCGATTCCGGACGACCCGCCGTGGATCAGCACCTTTTCGCCAGCCTTCAGGCCGCCGCGCATCACCAGGTTGGACCAGACGGTGAAGCAGGTTTCCGGCAGACAGGCGGCGTCGCGCAGCGAGGTGCCGTCGGGCACCGGCAGGGCGTGACTTTCGTGGGTGGCGGCATATTCGGCATAGCCGCCGCCGGGCAGCAGGGCGCAGACTTTATCCCCGATATCCCAACGGGTTACGCCGGGCCCCATTGCGACAACGGTCCCCGACGCCTCCAGTCCGGGCAGAGCGGAGGCGTTGGGCGGCGGGTTGTAGGCACCCATGCGTTGCAGGGCGTCAGGGCGGTTCACCCCGGCATAGGCGACGCGAATGATGATCTGGCCATGGCCCGGCACCGGTACTGGCACCGAGCAGGGCTTCAGCACATCCGGCGCACCGGGGCTGGAGATTTCCATCGCGAGCATGGCGTTCAGAAGGGTCATGGCGGGGCGCTTTCAGTGGCTGTGGCCGGGCAGGTCGCCCGGTCTTTGTGGGGCATGGACTCTTTCCAGAATCTTCAGAGGACCGGCCAAAAGCGCCTTTCCCAGAGGATTTTCCCGAAATCCTGCCTTGGCTTTTTCAAAGCTCATCACATTTTCGATGCGGCGGTCGAGGAAATTCCAGGTGGCCTGATGATCGGGGCTGTCGTCACCGAGCCAGTAGAGCACAGTGCTGGCATAGACGGCCGAGAGGGTGGCGCGTTTGGTGTACCAGTTGAGGTCAGTCGAGGTGTCGCCGAGGATGGTCCAGATCTTGTCGGCGGTGGCCCAGATCGCCCGCGTGCCGTCGGCGGCGTGTTGCGGCAGGGCGAACAGGGTGGAGCCCCGGCGGACCAATTCGCGGTCGGCACCGGCAAGGCGCAGCTTGACAGCGGTGGCGATCCGGTCGCGGAAGCGCAGGGTGGTCAGGTCGGTTTTACCAAGCGCTTCAAGCATTTGCGCGTCACCCAGCGCATGGTAGGCAAGGGCGAGGTCGACGCCGCCGCGCGGGTAGAGCGCGCGCGCCAAGCCGGGGGAGGTCTGCGAATCGGTCATCGCGGCCTGTAGCGTCGCCTCGGACCAGCCGTCGAAAGCGACATGCGGCAAAGCGGCCTGCAATATCCGCGATTTGGCGGCGTCCATCGTGGTTTCGGGGTCCATTTCGGTCCTTTCTGCGTCCTTGGTAGACAAAGCGGCCGGGCTTTGCTATGGGCCGCGAGCCTGCACATATAGTGCAACTCTAACTTAGGAAGGTGGTGACAACCACATGCAGGTCAGCGTCCGCGACAATAACGTCGAACAGGCTTTGCGCGCTTTGAAGAAAAAGCTGCAGCGCGAAGGCGTTTTCCGCGAAATGAAGCTCAAGCAGCATTTCGAGAAACCCTCCGTCAAGAAAGCCCGCGAACAAGCTGAAGCCGTGCGCCGCGCGAGGAAACTCGCCCGGAAGAAGCTTCAACGCGAAGGCGGAATGTAAGACGTTCCGAGCGACACTGGAGGAGCGATCCTCACCCGATTGACCCCCGTCCGCGAGGCCGGGGGTTTTTCATTTTTACATTCAAGGCAAGGCATTGGGGGCGTTGGGTTAATCCGGGGGTCAACCGAAATCCTGCGACCTACAAGACTGCTACAAACCGCCTACAATGCCGCTATGGGATTTTCCGGGTTTGGCGTGAGAGGGCGGCGTTAACCATAATGTGGCGATTCGGTTTTCCAGGGGGGCGGGGTGGATCACAGCGAGATTTGGGACGAGGACGCGGCGGCGGCGTATGACACGCCGGGCAGCGGCATGTTTGCTGCGGAGGTGTTGGACCCGGTCGTGGCGCGTTTGGCGGCGCTGGCAGGGGACGGGCGGGCGCTGGAGTTTGCGATTGGCACCGGGCGGGTGGCTTTGCCGCTGCTGGCGGCGGGGGTGGCGGTCAGCGGCATCGAGTTGGCCGCTCCGATGCTTGACCAGTTGCGGACCAAGGTGGATGCCGAGCGCCTGCCGGTGGCGCTGGGAGACATGGCGACGGTGGTTGTGCCGGGGGCATTTGCGCTGGTCTATCTGGTGTTCAACGGGATTTCCAATCTTCTGAGCCAGGCCGAGCAGGTGGCGTGTTTTCGCAATGCGGCCCGGCATCTGCGGCCGGGTGGGCGGTTTGTCATCGAGTTGTGGGTGCCGGTGCTGCCCCATCCGGCCGGACCGCAGGCCACGGTTGGGGTGAGCGAGCCGGGTTATCTGCTGGTCGACACGGTCGATGTGGTGGCGCAGCGTCTGGTGTCGCATCATATGCGGTTTGGTCCGGGCAGGTCGGCCGGGTTGTTCAGGTCGCCGCACCGCTATGTCTGGCCGTCAGAGCTTGACCTGATGGCGGAACTGGCGGGGTTTGTGCTGGAAAGCCGCGACGAGGACTGGATCGGGACGGCGTTTTCGGCGGGTTCGCGCCAGCATGTCTCGGTTTACCGGCTTGCATGAGGGGGGGCGGGACGGGGGTTTCACACCCCCGACGCATCCGGGCAGGCCCGGATGCGCCCCCGTGGGGTATTTGCGCCAATATGTAGGGCGCAAATTTTAGGTTCATCTTAGGGGTTTGTGGGGCCGGCCAAGGCGTTGAGGGTGGCGAGGTGGTTGGGCGGCAGCACAAGGCGTTCGGCGGCGAGGTTTTCGCGCAGATGGGCGCGCGACGAGGTGCCGGGGATCAAGAGGATGTTGGGGCTGCGTTGCAGGAGCCAGGCGAGGGCGACCTGTTGCGGGGTCGTGGCGAGGTCTTTGGCAACCTGGGCGAGGCCGGCCGATTGCAGTGGGGAGAAGCCGCCGAGCGGGAAATACGGGACATAAGAGATGCCGTCGGCGGCGAGGGCATCGATCATCGCGTCGTCGGTGCGGTGGACCAGGTTGTAATGGTTCTGCACGGTGACGATGGGGGCTATGGCGCGGGCGGTGTTCAGTTGGTCCATGGTGACGGTGGAGATGCCGATATGGGCGATGAGCCCTTCGTCCTGCAGCCTGGCCATCGTCTGCATCGGGGCGCTGACATCGTCGCCGGGGCCGGAGATCCGCAGATTGACCACCGCCATCCGGGTCAGGCCGAGCCGGGTCAGGTTGTCTTCGACCGAGCGGCGCAGGAAATCCGCGGTCAGATCATGGAGCCATGCACCTTTGGCGTCGCGCTTGGCACCGATCTTGGTGACAAGGGTCAGATTGGCGGGATAAGGGTGCAGCGCCTGACGGATCAGTTGGTTGGTGACATGGGGGCCGTAGAAATCCGAGGTGTCGATATGGTCGATGCCGGAGGCGACAGCCTCACGCAGGACGGCGACGGCTTCGTCGGGGTCGCGCGGCGGGCCAAAGACATGGGGGCCGGCGAGTTGCATGGCGCCGTAGCCCATGCGGTTGACGCTGATCTGACTGCCGGGAAAGGTGAAACGGCCGGCGGTGCCGACGGGATGGCTGGGCATCGGGAATTTCCTTTGGGAGGTTGCGCTTTGGCGGGGGTTGCGGTCTGATGTCTGAGCCGGATGTCGCGGCTTTGTTACGAAAAGTAGATAATGTAACCAGAGGCCGAGGTCAAGGGGGGGTGCCGTGCCGAAAACCGGGCTTAGCCCTGACGATCTGCGCGACAAGGCGTTGGAAGTGGCGCTTCAGCAGATCCGCGTGCAGGGTGTGGAGAAGGTGCGGCTGGCCGGCGTCGCCAAGGCGATGGGTGTCAGTCATGCGGCGCTCTATGCCTATTTCACCGACAAGGAGGCTTTGCTGGATGCGGCAACTGACCGCTGGCTGACCCATCTGGAGGCGGTGGTGGAGGCGCGGCTGGCAGAGATGACCGATCCCGAGGCGCGGTTGAAGCAGTGGTTCGTGCAGCGCTATGTCGAAAAGCGGGCGCGGGCACTGGCGGACCCGGAGCCGTACCGGGCCTACAGTCTGGCGGCCACGACCGAGAAGGTGTTTCTGCGCCGCCATATCGCCAAGATGCGGGCGCGGTTGACCGAGTTGCTGGGCGAGGCCGGGTTGGGCGGCGTGGCGCAGGCGCAGCTGTTGCAGGATGCGACGCAAGGTTTCAACCACCCGGCGCTGATCATTGCCGGGGCGGCGGTGGACCGGAGCGGCGATCTGATCCATCTGCTGGATGCGATGATTGCCGGGATCCGGGCGGCACAGTAGTGCAGCGCCATTTTGGCGGGAACCAAAGCGGTATTGCGGCGTTGGCTTGCAGACTGGACAGCCGGGCGGACCGGTTGGGCGTCGTGGCGGGACCACCGGTGGAATGGTGACCTGTCGGGAAGATATCTGCCCAATTGTTGGGCGCTTTGCGGAATGGACAGAAATTCTGCGAAATATTGCGACACTGGGCGGGTGTTCTGCCTAGGATTGGATGAGGGTGCGGCGCGCACCGAAGAAAGGATACTTATGCTGATCCGATATGGTTACGACATCACGGTGTCCTGCATGCAGGATACGCCGATGATCTGCATGATGTCGGCGCGGGATGACCGGCGGGATGACATGCGCAGGCAGGCGGGAATCGTGACCGACCCTTCGGTGCCGACCTCGTCGTACCGCGACATGTTCGGCAACACCTGCCGGCGCTTTGTCGCCCCGGCGGGGCTGTTCCGGATCCGGGATGACAATACGGTCTTCACCTCGGATCAGCCCGATCCGGTGCAGCCGTGGTTGCAGGAAACCCCGGTGGCCGAGCTGCCGGATGAGGTGCTGGTCTATCTGCTGGGCAGCCGGTATTGCGAGACCGACCGGTTGAGCCAGATGGCGTGGGACATGTTCGGCACGGTGACGCCGGGCCATGCGCGGGTGCAGGCGATCTGCGACTTTGTCCACAATCACATCCGGTTCAATTACATGAACGCCAGGGCGACGCGGACGGCGTTCGAGGCGTGGCAGGAGGCGACCGGGGTGTGCCGGGATTTTGCCCATCTGGCGATTGCCCTGTGCCGCTGCATGAACATCCCGACCCGCTATGTGAATGGCTATCTGGGCGATATTGGCGTGCCGGTGACCGGGCCGATGGATTTTGCCGCCTGGATGCAGGTTTATCTGGACGGGGCGTGGCATACCTTTGATCCGCGCAACAACAAGCCCAGGATCGGGCGGATCGTGGTGGCTTATGGCCGGGATGCGGCGGATGTGCCGTTGATGCACAGCTTTGGCCAGCATGTGTTGCAGAACTTTACCGTCTGGACCGACGAGGTGGTGGATCAGGTGGCGTAAAGGGCGGCTGGTGGCTGGTCAGACCGACAGGGCGGTGGTCTGCACGACCGTCCGGAGCGCGAAGCTGGTCTGCATCTGGCGCACGCCGGGCAGGCGCGACAGGAAGCGGCGGTGGATGCGGGCGAAATCCTCGGTATCTTCGGCGATGATCTTGATCAGGTAATCGGCGGTGCCGGCCATCAGGTGACATTCGAGGATGTCGGGGATGCGGGCGACCTCGCGTTCGAAGGCGTCCAGCAGGTCTTCGGCCTGCGATTGCAGAGTAATCTCGACAAAGACGGTGGTGGGGCGGCCCATCTTGCGGGCGTTCAGCAGGGCGACATAGGCGGCGATGAAACCGTCCTGTTCCAGTCTTTGAACCCGGCGGTGGCAGGCGGAAGGTGACAGGTTGACCTGTTCGGAGAGCACGGCATTGGTGATGCGGGCGTCTTTCTGCAAGACGCCCAGTATGCGGCGGTCGGTTGCGTCCAATTCCAGCGTCATGGTGATTTCTTCGATTTCTTCGGCATTTCGCGTAAATCCTTACCAAGATTTCTCTGGCGCGTCACGCAACTTTCAAAGCATTTGCCGGTGGAATGGCCGACGATGAGGCAGCAGAACAGCGTTGCCCGACAGGAGTCGCACATGAAAATTGGTTGCCCGAAAGAGATCAAGCCGCAGGAATTCCGCGTGGGGATGACGCCCAATGCGGTGCGCGAGGCGGTGAACCGTGGTCATGCGGTAGCGGTTGAGACCGGGGCTGGTATCGGTTCGGGGTTTGTCGATGCCGATTATCTTGCGGCAGGAGCGCAAATTCTGGCGACAGCGGCGGAGGTATTCGCTTGGGCCGAGATGATCGTGAAGGTCAAGGAGCCGCAACCTGTGGAGCGGGCGCGGCTGCGGCAGGGGCAGATCCTGTTCACCTATCTGCATCTGGCGCCCGACCCGGCGCAGACGGCGGATCTTCTGAAATCGGGTGTGACGGCAATTGCCTATGAGACGGTGACGGATGACCGGGGCGGGCTGCCGCTGCTGGCGCCCATGTCGGAAGTGGCGGGGCGGTTGGCACCGCAGGTCGGGGCATGGACCTTGCAAAAGGCCAATGGTGGTCGCGGTGTGCTCCTGGGCGGGGTGCCCGGGGTGCTGCCGGCCAAGGTTCTGGTGATCGGTGGCGGGGTGGTTGGCACCCATGCGGCCAAGATCGCAGCCGGGATGGGCGCGGATGTGACGGTGCTGGACCGGTCGGTCAACCGGCTGCGTTATCTGGATGACGTGTTCGGCGGCGTGTTCAAGTCGGGCTATTCCGATGCGGCGACGACGATCGAGTTGGCCCGCCAGGCCGACATGATCATCGGCGCGGTGCTGATCCCAGGGGCTGCGGCGCCGAAGCTGATTTCGCGGGCGCAGTTAAAGGAGTTGAAACCTGGGGCGGCGCTGGTCGATGTGGCGATTGATCAGGGCGGTTGCTTTGAGACCAGTCATGCGACGACGCATCAGGACCCGGTCTATGAAGTTGACGGCATCATGCATTACTGCGTGGCCAACATGCCGGGAGCGGTGGCGCGGACCTCGACCATTGCTTTGGGCAATGCGACCATGCCGTTCATGCTGGCGCTGGCCGACAAGGGCTGGAAACAGGCCTGCAAGGATGACAAGCATTTGCTGGCCGGGCTGAACACCCATGCCGGCAAGCTGACCTATGCGGCGGTTGGGGTGGCGCTGGGGTTGCCGACGATTTCGGCGGTGGAGGCTTTGGCAATCTGAGATCGCTTCCGAGTGAGGCATTGGGGGGCGGTCCGGCGGGATCGCCCTTTTCTTTTGCCCGTGTGCCGGGTCTTGTCAGGTTGCCCAAATGGGGTATGATCGGGCCATCATGTTCATGTCGATCTTCTTTCCCCTGATCTGAGCGGCCGCGTGTCGCCGCTGTGCCACGGCGCAGCACGAATCAGATTGGGCCGGGCTTAGCCGCGGCCGGATGGGGATTTACCCATGTCAAATTCATCAGAAGCTTGCCTGACGGAAGGTCAGGTTCAGAGTTTCATTGCAGACGGCTATGTCAGGATCGACGGCGCTTTCCCGGCCGAAATTGCCGGAGCCTGCCGGGGGCAGTTGTGGGCCGCCATCGGCCTGTCGCCTGACAATCCTGCGGGATGGACACAACCTGTGGTCCGGGTCGCGGCGATGGCGACACCGCCATTTGTTGCGGCGGGCAACACGGCCGTATTGCACGCGGCCTATGATCGGTTGGTTGGAGCTGGGCGGTGGCAGAGGCCGCAGGGGTTGGGGACATTCCCGATCCGGTTTCCGTCGCCCGTCGCGCCGGGGGACGATGGCTGGCATATCGATGCCAGCTTTGGCACCGAGGCGCCGGATTTCATGGACTGGCGGGTGAATGTGGTCAGCCAGGGCCGGGCGCTGTTGATGCTGTTTCTGCTCTCTGATGTCGGGCCTGAGGACGCGCCGACCCGGATTCGAGTGGGGTCGCATCTGACCATCGCGCAGGAGTTGTTGCCGCATGGCATGGCCGGGACGACACTGCGAGAGCTGTCGGCCGGCGGCTTTGCCTCGACCGGCGGATGCCGGGAGGTGCAGGCCGTGGGGGCAGCGGGGACGGTGTATCTGTGCCATCCGTTTCTGGTGCATGCGGCGCAGGCCCATCGGGGGACGGCGCCGCGATTCATGGCTCAGCCGCCGCTGCTGCCGGTTGGGGCGTTCGATCCGGCCCTGCCGCCGTCGCCGGTGCAGGTGGCGATCCGGCGGGCCTGTGGACTGGAGATCTAGCGCCGCCCGGTGATGTGGTTGGCCAGATACTCGGCGTCGCTCCATGCGCCCCAGATGAACGGCGAGGCGCGGCGGGAGAGCCAGGGCAGGCCGAGGAAGTAGAGGCCGGGGACGGTGGAGATGCCACGGTCGTGGTCGGGGCGGCCTTTGGCGTCGAAGGCCGGGACCTGGAGCCAGCCGAAATCGAGGGTGAAGCCGGTGGCCCAGATGATCGAGGTGATGCCCTCGGCGGCGAGGTTCAGCTGGCTTAGCGGGTTGGTCACGCAATCGGGGTCGGGGCCGATCAGATGGGCGTCGGGTTCGGGTGGCAGGTCGAGGTGGTTGGCCGTGGCATAGGCGTCGGCGGTTTTCAGGGTGTTCAGGTAGTTGGTGTCACCGTTGTGGATGTTCCGGGCGAGGTCGGCTGCGACCTGCAACACGCCGTCGGCATAGGCGCCGGTGCGACCGAGCAATGTAATGCCAGCAGCGGCGAGGTCGCGGAAATCCACGGTGTGGCCGCCGTAAGCACCGCTGACGGCGATGGTGACATGTTCCATCCCGGGCTCACGGGTCTTGGCGTCCCATTGGCCGAGCGCGCCGAGCCACCAGCAGAAATCCTGGCCACGGTAGGCGCGCGGTGGTCTGTCGTGCGGTCCGACCGAGAGGAACACTTTGCGACCAGAGCGGGTCAGCTCATCGGCGATCTGAGCGCCGGAGGAGCCGGCACCGACGACCAGCACGGCCCCGGCGGGGAGTTGGCCGGGGTTGCGGTAGGCGTTGGAATGCATCTGGGTGATGCCGGTGTCGGCGGGCACCACGGTGGGGATCAGCGGTTTCTGGAACGGGCCGGTGGCGGCGACGACATTTCGGGCCTCGATCTCGCCAGCCGGGGTTTCGGCGATGAAGCCGTCGCCTGCGACAGTGCGGGTCAGGCGAGTGACGTTGACGCCGGTGCGGATGGGGGCGTTGATCTGACGGGCGACGGTTTCGAAATAGCGCACGATGCGGTCGCGCGGGGCAAAGCTTTCGGGCGGGATGTCGTCGAAGGTCAGGATCGGAAAGCGGTCGTGCCACGCCGGACCATTGGCGACCAGCGAGTCCCAGCGTTCGGACCGCCAGCGTTCGGCGATGCGGTGGCGTTCGAGGATCAGATGCTCGGCCCCGCGGCTGGCGAGATGGGCGCTGAGCGCGAGGCCGGCCTGGCCGCCGCCGATGATGAGGGTCTCGATCTTTTCGCGCTGCATGGCTCTGTCCTGTGGCTGGGTCAGGTCAGGGTCTAGCGGCGGTGTCGGTTGCAGAAAACAATGATTTCATGTGGCAGGGCTTAGGCGAAACCAAAGCTGACCCCGGTTGCGACGGAAACGCGGGGGCCGGCGTATCACCGGCAACAAAACGGCGACGATGCTGGCGCTGTTGCACGGGCGTCGCTGCACGGCTGACATGAGGTCGGCGGGGCGGTGGTGAACCTCTCGCCGCTGATTATTCTGACGATCTGCCGGCTGTGGTGGCTGGATCTGCGACCGAGGCCGTTGGCGGCGTGACGCGAAAGGCCCCCGGCGATGCGGGGGCCTGTTGCGGTTATTGTTTCACGGCGACAAGGATTTCCTTCAGCACGTCCAGTTCGGTCGGGCCGGGCGGCGGAGCGGGCGCCGGCGGGGCTTTCGGCATCAGCCGGTTCATTGCCTTGACCAGCATGAACACCACCCAGGCGATGATCAGGAAGTTGATCACGGCGGTGATGAACGAGCCATAGGCGAACACGGCGGCGCCAGAGTCCTTGGCGGCCTGCAACGAGGCAGGATTCGTGCCCGACAGGTCGATGAACATGTCGGAGAAATTGATGCCGCCAAGGATGAGGCCGATGATCGGATTGATCAGGTCATTCACCAAGGAGCCGACGATGGCGGTGAAAGCGGCACCGATGATGATACCGACCGCGAGGTCCATCACATTGCCCTTGGAGATAAATTCCTTGAACTCTTTTAACATTTCCCTGTCCCTTGCTTGGCGGCCTTTTCGGCGCCGGTGTTGCCTGCTTGTCCGCAGTCATGGCCAGTCTGCCACGATTGTTTCCAATTCTTAACGGGAATTTTACTGGCGTGACTAAATGGCGGCCAACGTTGCCAAATTTCAACGACAGGCCCGTCGAAGACCGGTCAACTGGCCCGCCCGTGCGCTGCCCGTTGCAGGGGCATCCTAGCGGACGGCGTCCAGTTCGGCGTCAGACAAGTTACAGTCGTGGATCACGTCGGGGCCACAGATGCGCGGTGACAGGTCTTTGGTCAGGCAGATGCGAACCTCTTGAATCATGCCGGAGGTGCAAGTGACGGTGATCTGATCGGCGGAAAGCTGAGGGTTCCTTTCAAGGAAAGCATCCTGAATGACCGAGGCGTCGACGTGCAGGTCCTTGTTGATCCGGGCGAAAACCGGCGGGATGGTGACAGACATGTAGGCCCGGCGCAGGGTCTTGTAGTAGTCCTGTGACGACAGGCCGGAACAGCGGCCGTGTTTTTGCCATTCGTGAAACGCGACGCCCGCGCCCCCCATGATGTCGGCCAGTGCGGCGGTGTCGGCGCGGGACGGGTCGGAGGCGGTGGTCCGGCAATCGGAGGGGTAGCCGTGTTCGTATTGTGGCCAGAGGCCGTGGGCGATGAAGGTCAGGCCGCGACCCGGATCGCATTGCGGATCGTGGCGGGCGTCGCCGGTCAGGCTGCACCAGTTGGATGACCAGCTGAGCGACAGGACATAGTAATCGAACTTTCCGGCCGGATCGCTTTGTGCATGGGCCGGCAGGGCAGCGAAAACAGTCAACAACAGCAACCGGAGCAGATGCATTTACACTTTCCCTTGGCGCAAAACGGCACTATAGACAGCCAACTTCCCCGAAAACGAAACTACCGCGATCAAGGTCGCAGCCGTTTTCCCGGCCTGAGAGAGATTTGTAAAGGAGTGATCCGATGTCCAAACCGCTGATGTCCAAGGCGACCGCCGTCTGGCTGGTTGACAACACCACGCTGAGTTTTCGCCAGATTGCCGATTTCTGCGGCATGCATGAGCTGGAAGTGCAGGGCATTGCGGATGGCGATGTGGCGACCGGGGTCAAGGGCTTTGACCCGGTCAGCAACAACCAGCTGGACCCGATCGAGATCGAGCGCGGTCAGAAGGACCCGTTGTACAAGCTGAAGCTGAAGTTCATTCAGTCGGCGGTGGGTGAGGAAAAGCGCCGCGGGCCGCGTTATACGCCGCTGTCCAAGCGGCAGGATCGTCCGGCGGCGATCCTGTGGCTGGTGAAGTTCCACCCGGAATTGTCGGATGGCGCGGTGGGCAAGCTGGTCGGTACCACCAAGCCGACCATCCAGTCGATCCGCGAGCGGACCCATTGGAACATCAGCCAGATCACCCCGATCGACCCGGTGGCTCTGGGTCTGTGCAAGCAGTCGGAGCTGGACGCCGTGGTGCAGGCGGCGGCGCGCAAGAAGGCGGCGGAAGGCTCGGTTATGTCGGATGACGAGCGGCGCAAGCTGGTGTCGACCGAGCAATCGCTGGGCATGTCGGATGAGCCAAAGATTCCGTCGGGGCTGGAAGCGTTCACCCGCGATGCCCGGGAAGAAAAGGCCCGTGAAAGCAAGCCTGCGGATTTCTCGGACGCGGAAAGCTTCTTCAATCTGCCGAATGCGGAAGATGACGATGATGAAGACGACGACAAGTAGATTGCCCCATTGGGCGGGGAGGGCCGGCGCAGATTGCGCCGGCCTTTTGCTTGGCGTCAGGCGAACAGGATCTGGCTTTCCAGACCATCGGCCGAGGCGATGTGTTTGAAGACCACCTCGCTGAGGCCGAAATCCAGCACCAGATTGCCCTCGATTACGGTGGCGTAGTCGGCGATGACCTGTGCCGCCGTCTTGGCCGCGCCGCCCCAGATCGATGCGTCGAGCAGCAGGTGATCACGGCTCAGGTTGAAATCGTTGATCTGGTCGGTGCCGAAACCTGCGGTGAAGGCAAAGGTATCGGCCCCGGCGTTGCCGACAAAATGGTCATTGCCGCCGGTGGCATGGAAGGTGTCGGCGCCTTTGCCGCCCTTCAGCACATTGTCGGCGGCGTTGCCGGTGATGTCATCGGCCCCCATGCCGCCTGCAGCGTTTTCGATCACCGCACCAATCGCGATCGACAGGTTGCCCTTGAAGCCGGCCACATCGGAAAACACCCCGTCCTGCAGGGTGATCCGCTGATCTTTCTTGAAGCCAGACAGGTCCAGCATGTCGGTGCCACCGCCGTCCCAGATGCACAGCAGCGGGTCCTTGTTGACGGTGAAGTCATAGGCACCTCCGACGGTGGCGTGAAAGCCGTAGGTGTCGTCGCCGGCGCGGGTGTTGTGGTTGACGCCGTAAATCTGTTGCACGGCGTAGATGTCGTACATCATCAAGGTATCGGCATAGCTCTTCGGCGCGCCCGGTTCGGTGGCGCGGGCGTGAAAATAGCTCATCACCGTATATTGCTCGCTGTCCTGAGCGAATTGGGCCGAGTTGTCGAAGGTGATGCGGACGCCGGGGGCGGCGTTGTAGTCGCCGGGATGGGCGAGGCCCATGGCGTGGCCAAGCTCGTGAAGGAAAACGAAATAGCTGTAGCTGCCAATCGGCAGGTCGGAGCGGTCGACATATTGGTCATTGAGCCAGAGATCGCCGGAATGGGCATTGGGAGCGATCTTGTCGGGATAGTAGGCAAAGGCCCCCGCACCGTCATGTTTGGACTTGTAGGCCCCCATCAGGATGGTGGCGTCGTTGGAGGTGCCGCCGGGGTTCAGCTGGACGAAGCTAATGTTGGCGATGTCGGAGTAATTGCCCAGTGCTGCCTTGGCGACGGCGATCTGGGCGGCGGTCAGTTGGTAGAATGGCGCAGCATTGCCGCTGGCGTCGGTGGTCAGACCTTCGCTGCGAATGCCCCAGGTCACGGTGGCCGGGCTGCTCGGCGCATCGGCCCAGGTGACGCTGGGGCGGTACAGGATCGCCGCCCCCATCTCGACACCAAAGTTGGGTTTTTCGCCCTCGGTCATCACCAGACCGTAGTCACCGCTGGCGGTGAGGCTGGAGACTTCGACATAATAGGTGCCGGCGGTTGTCACCGACGTGGTGATTGTGGCGAATTTGCCGGGACCGCCGTTGTCATTGAGCGCGATAAGGTTGCCGTCGGCGTCGTGCAGCACCAAGAGCGGATCGGTCAGGCCGGAGCCCTTGCTGCCCAGACCCACCGCGCCAAAGCTGTAGGTGGTCCCGGCGGTCAGGGTTACGGCAATCCAGTCGCTGGATTTTGCATCAAGTGTGCCATAGAAGTCATCGCCGGCTGACATGGCATAGCTGGTGGAGGCATTCGGTGCAGCGTCGATGCCTTCGATAATCGTAGACATTCGTCTCTCCTGAAGTTGAAAAGGCAGGGAAAGGATTGGCGGGGCAAGTCCGCGCACATGATCATGCGGCCCGGTTTCGGTCAATCACTGTAGGGCAGATGACGCGGCGACGATTTGCTATCCTGGGTTGAGTTGGATGTAGTGAAATCCTTTGCGACCGACCACGCGAATATGGCTTGGCAAGAAGGCCAATATTGCGGCTAATGGACCGGGATGTGGGGGCGAAGGTCCGATTTGGGACGAGACACTACTTTTGAACCCGGAGCCTAGCATGACCAGAATTATTGAAACCGATGACGCCTCTGCCAACACCTCGACCCTATATGCCATGCTGCCGGGGGATGAGTTCTTTGGTCTGCTGGATCAGGGCACCAGTGACTGGATCGCGGTGACGCTGGAAGCCGGCAAGACCTACAGTTTTGGCGCGGTCGGGATGGAATCACAGGCGACGGGTCTGACCGATCCGTTGTTGAAGCTGCATGCCGCCAACGGCAGTCTGCTGGCGCAGAATGATGATGGCGGGCCGGGGCTGTTCGCCGATCTGTCCTATACTGCCACCACCTCGGGCACCTATTACATCGAGGTCAAGGCGCTGTCCTCGATCGGCGATGGTGTCTACGGGCTGGTCGCGACCGAGGGCGACCGTCCGAGCTATGGCATCGAGATGGCGGGAGCGGTGCTGTACCGTCCCGGTTCGGCCTGGGTCGATACGCCGGGCACGTCGGTGACGCTGACCTGGGGGGTGCGAGCCTCTGGTCCTGCAGAGGATGCCAGTGGCCATGCCGCACCGTTCTCGGTTTTGACCGACGCACAGATTGCTGCAACGGTACGGGCGCTTGGCAATTATTCCGACGTGGCCAATCTGACGTTCGAGCAGGTCAATCCAGGCGGCACAACCAACTCTGCGACCATTCTGGTCGGGGCCTATACCAGCACGACGGATGGGGCCGGAGCCTATGCCCAGTTTCCCGGCAGCATGGCGGCGAACAAGGTTGCGGGCGATCTGTGGATCAACAATGACAGCGTCAGCAGGACCAACATTCCGGTTGGCAGCTATGACAACTGGGTGTTTCTGCACGAATTGGGCCATGCGATGGGGTTGGCGCATCCGGGCGATTATAACGCCGCGCCGGGGGTCAGCATCACCTACCAGAACAGCGCCCAGTTCGTCGAGGACAGCAACCAATACACGGTGATGAGCTATTTCGACGCCACCGACACCGAGGCCAAGGCACCGAAATCGCATTGTGACACGCTGATGCTGGATGACATCTTTGCGTTGCAGCAGATGTATGGTGCGAACTTTGGAACCAGGGCGGGCAATGACACCTACGGCTTCCGTTCGACCATCGGCGGGGCCTATGATTTCAAGGTCAACAAGGACCCGCTGCTGTGCATCTGGGACGGGGCGGGCACCGACACACTGAACCTGTCGGGCTTTGGCAAGGATCAGCGGATCGACCTGAACCAGGGCCAGTTTTCCGATGTTGGCGGCTTCAAGGGCAATCTGTCGATTGCCCTGGGGGCCGAGATCGAGAATGCGATTGGCGGACGCGGCAGCGACACGATCTTTGGCAACGAGTTGAATAACCGGCTGAAGGGCGGCAAGGGGGTTGATTTTCTGGTCGGCGAAGGCGGCAATGATGTGATGAGCGGCAATGGCGGGGCAGATGGTTTCGTGTTCGTCGCAGGCTATGGCCATGACAAGATCACCGATTTCAACTTGTCGCAGGATTTCCTGAGTCTGACCACCGATCTGTGGGGCGGCGTCAATCTGACCAAGACCCAGATGCTGAACCAGTTCGCCCATGCGGTGGGGGGCGATCTGGTGCTGGACTTCGGGGCGGATCAACTGACCCTGATGCACATTTCCTCTACCGCAGGCTTGGCGAGCCAAATCGTGATTTCGTGACGCCAGGTGGGTATGACGCTGTCAGGTTGAGGCGCAGACAGCGGATAAATTCCGGATTGTCGCGCTGTGCTGCCAGCGTTGAGGTGCCTTCACGGGCATGATCATTTGCGTGGCCAATATGCTTTCATTGCGCCTTCGCGTGGAGCAATCATGGCCGACATTTTCGAAACCACCGATGCCCCCGCTGATCGCACCACGCCCTGGCAGATTGCGATGACCGCGGCTGAGGTGGATGCGACCCAGGCGGTCCTGCGGGCGGGCTTTGTGGCGGTGGATTTTGGTCTGGACATGCTTGCGCTGGGCCATGTCACCAGCTCGACTTGGCTGGCGTTCGAAATCCTCGTCGCCTGACGCCGGATCAGACGCCGCGCCGCGCCCGGAGCGCCGCCCCGATGGTGCCATCGTCA
>JBDTQR010000001.1:0-82245 GCA_039932095.1 bacterium | reverse complement strand
GGGTCAACAAATCGCTGGAACGGGCGCAGGCCAAGGTTGAAGGCCGCAACTTCGATATCCGCAAGCAGCTCTTGAAGTTCGACGACGTGATGAACGACCAGCGCAAGGCGATCTTTGGCCAGCGGCTGGAAATCATGGAAGCCGAGGATCTGGGTGAGATTGTCGAGGACATGCGCCATCAGGTGGCCGAGGATCTGGTTGACATCTATTTGCCGCCCAAGACCTATGCCGACCATTGGGACGCCCCGGGCCTGTACGCTGCGGTGATTGAAAAGATGGGCATGGACTTGCCAATCATCAATTGGGCGGCCGAGGAAGGCGTGGACCAATCGGTGGTGCGTGAACGACTGGTCGCCGAAAGCGACACATTGATGGCAGCCAAGCTGGAGGCCTTCGGGCCTGACACCATGCGCTCGATCGAAAAGCAGCTGCTGTTGCAGACCATCGACGCCAAATGGCGCGAGCATCTGGTGACACTGGAACATTTGCGCACCGTCGTCGGCTTTCGTGGCTATGCCCAGCGGGACCCGCTGAACGAATACAAGAACGAAGCGTTCACGCTCTTCGAACACATGTTGAATTCGTTGCGCCAGGAGGTCACGCAGAAGCTGTCGCTGGTCAGGCCACTGACGGCAGAAGAGCAGCAGAACATGATGGCGCAAATGCTGGCGCAGCAGAAGGCCGAGGGGTCCGTCACCCCGGTGGCCGCGCCTCAAGCACCCGCTGCTGCAGCCGACGACAAAACAGCGGCGCCGGAAGAGCCCGCGGCCCCACTGATCGCCGCGCCTGTCATGGAGGCAAGCGCCCCACGGGCCGGTTTCGTCGAATCGGATCCCACTACTTGGGGCAATCCGTCACGCAACGACATCTGCCCCTGCGGTTCGGGTCAGAAATTCAAGCATTGTCACGGGAAAATCGCTTAATCGCGACAGACTTGGGTAATTGGCCCGGCGAAGGTGGCTTTGTGCCACCTTTGTGCCGCCATTGTGGTCAAGACTCCTTGTTTGCGCCATTTGGCGGCCCGGATTCAGGCGCAGGTCTTACCTGTGAATTGCGCTGGAGGGTCCGCCTGTGTCGGTATTTGCCAAAATTCAGAATTTGCCTGTGCCGCGCATTGCCCGGTTTACCTCCGTTGTGGCGATCGCTTTGGCCGCCGGTCATCTGGTGCAGTCGATGGCGCAGCACAGGCCTGCAGCAGTGGCGATGGCAACCAGCAAGATTCCAGTCGATATCGTGCAATTGTCGGCGGGCACAGGGCCGGACAGCAGCGTGATAGCGCCGAAGGTGCCGGTGGTCCTGATCGAAGCTGCCCCGGTGATGCCATCCCCGCCCGCGCTTACCCAGCCGGAAGTGACGGCCCCGATAGTGGCAGAGACGTGCTTGGTGGATCTTGGACTGCAGGCGCAACCCGCCGGCCTGATCGCCGCGACCTTGACGGCGCCCTGTCACAAGTTGGAGCGGATCGTGCTGCGCCATGACGGGTTGGCGGTGACCGGCAGGCTGGATGGCGAAGGTCGCCTGGCAATGACGGTTCCGGCACTGGCCCCTGATGGCCAGGTCGATGTGCTTTTCGGCGACGGCAGCAAGGCCCATGCGGCACTGGCAATTCCCGAGGCTGCGACGCTACGCCGCTTTGGCGTACAATGGCAGGGCGGAACGGCATTTCTGCTGCATGGATTTGAAAACGGCGCGGATTTCGGCCAGATCGGCGATATCTCGGCCACCAATCCGGGGGTGGCTGGCGATGGCGGTGGCGGATTTCTGACCGTGCTTGGCGACGCCAATGTGGAAAACCCCTTGCTGGCGCAGGTCTATACCTTCCCGGCTGACAGTGCTGTCCACATCAATGTCATGCTTGAGGCCTCAGTTACTCAACAGACCTGCGGCCATGACCTGCTGGGCGAGACGATGTCCAGTTCGGGCGGCCAGACCACCTTTACCGACCTGACGCTGGCGATGCCGGATTGTTCAGGGATCGGTGATTTTCTGGTGTTGAACAATCTCGCTTCAGATAGGAAGATCGCCACCAACTAAAGGTGGGCGTTCATGAAGATTATTGCGGGTGGCGCGGCGGTTTTCGCCGCGTTGCTGTTTGGTCAGGCCGCATGGGCGCAGGACATCACCTTGACCTCGCGCGATGGGTCATTGTCCCTGAGCGGGACCTTGCAGGGCTATGACGGCGAGTTTTTCCGCATCGTGACCAACTATGGGCCGCTGACGGTCGATGGTCAGGGCGTGACGTGCGACGGCCCGGCCTGCCCCGATCTGACGGCCCCCAAGGCGACGATCAGGTTCATCGGCGCGGCGGATGCGGGGGGCAGCCTGCTGCCGCTGCTGTTTGCCGCTTATGCCAAGTCGCGGAGCCTGAGCTTTGCGGCGGCTACGGCGGATGGGCCGGCAGTGATTTCCGATCCGGTGACTGGCGAGATTTTGGCCGAATTGTCGTTCACTGCCTCGGATCCGGTGACGGCGCGGGATGCGATTCTGACCGGGGCGGCGCAGTTGATGGTGGCGTCAGCCGCCGAGCCCGACCTTGGGGCGCAGGCGGTGGCGCTGGATGCGTTGGTGCCGATCATGGCGCCGGGCAACCCCTTGCCGCAGATTTCGACCACAGATCTGGCGCGGGTGCTGTCGGGAGAGGTGCAGAACTGGAGCGGGGTCGGTGGGCCGGATATGCCGCTGGTGCTTCATGGACTGGCGGAGGGTGCCGATCTGCAGCGGGCGCTTTCGGCGCGGCTGGGCCACAAGGTGACGGCCACTATCACCCATACCACGCTGGCCGAGCTGGCCGAAGCGGTGGCTAGGGACCCTTGGGCGATTGCAGTGACCGAGCGGGCGGCTTTGGGTCCGGCGCATCTGTTGCCGCTGACGGACAGCTGTGGTTTTCCACTGCTGCCGACCCGGCTTGCCGTCAAGGCACAGGATTATCCGCTGACCTTGCCGGTGTTTCTGCTGACACCGCGCCACCGTATGCCGTTGGTCGCGCGAGAGTTTCTGGAGTTTCTGTCGAGCCCGGAGGCGCAGGTGGCAATAGCGCGAGCCGGCTATATCGACCGGCGGGCCGAGCAGCAGCCGATGACGACGGATGGCCTGCGGTTGATCAATGCGATCAAGGGTGCCGGGTCGGAGACGACGCTGGATGACCTGAAACGGCTGGTGGCGGCGATGGATGGGGCCGACCGGTTATCGCTGACCTTCCGTTTCGACGGCGGCACCACGACGCTGGACGCTGCGTCAAAGAACAGCCTGAGCGATCTGGCACAGATGCTGGAGGCCGGCCTGTTCAAAGGCAAGTCGTTGACATTGGCCGGGTTTTCCGATGGCTCGGGCGCGGTCAAAGCCAATCTGGCGCTGTCGCAGAGCCGGGCGGAGGCCGTGCTGAACGGCCTGCAGGCCCTGGTGCCTGGGATGCCGGAGGACGAGTTGCCGGTGGTCGAGGCGTTTGGCGAGGCGCTGCCGATGGCTTGTGATGAGACGGCCGCGGGGCGCAAATTGAACCGGAGGGTGGAGTTGTGGGTGAAGCCGGCGTTCCAGGTCGGACGATAGGCGGATTTCAGGGGCCGAACCCTACAGATAACCCTGTGCCCGGAAGCTGAGTTCGCGGGATTTTCCGATGATCAGATGGTCGTGCAGCGTGATCCCCAGGACCTGCGCGGCGTCCTGAATTTGCGCGGTCATTGTGATGTCCGCCTCTGATGGTGTGGGATCGCCGGACGGGTGATTATGTACCAGAATCAAGGCGCTGGCGTTCAGTTCGAGGGCACGTTTGACCACTTCCCGCGGGTAGACCGGGACGTGGTCGACGGTGCCTTTGGCCTGTTCTTCGTCGGCGATCAGCACGTTTTTGCGGTCCAGGAACAGGATGCGGAATTGTTCGGTTTCGCGGTGGGCCATTGCAGTGTGGCAATAGTCGATCAGGGCGTCCCATGAGGTCAGGATCGGGCTATTCAATACCTTGGCCCGCATCAGGCGCTGGGCGGCGGCCTCGACCAGTTTCAGTTCGAGAACAACGGCTTCGCCGACGCCCTTGACCATCATCAGCCGGGCCGGGACCGCCGAAACCACGCGATTGAAATCGCCAAAGGTGTCGAGCAGCAGACGGGCGAGGGGTTTGACATCCTGGCGGTGCATGGCACGAAACAGAAGCAATTCAAGGAGTTCGTAGTCAGGCATCGCGGTGGCGCCGCCTTCCATGAAGCGCGAGCGCAGGCGTTTGCGGTGGTCGGCGATGTAGGACGGCAGTTTGTCGGGCAGGGCGGCAGAGGATGCCTCATCCTCATCGCCGGTGGGCGGGAAAAGGCTTCTCGATTCGTGAAAGCCGCTTTGTGTCATGGCCGGAGGTTGGCACGAATATAATGAAGAAAAGGTTAACAACGCTCGGCGAATCGGCGTCAAATCGAGGTTAACGAGGCCAGATTCGGAAATTATTGCGACCTACAAACCCACTACAAATCCGCTACATTGCCGCTACAGCCTGTACGGGTGGGGCGGTGCTAACGCGGCGTGCGGTGGTCTGGTGGTCAAAGAAAAACCGCCGGGGGTTTTGCCCGGCGGTTTTTCAGGTCGAACGAAGGGGAATCAACCCTTCATGCCGTCCCAGAAGCCCTTTACCTTGGTGAAGAAGCTGGAGCCTTCGGGGTTGTTTTCAGCGCTGAGCTGTTCGAATTCGCGCAGGATCTCGCGTTGGCGGCTGGTCAGGTTGACCGGGGTTTCCACCGCCATTTCGATCAGCATGTCACCGACGCCGCCACCGCGCAGCGCGGGCATGCCCTTGGCGCGCAGACGCATCTGTTTGCCGGTTTGGGCGCCGGCTGGCACCTTGACCCGGCTTTTGCCGCCGTCGATGGTCGGCACCTCGACCTCGCCCCCCAGAGCGGCGGTGGTGATCGTCACTGGCACGCGGCAGAACAGGTTGACGCCGTCGCGCTGGAAGATCGGGTGATCCTTGACCTCGATAAAGATATAAAGGTCGCCGGACGGGCCGCCGCGCATCCCGGCTTCGCCTTCGGAAGCCAGACGGATGCGGGTGCCGGTTTCGACGCCAGCGGGAATGTTGACCGAGAGCGAGCGTTCCTTCTCGATCCGGCCGGCACCGTGGCAGACCTTGCAGGGGTTCTTGACGATCTGACCACCGCCGTTGCAGGTGGGGCAGGTGCGTTCGACGGTGAAGAAGCCTTGTTGGGCGCGGACCTTGCCCATGCCCGAGCAGGTCGGGCAAGTGACGGGCTCGGACCCGCCCTCGGCACCGGTGCCGCGACAGGTGTCGCAGGTCACGGACGAAGGCACGTTGATGGTCTTCTGAACGCCCTTGAAGCTTTCTTCCAGCGAGACCCGCAGATTGTAGCGCAGGTCGGAGCCGCGCTGGGCCCGGCTGCGGCCACCGCCGCCGCCCCGGCCCATGAAGTCGCCGAACAGATCCTCGAACACGTCGGAAAAGGCCGAGGAGAAATCACCACCGCCGCCGGCGCCGCCACGGGCACCGCCCATGCCGCCTTCGAACGCCGCGTGGCCGTAACGGTCATAGGCGGCCTTCTTGTCGGCATCCTTGAGCACGTCGTAAGCCTCGTTCACCTCTTTGAACTGGGCCTCGGCGTTGGGGTTGTCAGAATTGCGGTCGGGGTGCAGTTCCTTGGCTTTGGCGCGATAGGCCTTTTTCAAGTCATCTGCCGAGGTGCCTTTTGCCACCCCGAGCACGTCGTAAAAGTCGCGTTTCGCCATCTCAGGACCTTTGATCTTGAACGCCAGCGGGCGACCCCTGTGACGGGGCCGCCCTGAAGGTATCCGGGAAGGTTACTTGCGCTTGTTGTTGCCGAGGTCTTCGAAATCGGCATCGACGATGTCGTCGTCAACTTCGCGCGGAGCGTCTTCGTCCTTGCCGTCCTGCTGGTCAGCGGTGGCCTTGTAGATCGCCTCGCCAAGCTTCATCGCGGCATCGGTGAGGTTCTGGATGCCGCCCTTGATCTTGCCGGCATCTTCGGTCTTCAGGGTGTCTTCCAGCGCGGACATGGCCAGTTCGATCACTTCAACGGTCGAGGGATCGACCTTGTCGGAATGTTCGGCCAGCGACTTCTTGGTGGAGTGCAGCAGGCTTTCGGCCTGATTCTTGGTTTCCACAAGTTCGCGACGGGACTAGTCAGCCTCGGCATTGGCTTCGGCGTCCTTGACCATCTTTTCGATGTCTTCATCCGACAGGCCACCCGAAGCCTGAATGGTGATCGCCTGTTCCTTGTTGGTGCCCTTGTCCTTGGCCTTGACGTTGACGATGCCGTTGGCATCGATGTCAAAAGTGACTTCGATCTGCGGCATGCCACGCGGGGCCGGCGGGATGTTTTCAAGGTTGAACTGGCCGAGCATCTTGTTGTCGCCGGCCATCTCGCGTTCGCCCTGGAACACGCGCAGGGTCACGGCGTTCTGGTTGTCTTCGGCGGTGGAGAAGATCTGCGACTTCTTGGTCGGGATCGTGGTGTTGCGGTCGATCAGACGCGTGAACACGCCCCCGAGGGTTTCGATGCCCAAGGACAGCGGGGTCACGTCAAGCAGGACCACGTCCTTGACGTCGCCTTGCAGAACGCCGGCCTGAATGGCGGCACCAGCGGCCACGACTTCGTCAGGGTTCACGCCCTTGTGGGGTTCCTTGCCGAAGAACTTGGTCACTTCCTCGATCACGCGGGGCATCCGGGTCATCCCGCCGACGAGAACAACCTCGTCGATGTCGGTGATCGAGATGCCGGCGTCCTTGAGCGCGGCCTGACAGGGTTTGATCGACTTCTTGATCAGGTCATCGACCAGCGATTCCAGCTTGGCGCGGGTCAGCTTGACGACAAGGTGCAGGGGTTGCCCGGTGTTCTTGTCCATCGAGATGAACGGCTGGTTGATTTCCGTCTGGGTAGAGTTCGACAGTTCGATCTTGGCCTTTTCAGCCGCCTCTTTCAGGCGCTGCAGAGCCATCTTGTCGAGCGTCAGGTCGACGCCATGCTCTTTCTTGAATTCACCCGCCAGATATTCGACGATGCGCATGTCGAAGTCTTCACCGCCAAGGAAGGTATCGCCGTTGGTGGATTTGACTTCGAACAGGCCGTCGTCGATTTCGAGGATGGTGATGTCGAAGGTACCGCCACCAAGGTCATAGACCGCGATGGTTTTGGCTTCTTTCTTGTCCAGACCATAGGCCAGGGCAGCTGCTGTCGGCTCGTTGATGATCCGCAGCACTTCAAGGCCAGCGATCTTGCCGGCGTCCTTGGTTGCCTGACGCTGGGCGTCGTTGAAATAGGCCGGCACGGTGATGACGGCCTGAGTGACGGTCTCACCCAGATAGGATTCGGCGGTTTCCTTCATCTTCTGCAGGACGATGGCCGAGACCTGAGCGGGAGAGAATTTCTCGGACCGCGCTTCGACCCAGGCGTCGCCATTGCCGCCGTTGACTACCTTGTAGGACAGATGCTTCTGGTCCTTGACGATCATCGGATCGTCATAGCGGCGGCCGATCAGGCGTTTGACGGCGAAGATGGTGTTGGAGGCGTTGGTGACGGCCTGCCGTTTGGCGGCTTGTCCAACCAGACGCTCGTTTTCCGTGAAGGCGACGATGGAGGGCGTCGTGCGGGCGCCTTCCGAGTTTTCGATGATGCGGGGGGCCGCACCGTCCATGATCGCGACGCAGGAGTTGGTGGTTCCCAGGTCGATACCGATAATCTTAGCCATGCTGCTTTACCTCTTCTTCGGCGATGTTAAGGGGTGGACCCATTCAGGCATCCAACCCCGATCCCAGTGAGAACCAAACAGTCGGACGCCAAAAGAGACACCCTTGTTCGGCTTCTCGGGGTATATAAGGAGGGGGGAAGGGTGCTGCAAGCAGGGTCGGCACGGGAATGCCGAGCGAAGATGATGAAAAATGACGTTGTTGACGGAAAATCGCCGGACTGGCGGGAGATTCGCGGGTTCCGGCTGTTTGACGGGCTGCTGGACCGCGACGAACAACTGGCGATGGTCGCGGCGTTGCGCAAGGTGGTGGCGGCGGCACCGCTGTATCACCCGGTCACGCCGGGCGGGCGGCAGATGTCGGTCAGGATGACGGCGGCGGGGCGGCTCGGTTGGGTCACCGACCGGCGCGGCTATCGTTATCAGGCGCAGCATCCGGCGGGGATGGCCTGGCCGGCGATCCCGCAAGAGGTGCTGGCGGTGTGGCGGCGGGTCGCGGGGGTGGAGCGGGGGCCGGATTGCTGTCTGGTCAACTTCTATGGTGAGGGGGCGCGGATGGGGTTGCATCAGGACAAGGATGAGGGCGATTTCAGCTTTCCGGTGGTGTCGATCTCCATCGGCGATGACGCGCTGTTCCGGATCGGCGGGGTAGATCGGGCTGAGGGCACGCAAAGTGTCTGGCTGCGCTCGGGCGATGTGGTGGTGATGGGCGGTGCGGCGCGGCTGGCGTGGCATGGCGTGGACCGGCTGAGCTATGGCACGTCAACGCTGTTGCCGCAGGGCGGGCGGATCAATCTGACATTGCGGGTGGTGGAGGGCGGGTGATGGATGACGATCGGGACTTGGCGGCACGGTTTTTCAATCAAGTCTGGGCGTTGCTGGACAAGGCGGATCGCAGCACGGATGACGATCTGTCGATGATCCACCTTGCGCATGCGTCGCGGCTGCATTGGCAGTTGGCGGGCGGGCCGCGTGAGTGGGCGATTGGCGAGTGGCAGATTGCCCGTGTCTATTCGGTGCTGGGGCGTGGCGAGCCGGCACTGTTTCATGCGCGGGTCGCCCTGGACCTGACGGCGGATGGCGCGCTGGGGGCGTTTCTGGCGGGCAGCGCCGAAGAAGTCATGGCGCGGGCCTGTCGCGCGGCAGGGCGGGCGGCAGATGCGCAGCGCCATCATGCGGCGGCCCTGGCGCTGGCAGATCAGGTGAGCGATGCCGAAGAACGTGAGGTGTTGATGGCGGATCTGGCGGCGGCACCGCAGGGCTGATGCCCGGCTGAGCCGCGCGACCCTACTTGCCGGCGGTCCAGCTGGCCGAGGCGTATTGCCGGGTGAAGGTGTCACCCATCAGGCCGATGATGAACAGCACGAAGGTCACCACGATGGGATAGGTGATGTTGCTGTAATGCGGGTTGTAGTTCAGGAACACGAAGCCGCGGGTCTGGTCGATGATGTGAAACAGCGGATTCCACGAGAACCAGAACAGTTTCGAGGTTGGCAGCGCGTTGGCCAGAAACATCTTGCCAGAGGCGATCATGTTGGCGCGGGTGTAAATCGTGGTCATGATGCCAAAGAAATCTGGCGCCCAGGGTGTTGCTGCCTTGAACACCATGCCGACGCCGATGCCAGAGGCCCAGGCCAGCAGCAGCATCGCCATGGCCATGATCGGATATTCAATCTCTACCCGGTTGAACATGGTGTTATACATGAACAGGATCACCACGATGGCGAGGGTCTGCTGATACAGCGCCGCCAGCGATTGACCGGCAATCGCCACGATCGTGTTCATCGGGGCATGTTTCATCATGGCCGAGGTCGGACCCTCGGCCTTGGACACCGCCTTGATGGTGCGAATATGGGTCATGTACATGAAGATGCCCGACATCGAGTAGAGCATGAAATCGCCACGCACCGCCGAGCCGCGCATTTTCAGCACGGTGAACATGAACCAGAAGAACAGCACCATGGTCAGCGACTGAATGATGCTGATCAACAGGCCGACGATGGCGTTGCCGTTGTTCTTGCGGATGTCGCGGACGGCCACATGGAAGATCAATTCCAAGGTGGCGAAAAGACTTATGACACTCGATCTGCGGACGGCCGGTTGAAACATCTGCATCGCCTCTGGGGAAGATACCCCGTTTTACGTCGGGAAATCTTGCTGTTCCCTTGGTGTCGATGATAAGCCCACTGACAAATTTATTCAATGACGGGGTTTGCCGGACAGGTTCATCCCCGCGCAAGGAGTCGTGATGGAGTATTCCCGCCTGATCCCGATCATTCGCCGACTGGCGCTGGAAGCGGGCGACCGGATCATGGAAGTTTACAACGGCCCGGATTTCGAGGTGAAGTCCAAAAGCGATACCAGCCCGGTGACTGTGGCGGATGAGGCGGCGGATGAGATCATCTCGGCCGGGTTGCGCGCGGCCTTTCCCGATGTGGTGCTGATCACCGAGGAACAGGCGGCGAGCCATGCGTTGAGCGCCACGACATTCCTGATCGTCGATCCGCTGGACGGCACCAAGGAGTTCGTGCAGCGGCGCGGCGATTTCACGGTGAACATCGCCTATGTCGAGAACGGTGTGCCGATGCGCGGGGTCGTCTATGCGCCGGCACAGGGTCGATTGTTCTACACCCGTGAGGATGGCGTGGCGGTCGAGGAGACCGGGGCGTTTGCCAAGGACAAGGTCGGGTCGCTGACCGTGATGTCGGTGACCAAGCCGGACAATGCGGCGCTGATGGTGGTCGCCTCCAAGAGTCACCGTGACGCGGCGACGGATGAATATATTGCCAAATACAGTGTCAAGGACATGAAATCGGCCGGGTCGAGCCTGAAATTCTGTCTGGTGGCGACGGGGGAGGCCGATCTTTATCCGCGTCTGGGCCGCACGATGGAGTGGGACACGGCGGCGGGCGATGCGGTGTTGCGCGGGGCGGGCGGCCAGGTGGTGCGGTTTGATGACCATCGACCGCTGGCCTATGGCAAGGCCGGTTGGGACAACCCGTTCTTCATCGCCTATGCGCCGGGCGTGGTGTTGAAGACATGAGCGTCCTGATCGCGATTCCCGCCCGCTTTGCCAGCACGCGCTATCCGGGCAAGCCCTTGGTCTCGCTTAAAGGTCCGGATGGTGAAAAGACGTTGATCCAGCGATCCTGGGAGGCGGCGATGACGGTCAGGGGAGTTGACCGGGTGGTGGTTGCGACCGATGACGACCGGATTGCCGGACATGCCGCCGGGTTCGGTGCCGAGGTGGTGATGACCAGTTCCAACTGTCAGAACGGCACTGAGCGCTGTGCCGAAGTGGCGGCGCTGTTGCCGGGACACGAGGTGATCGTGAACCTGCAGGGCGACGCGCCGTTGACGCCCGCATGGTTTGTCGAGGATCTGGTGGCGGGATTGCTGGGCGATCCGGCGGCGGACATTGCGACGCCGGTGCTGCGCTGCGATGGCAAGATGCTGAACGGCCTGTTGGAGGATCGCCGGGCGGGGCGGGTAGGCGGCACGACGGCGGTGTTTGGTGCGGCGATGCGGGGCCTGTATTTCTCAAAGGAAGTGATTCCCTTTACCGGCAAGACCTATGCCGATGATGCCGCAACGCCGGTGTTTCACCATGTCGGGGTCTATGCCTTCCGACCGCCGGCACTGACCGCCTATGCCACCTGGCCGGTGGGGCCGCTGGAGCGGCTGGAAGGGCTGGAGCAGTTGCGATTTCTTGAGCAGGGACGGCAGGTTCTGTGCGTTGAGGTACAGGCGAAAGGCCGGCAGTTCTGGGAGTTGAACAACCCGTCGGATGTGCCGGTTATTGAGGCGATGATGGCGGTAATGGGCTGAGCCGAGCGGCCGAATCCGCGATTTTCCTTGACGAAAACCGGTTCCTTGACCGATTGCTAAGCGGAGCGGCGGAATATTCAGCGAATGATCGTCACATTTTTTAACCATGCCATGATTTGCCCAGATTGTTATGTTAGAAGGTCAAGCTAAGTGTATAACCGATTGAAAACTTCCCCGAGTGGTGCAAATGCCGAGAACAAATAACGCGAAGATCAAGAAGGTCACCAAGGCCGTCTTTCCGGTTGCCGGAATGGGCACACGCTTTCTGCCGGCCACCAAAGCAATTCCCAAGGAAATCCTGACCTTGGTGGATCGGCCGTTGATCCAGTACGCCATCGACGAGGCGCGTGCAGCCGGGATCAAGGAGTTCATCTTCGTCACGGCGCGGGGCAAATCCGCGCTGGAAGACTACTTCGACCACTCACCCGAACTGGAATCGGCGCTGCGGCGGGCTGGCAAGGATGATTTGCTGGAAATTCTGCGTGATACCAATATGGATTCGGGTGCGATTGCCTATGTTCGGCAAAATCGTGCCCTGGGTCTGGGCCACGCGGTGTGGTGCGCCAAGCGTTTGATCGGCAACGAACCTTTTGCGGTGCTGCTGCCGGATGACGTGATCGCTGCCGAGAAACCCTGTCTGCAGCAGATGATCGAGGCCTATGCCGAAACCGGCGGCAATATGGTCGCCGCGATGGAAGTGCCGACCGACAAGACCAACCTTTACGGCGTGCTGGACGTGGCCGAGGAGCAGGGGTCGGTGCTGAGCGTCAAAGGCATGGTTGAAAAGCCGAAGCCGGCCGAGGCGCCGTCCAATCTGGCGGTGATCGGACGCTATATCCTGACACCGAAGGTCATGACGAACCTGAACCGGATGCGGCAAGGCGCTGGTGGAGAAATCCAGTTGACCGACGCGATTGCCGAAGAGGCGAAGACGCCGGGTCAGGTGTTCGGGTTCCGTTTCCGGGGCCAGCGCTATGACTGCGGCACCAAGCCGGGATTCCTGCAGGCGACGGTGGCCTTTGCCTTGGCGCGGCCGGATCTGCGCGAAGAGTTTTCGGCCTATCTGAACGACATGGTCGCGCTGCAAAAAGCGGCGCAATAATTCGTGGCCCTTGGGCTTGGGACGTATCTGCATGACGTGATGCGGCGCGTTCTGGGCCCGGTTCGGTTGCCCCATGCGGTTTCCATCGGCGAGTTGACCGAGGCGGAAGCGTCGGTCCTTGAGACCTGGCGGGCCTATCGGTTGCGCTGGTCGCGGTTGCGTCTGTTGGCGCGGGCCTTTCGCAAGCGGCGGCAGGTCCGGATGGTGGTGGACCGTACTTCGGAGATCGACGATCGGGCGATTCTGGCCTTTGTGACGGTGCGCAATGAGGGTCTGCGGCTGCCGTATTTTCTGGACCATCACCGCAGGCTGGGGGTCGATCATTTCATCGTGGTCGACAATGGCAGTGAGGATGGCAGTGTCGACTGGTTGAAAGCGCAACCGGATGTATCGTTATGGACGACCCTGGACGGCTACAAACAGTCTCGATTCGGGCTGGATTGGCTGACATGGCTGCAACGGCAGCATGGGCCGGGCCATTGGTGCCTGACGCTGGATGCCGATGAAATTCTGGTCTACCCCTATCACGAGAGCCGCGATCTGCGCGCCCTGACGGCGGAACTGGACGCGCAAGGCCAGGAGTCTTTCGGCGCGATGATGCTGGATCTGTATCCCAAGGGACCGCTTGCCGCGCAGTCGTATGCCGCTGGGCAAGACCCGGTCGAGGTGATGCCGTGGTTTGACAGCGGGAATTATGTGACCAGGGTGCAGCCGAGGATGCGCAACCTTTGGATTCAGGGCGGGCCACGGGCGCGGGTATTTTTTGCCACGGATCCACGCCGCGCGCCGACGTTGAACAAGGTGCCGCTGGTGCGCTGGCAGCGCGGCTATGTCTATGTCAACTCGACCCATGCCGCGTTGCCACGCAAGCTGAACGCGATTTTTGACGAGACGGGCGGCGAGCGGCTGACCGGGATTTTGCTGCACACCAAATTCCTGCCGGTGGTGGTGGAAAAGTCAGTGGAGGAGCGGGGGCGCAAGCAGCATTTCCACAACTCGGCGCTGTATGAGGATTACTATCGCAGCCTGATCGACAGCCCGGATCTGTGGTGCCCGCAGTCGCAATTCTACACCGGTTGGCGGCAGCTGGAGGCGATGGGTCTGATGTCGCGTGGCGGGTGGGTCTGATTTTCTGGCAACGGTCGGCAAATTTGGCGGAAATGTTTACATAACCTGATGTAATTCCTAGAATTGAAGGTAGATTGTGCGAAAAGAGCAAGCAAAGACCGCCAATTCGGAATGGGTAACTGCGCCACAGTGATGAGATCAAGGATTCGTCAAGGTTTGACGCGTATTTGATGGAAAGGCGTAGCAAACAGGGCGGCAACGGGGGCGACGCGTGAGTATCATCGGGGCAATCAGACTGCGCGCCAGACGGCGTCGGGCCCATTATCGCGCTTTTCTGCGGCGTCGCGAGTTGCGAGCCGTTGCCGACCGCAGCAAGAAAATTGCGCCGAACGCCATCATTTTGCTGTCAACCATCCGCAACGAACGGATCCGGCTGCCGTTTTTCATGCGGTATTATCGGGACCTGGGCGTCGACCACTTTCTGTTTGTCGACAACAACAGCGACGACGGCACCCGCGAATATCTGGCCGAACAGCCGGATGTGTCGGTCTGGACCACGACGGCCAGCTACAAGGCGTCGCGGTTTGGTGTCGATTGGCTGACCCATCTGCAGCGCAAATACTGCCACAAGCATTGGTGCCTGACGGTCGATGTCGATGAGTTTCTGGTCTATCCGTTCTGCGAGACCCGGCCCTTGCGCGCGCTGACCGACTGGCTGGATGCATCGTCGGTCAGGTCATTTTCGGCGATGCTGCTGGACATGTATCCCAAGGGGCCGATTCAGGCGCGGCCCTATCACGAGGGGCAGAATCCGTTCGAGATTGCCCAGTGGTTCGACAGCGGCAACTACACGTTGCAGCGCAACTACTGGAACGGCAATCTGTGGATTCAAGGTGGACCGCGAGCGCGGAAGTTCTTCCCCGACAACCCCTATAGTGCGCCGGCGCTGAACAAGATTCCGTTGGTGAACTGGGACCGGTCCTATGCCTATGTCAGTTCGACCCACATGCTGTTGCCGCGCGGTTTGAATCTGGTGTTCGATGAATGGGGCGGCGAAAAAGCCTCGGGCTGTCTGTTGCATGCCAAATTTCTGGATACGTTTGCCGTGAAGGCGGCGGAAGAGATGACGCGCGGTCAGCATTATGCCAACAGTCAGGAATACATCGCCTACGAACAGTCGCTGGCCACGCAGCCGGATTTGTGGTGCAAGTTCAGCGAAAAGTATATCAATTGGCGGCAGCTGGAGATTTTGGGACTGATGTCGAAAGGCAACTGGGCATGAAAGGGCTGGTGGGGTGAGCGTTGGCTTCGTCATGCTGTGCCACACGGCACTGGACCGCGCCGCCGATGTTGCCCGGCATTGGGCCGAACGTGACTGTCCGGTGGTCATCCATGTCGACAAGCGGGTGGAAAAGCCGGCTTATGACAAGCTGATGGCCGATCTGGCCGATCTGGGCAATGTGCGGTTTTCCGGGCGGTTTGCCTGTGACTGGGGCACCTGGGGGATTGTGGCGGCCACGCAGGCGGCATCGACCATCATGCTGCGCGATTTTCCCGAGGTGCGGCATGTGTTCCTGGCCTCGGGATCGTGTCTGCCGCTGCGTCCGGTGGAGGATCTGAAGACTTATCTGGCCACCAGGCCACGGGTCGATTTCATCGAAAGTGTGACGACCGAGGATGTCGGCTGGACCATCGGCGGCCTGGATGTCGAGCGGTTCACCTTGCGGTTTCCGTTCAGCTGGCGGCGGCAGCGCAAGTTGTTTGACGGCTATGTCCGGATGCAGCGCCGGATCGGTTACAAGCGGAAAGTGCCGGACGGATTGGTGCCGCATCTGGGCAGTCAGTGGTGGTGCCTGACGCGGCAGACCTTGTCGGCGATCCTTGAAAGCCCGGACCGGGCCGACAATGACCGCTATTTCCGCCGGGTGTGGATTCCGGATGAAAGCTATTTCCAGACCATGGTGCGGCAGTTTTCCAGCAATGTCGAAAGCCGGTCGCTGACGCTGTCGAAATTCGACTTTCAGGGCAAGCCGCATATTTTCTATGACGACCATCTGCAGTTGCTGCGGCGGTCGGATTGCTTTGTGGCGCGCAAGATCTGGCCGCAGGCGGAGAAACTGTATCAGAACTTCCTGTTCGGTGATGCGGCTGGGCAGGCCACGGCAGAGCCCAATCCGGGCAAGATCGACCGGCTATTCTCCAAAGCGGTCGAGCGGCGGGTGAAGGGGCGGCCGGGGCTGTATATGCAAAGCCGGATGCCGAATGAAAACCGCGAGAATGGCCGCACGGCGGCGCCCTATTCGGTGTTCGAAGGTTTTTCCGAACTGTTCGAGAATTTTGAGGCCTGGCTGGGCAAGGTTGCCGGGACCCGCGCCCATGGCCATCTGTACCGGCCTGAGCGGGTGGAGTTTGCCGGCGGCGAGACGGTTTTCAACGGGGCGATGTCGGACAGCGCCAAGATGCGGGACTATGCGCCGAAAAATTTTCTGACCAACCTGATCTGGAACACACGGGGCGAGCGGCAGTGCTTTCAGTTCGGGCCTGCCGACCGGCAGGATATCTCCTGGTTCATATCGGGGGATCCGAACGCGCAGGTTTCGGCGATTTCGGGGGCGTGGATCATCCCGCTGTTCCATTCCAACCAGAATTTTGGTGATATCCGCCGTGAGGCGGCGCGCTTGCAGAAGATCGAGGCCGAGCATCTTGCCGTTCTGCGCAGCCCCTGGACCAAGGCCCGGGTGCGGATCTGGACGCTGGCAGAGTTTGTCGAAAACCCGATGGAGCCTTTGCAGAGCATCATTGACGAGATCAGCCCGCGGTCCTTGCGCCGGCTGACCGAGGCACCGCGGCTGGCCGACCTGAAAGGCTTTGGCCAATTCCTGCAGAACCTGCGCAATCAGGGGATGCAGCCCACACTGATGGGCGATTTCCCGACGGGTGAGGACCCGACCCCAACGGCGTCGCGCCGCGGCCGCCCCTATCTGGTGAAGTGATTGATGGTGAAGCCGAAGTTTCAATCTTTCGTCGTCTTTGCAGAAATGCGGACGGGGTCGAACTTCCTCGAATCCAACCTGAATGCGATACCGGGGGTGGTTTGCCATGGCGAGGCGTTCAACCCGTATTTTCTGGGTGGTGAGGGCAAGACGGAACTTCTGGGTGTGACGCTGGACCAGCGCAATGCCGATCCCGCGCAGTTGCTGCGGGTGATGCGCGACCAGACGAAGGGCCTGCCGGGGTTTCGCTATTTCCACGATCACGACCCGCGGCTGTTCAATCTGGTGGTCGATGATCCATCGGTTGCCAAGATCATCCTGACCCGCAACCAGCTGGAAAGCTATATCAGCTGGAAGATCGCCAAGCAAAGCGACCAGTGGTGGCTGGCCAACACCAAGCATCTGAAAACCGTGCATCCGGCGTTTGATCTGGAAGAGTTTCAGACCCGGATCGATGAGTTGCAGGAGTTTCAGAGGACCCTGCTGAACCGGCTGCAGGTCACCGGGCAGGCCGCCTATTACATCGACTATGACGATGTGCTGGACCTGAAAGTGATCAATGGACTGGCGGCATTTCTTGGGGTCGAAGGGCGGCTGAGCGATCTGATCTACAAGTTCAAGAAACAGAATCCGGAACCGATTGCCGAAAAGGTCTCTAATCCCGCCGAAATGGCCGAGGGACTGGCGCGGATGGATTGGTTCAACCTGAACCACACGCCGAATTTCGAACCGCGGCGGCCGGGGTCGGTGGGCAGCTATGTGGCGAGCGAAACGGTCGGTCTGCTGTTTCAACCGGTCAAATCGGGGCCGGACCTGCAACTGCGCAAATGGCTGCAAAGCTTTGGCGGGCTGATCACCACGTTTGACCGGCAGTCGTTGCGCAGGTGGCGGGAGGGTCATCCGGGGCAGCGCAGCTTTACCGTGCTGCGCCATCCGGTGGCGCGGGCTTATGCGGCCTATTGCGATTTTCTGCAAAAGGAATGGATGCCGGAGCTGCGGCCCTATCTGAAGCGGGTGCACAAGTTTGAACTGCCACCGAAGGCGAAGAAGGGCTTTGACACGGCGGCCGAACATCAGGCCGGGTTCGCGGTATTTCTGGAGTTGATCAAGTATATCCACGCCGGGCGGACCGAACTGCGCACGCCGCCGCATTTCGCGACGCAACTGGCGACGATCAACGGCTTTGCCCAGGTACAGGCGCCGGATCATGTGCTGCGGGAGGATCGGCTGGAAGCGGGGCTGGCGTATATTTGTGCCGAGGCCGGGCTGGAGATGCCCCCGCTGCCGCCATCACCCGAAGTCTATCCGTTTGAATTGGCCAGCGTCTACACCGCCGCGATCGAGGCCGCGGCGCGGGAAGCCTATGGCAAGGACTACACTGCTTACGGGTTTGGCAACTGGGCCGAATGACGGTTCATGCGGCCTGATTTGAGCGCATGGCGGTCAGAATGGCATGCAGTTTGTCGGGGTCGGTGTTGGCACGCAGTTTGGCGCAAATCCCCGGATCACGCATGGTACGCGAGACCAGAGCCAGCGCCTTGAGGTGATCGACGCCGGATTCCTTGGGCGCGAACAGGCCGAACACCAGATCGACCGGCTGACGGTCGACCGATTCATAGTCCAAAGGTCGTTCCATGCGCAAAAACACCGCGACGATCTGATCAAGATCGTCAAGCCGGGCATGCGGCAGGGCGATGCCATGACCCACCCCGGTCGGCCCAAGGCTTTCGCGTTCCTGCAAGCCATCGGTCGCAACCGAGGCGTTCAGCCCATAAGTTTGAGCGGCGATTTCTCCCAATTCCTGGAAAAGTCGCTTCTTGCCGGTCAATTGACCCACCACCCGGACAGCGCCGGGGTTCAGCAGTTTTGAAAGTTCCATACGCCCTTGCTTACCTGCTCACCCGTTATGCCAGGCTTTCATTTGCTATTGCGGGGGTCGATCCAACCAATGTTCCCGTCATCCCGCCTGTATACCACGTTAACGCCGCCATGTCCTTCATTTCGGAACACCAGGAACCGCTGTTCTGCCAACTCCAGTTGCATGACTGCCTCACCTACGGTGATCGATGGGATCTTTGTTTCCATCTCTGCAACAACAACCGGTGCCAGTGTATCAGTGTCGCCTTCTTCGGGTTCCTGTGTTGGGGCGAGGATATAGGACGGGCTTTGTTCAAACTCAACAGGTGACGTGCGGTCGCGGTGATGGTTGCGCAGGCGGCGTTTGTAGCGGCGCATCTGCTTGTCCATCTTCTCGCGGCAGGATTCGAAAGCGGGGTAGATTTCAGTGGCATGGCCCTTGGCCTGCGCGGTCAGTCCGGTGGACAGGTGGATGACAGCCTCGCAGACATGCTCGTGGGCGGATTTTGAAAACACGATGATGGCATCGGTCGGGCGCTGGGCATATTTATCAACGATCTCACCCAGTTCTGCCTTCACATGGGTCTGCAGGGCCTCTCCGATGTCGATGTGTTTACCACTGATCTGGTAGCGCATGATGCCTCCTTTGAGCGGACTTGCTAAACCGGGCGCCGAAGGGCGCACGGGTCGACGTTACGATGTAAGGATAGGGGTAAGGAATTGGTTAACAAGGTATTCCCGCAACCGACGGCGCAGCCCGACAGGCGCTGCGTGAGTCTGGTAGGCTGGGCGATTGACGCTCTCATCCCTTACATTTGGGGATGGAGGGGGGCACTTGTCAACAGACCTGTCGCAGAACCTGCATCAAGTTCAAACGATGCGGAAATTCTCGCCGAGATAGACCCGGCGCACGGTTTCGTCGCGGATGATTTCATCGGTGGTGCCGGTCATCAGCACCTTGCCGTCGTGCAGGATATAGGCGCGGTCGACGATTTCCAGGGTTTCGCGGACATTGTGGTCGGTGATCAGCACGCCGATGCCGCGGGTCTTCAGGGTCTGCACCAGATGGCGGATTTCTCCGACGGCGATCGGGTCCACACCGGCGAAGGGTTCGTCGAGCAGCAGGTATTTCGGGTCAGCGGCCAGACAGCGGGCAATCTCTACCCGGCGGCGTTCGCCACCTGACAGGGCAAGCGCCGGGGCGCGGCGGATATGGGTGATGGAAAACTCGTTCAGCAGGGCTTCAAGATTTTCGCGGCGCTTGTGGTGGTCGGGTTCGGCGATTTCCAGCACGGCGAGGATGTTATCCTCGACCGACAGACCGCGAAAGATTGACACCTCCTGCGGCAGATAGCCGATGCCAAGACGGGCGCGGCGGTACATCGGCAGGCTGGTGACATCGCGGCCATCGATCAGGACCTGACCGCTTTCCGGGCTGATCAGACCTGCAACCGCGTAAAAACAGGTGGTCTTGCCCGAACCGTTCGGCCCAAGCAGCGCCACTACCTCGCCACGCCCCAGTTCGAGCGAGACATCGCGCAACACCAAACGCTTCTTGTAACTTTTCCGCAGGTTCAGAACGCTTAACCCGGCAGAGCCTTTTGTCACGGTAAATTCAGGCGCAACCATCAGTTCTTGCCCGGCGTGAAGATGGTGGTGACCCGTCCTGCCATGTTGCCAAGGCCGGATTGCAGGCTGAGCGTCAGCGTTTCCCCCGAAATGGCGGTCTGGCCCTGGGTCAGCACGACATGGCCACTCAGGATCAGATCGCCGGTGTCGGGCGAATAATCGGCGGTTTGCGAGGTGGCGGCATCGGTGCCTGCGGCCACGGTGACGCCGCCATCGGCATGCAGGCTCTGGATCGACTTCTTGTCGGCGGAGTAGGTCACCACAACGCTGCCCGCTTGCAGTTTCATGTCGCCTTGTGCGACGACAACATTGCCGCTGAAGGTGGCCGTGCCGGATTTCTGATCGACGGCAAGTTGGTCGGCATCAACCTGAACCGGTTGGGTGATATCGGTTTTCAGCCCAGCAAAGGCGACATTCGTGCCCTGCGCGGCGGCCATAAGGGGCGCAAGCACCACGGCGAGGGCGCAGAGCGCCCGTGTGATCGTCCTGGCGCTGGTCATCATTGTCCCGTTTCCCGTGTTCCCGGCGTGTATATCAGCCGAACACCCTGTTTGAAAACCAGAACATAGTCACTGCTGGCCGGATCCGCCAACCCCAGATGCATCGATCCTGCCACGATTTGCCCCAGGGGTCCAACAGCGGTGATCTGGCCGGGGCTGTCGAGATTGGTTTCGTCCAGCGCCACGGAGATGGTCTGGCTGTCGATGTTGTAACCCAATGAATTGAAGATATGGACACCACCGCTGAGCACCGCCTTCTTGGCAACCTGATCAAGCCGCGCCTCGGTGGCGATCAGTGATGTGGTGGCACCGTCCGGCGTTTCGAGCAGCCCGGTCAGGTTTGAAATCAGCCCGGCATTGCTGCTGCCGGGAACGCCCGGGCGGGCCTCGGCTGCCTGCAAGGACAGACTTGCCCCGTCCGACGTCATTCCGGCGAAATCGGGTTTGGTCAGGCGAGGTTCGTTGACGCGGTCTTTCAGGTCGACATCGGCATAGGGAATGGCATCCTCGGGGCGAAAGCTGCGCGACACCATGAACAGGGTCGACAGGATGGCAATCGCGCCGAGCGGCAGCAGGATCTTCAGCCAGAACACGATCCGCGAGTGCAGGTTGTCGTGACGGGCCCAAGCCATCACGCAACACCTGCCCGCAACAGATCATGGATCTTCACGATGCCGATTGCCTGCGGACCATTGTTCGGGTCGACGACGAACAGGCAGGTGATCTTGCGGTCGTTCATGATGCTCAGCGCCCGCTCTGCCAGCGCATCCGGGGTGATGGTGCGCGGCGTGCCGGTCATGGCCTGACCGGCGGTCAAGCCCAGCAGGCCGTCCATGTGGCGCCGGAGGTCACCATCGGTGATGATGCCGATCAGCGCGCCGCCGTCGCCGGTAACGCCAGTAACGCCAAAGCCGGAGCGGCTCATCGAAATCAGCGCCTCGCTCATCGGGCTGGTCGCGGCCGTCAGCGGCAGTTCGGTATGCATCAGATCGCCGACCTTCAACAGCCGCGCGCCGAGTTTGCCGCCGGGATGGAACAGGCGGAAATGTTCAGGGGTGAATTTGCGATGCTCCATCAGGGCGATGGCGAGCGCGTCACCAAGGGCGAGGGTCATGGTGGTGGAGGTGGTGGGCACCACGCCGGTGCCGCAAGCCTCGGGCACGGCGGGCAGGATGATTGCCACCTCGACCTGCCGCATCAGGGTCGATTCCGGTTTGGAAGCGACGCCGATCATCGGGATGTTGAAGCGGCGGGTGTGGGCGATGATGTCCGCAAGTTCGGGGGTTTCGCCAGAATTCGATAGAACCAGTACCACATCGCCCTCGGCCACCATGCCAAGGTCACCATGGCTCGCCTCAGCCGGATGGACGAAATGCGCGGGGGTGCCGGTCGAGGCGAGGGTGGAGGCGATCTTGCGGGCGATATGGCCGGATTTGCCCATGCCGGTGACGATGACCCGGCCCTTGGCGGCAAGGATCATCTGGACGGCCCGGCTGAAGTTGTCGCCAAGGGCTGCCGACAGGGTGGTCAGCGCGGCGGCCTCGGCGGTGATGACGCGGCGACCGGTGGCGAGGAAATCAGTGGTGGAAGAGGTCATTCGGCTCCTCCCATCCCATCAGGTCAAGCTGGGCGCGGGTGGGCAGGAAGGCAAAGCAGCGGTTGGCAAGGTCCAGTCGGTCTTCGCGGATCAGACAGGCCTCAAGCGCGGCTTTCAGCTTGTGGAGATAGAGGACGTCAGAGGCGGCATATTCCTTTTGCGCGTCAGTCAGCACGGCGGCACCCCAGTCGGAGGTTTGCTGCTGTTTGGAAACATCGACGCCGACCAGTTCGTTGAGCAGATATTTCAAGCCATGACGGTCGGTGAAGGTACGGACCATTTTCGCGGCAACTTTCGTGCACCACACCGGGGCGGTCAGCACGCCAAAGGCCTGATACATCGCGGCGATGTCGAACCGGCCGAAATGAAACAGTTTCAGCGTGTCAGGGTCGGTCAGAAGCCGGGTCAGATTGGGGGCGGTGATCTGGCCGCGGGCGATCTGCACCAGATGGGCATGGCCGTCGCCAGAGGACAGTTGCACCAGACACAGCCGGTCGCGGCGTGGGTCCAGGCCCATCGTCTCGGTATCAATCGCGACAACCGGGCCAAGGTTCAGCCCATCGGGCAGGTCATTCTGGTAGAGATAATTGGTCAAAGTGCCATCCGATCAGCAAAGGGTTGCCCCCGGATTAGCCCCAGCCTGCGCAAGGGTCAACGGCAGAGGGTCGGGCTGGGCGGTTAGGCGGCGGCGATGGCCAGAACATGCGCCATCACCGACACTGCCAAGGTGCGCGGGTCGCGGCACGACGGGATCAGGCCAAAGGTTGGGCACAGACGGGTGAGGTGTTCCGGCGTGACGTTCAGCGCCCGAAGATCATCGAGCAGACGGGTCCGGGCGCGCAGGCTGCCTTGGGCGCCGATGAAGAACGCTTCGGTCGGCAGGAATTGCGCCAGCAGCCGGGCTTCGTTTTCGTGATCATGAAAGAACAGCGTGATGGCGGTGCGGCTGTCGGGGGTCGGGCAGACATAGCTGCGGAAGCTGGCGATTGTCTGAATCGGCAATGCGCCGAGGCGGCTGATGTCGGTTTGCAAACTGTCCTGGCCGAACAGCGTGACGTCGTAACCGGCAGCGTGGGTCATCGAGGCAAAGGCAATCGCCTCGATGCCGTGGCCGTAGACCCAAAACCGCAGTTCAGGCTCCAATTCCACCAACAGATGGCCATTGTTCGTGGTGGGCGAGGGCAGCAAGGCAAGGCTGCCATCGGTGAGGCCGATTGACAGGAACGCGGACTTGCGCCCGGTGCCAAGGGCAAGCGCCTGGCGCAGGAGCTCTCGGTCGGGATTGGGGATCAACAGGATCGACAGACCGCCGCCGCAGGGCAGTTTCAGGTCGAAGAACGGCGAGCCGAGGCCGTAGCGCAGAGATCTGGCCCGACCTGTGGCAAGTGCGGTTCCGGCATGGTCGGCGATGTCATCCTCGATGCAGCCCGAGGACAGCGACCCGACCCGCCGGTGGTCGGCGCGGAAGGCCATCATGGTGCCGACATTGCGGTACGATGTGCCCTCGGTTTCGACGATCACCGCCAGAACGCCGTCGGATTCGGACAGCATCTGCAGCGGGACCCGGTTGCTGGCATATTCGATCATCTGAAAACCCCTTGGTTGTGCAGACACTGACCGAAATCCGCTGGATTGGGTAGCCTGACAAAGGTCGCACCAGCGCGCGCAATTTCGTTTTGCCGAAATCAAATCTCAGCCTAATGTTGTGCCTTTAGGGGGGAAAGGAATTTGGCATGGCTGCGAAATGGGAAAACCACAGCGGCGGCTATAGCAAGCTGCAAAAGGCGATCAAGGAATACTCGGCCAAGGCCTGCAACAGCCAGCTGGAGTTGTTCCTGAAGCATTACAAAGCCTGCGAGGCGCTGGAGGAAAAGCTGTCCTTCGCGCTGGTCAAGGCGCGCAGCAACGGCGTCGACAAGGACACATTGTCGGATTTCAAGAAGGACAAGGGCTTCAGCGATGCCTACAAGACGCTGGACAAGGAAGTTGACGCGCTGTGGAAAGAGCAGGTCAAATTGCGCCAGATGGGCAATGAGGCCAAGCAGACCGTCAACGACCTGAAGGTGCTGGTCGAGCATATCGAGGCGGATCTGAAGCTGCACCAAAAGGAACTGGACGACGCGCAAGAGGCGCTGAAGAAGGATCAGGCCAAGGCGAAATCCGGCAAGGGCACGTTGACCCCGTCGGTTGCCAAGGCGGCGGCCGAGTTGGAGAAAGAGTTCAAGAAGCAGGAGCCGGCGCTGCTCAAGCTGCTGAAAGAGATCGCGGCAGACAGCAAGGACCTGACCGAGGCGGGCGGGCTTTATCGCAAGAATGTTGACCAGAAGATGGACAACTATGCCGCCAAATTCGAGAAAATGATCGAAAAGACCCTGGATCTGGCACCCAAGGGCACGGCGGACGAATCCGGGCTGCCGACGGCCTTGCAGGAGCGGGTGCTGGTCGTGGCGGTCAAGAAGGCGGTGGCGCTGGCCAAGCTGATCGAAAAACACTGCAAGGCGGCGCTGGAAAAGGCCGAGAAAGACCGCAATCTCGCCGGGCCGGAGTTGAAGGCGGCGCGGACCGGGCTGGATCAGCTGAAGAAATCGCACAAGGCGCTGGCCGCCAACCGCAAGAAATACGCCGCGGCCATCAAGAAGGCCAAGGACAGCAAGGAATTGTACAAGCAGTTCAAATTTGCCGATGAGGCGTTTGCCGGGGCCGAGAAGACCCTGCTGGCGACGATGAAACAGATTGTCGCGATGAAATAGCGGGCCTTCGCGGAGGGTGATTCACCGATAGGCCATCATCCGGGTCTGACCGCTTTGGACCAGCTGGTGCAACTGGTTGAAAACCTGCACGTCCAGCGTGATGATGCCCTGCGTGGCGCGCGGGCGTTTGGCGGCGACGGTCAGAGTGCAATGGATCTGGTCGCCAGCCAGAACCGGCTTGCGAAACCGCAAGTCCCAGCCCAGCGAGGCATAGGCTGCGATGCGGGCCGGGGCGCTGGATTTCAGACCCTCGACCAGCGACAGCACCAGAAGGCCGTGTGCGACCTGGGCGGGAAAGCCGTGTTTGATGGCGCCAGCACCCGAGAGGTGAATTTCAAACTGGTCGCCGGACAGTTGGGCGAAGGCGAGAATCGCAGCTGAGGTGATCTGGGCGGTGCCAGTGTCGATCTGGTCACCGATCTGCAACTGGTCGTACTGGTAGAGGCCAGGTGGCAGGGTCTGGGTCACGCCGCCACGGGCAAGGCGGCGCAGGTGCTGCGGACCTGCCAGTCGGCGTCAAGGATCAGCAGATCCTCGGCCCGGCGACCGATGACGCTGGCCAGGGGCTCGGCACCGATGACCCGGGCCGGGATGGTGATTGCCATCCGCAGGGCGGCTTCTGGGGCCAGACCGACCACGCCGATCAGCCGGGCGACACTTTCCGCCATGGTGACATGTGCGCCGGCCAGTGAGCCTTCGCTGTTGACCAGACGACCGTTTTCCAGCCGGATCACGTCGCCATACAGGCTGAAATGATCGGACCCGCCAACCGTTGGCATCGCGTCAGAGACCAGGAAAGTGGTGTCCGGTCGGGGCCTTGCGCGGATCGCCAGACCGACCATCTCATCAGCGACATGGATGCCGTCGCAGATGATGCCACTATAGGCGGTGGAGTTGATGCAGGACCCGGTAACGCCCGCGGCACGGTTCAGCATCGGCGACATGGCGTTGTACAGATGGGTGAAACAGGTGGCGCCCTCGTCCAGCGCGGCGCGCACTGCCTCGGATGTGGTGTCGGTATGGCCGATCGACACCACAGCGCCAGTCTTTGCCAGCGCTGCAATCTGGCCCTTGGTGACCGCCTCGGGCGCCACGGTGATCATCACGGCGATGCCTGCGCTGCGCAGGTCGCGGACGACCTTCAGGGTGCGGTCGTCGAGCGGGCGGATGAAGCGGGTGGCGTGGGTGCCGCGACGGGCCACCGAGATATGCGGGCCCTCGATATGCAGACCGAGGATGCCCTGCTGACCCTTGGCAATGCGGGCCGCCTTGGCCGCGAGGTCGAGCACCTCTGGCGCGTCGGTGATCAGGGTGGGCAGGATGCCGACGGTGCCGAAGCGACGATGCGCGGCGGCGATGGTCGCCATGCCAGCGGCGGTTGGCGTGGTGTTCAGGAATACATCGCCGCCGCCATTGACCTGCAAATCGAGGTAGCCCGGCGTGATGGTGCCGGCAATCGGGTGGCGCTGGGCGCTTGCGGGCAGGTCGCCGGCCGGAAAAAGGGTCTGTACCACGCCGTTTTTCAGCAACACCGCGTGGTCGGACAGCAGAGTGTTGCCGTCGAAAACCTTGTCGGGGCAAAGCCAGATCGGGCGGCTGTCGGTCATTCCGCGGGCTCCTTGGCTTGGGCGAGGCTGGCGGCATAGGCCGCGCCACGCGCACCGGTGGTGTCGCCACCCTGGGCCAGCAGGATCGGCGGTGTGCCATAGCCGGGCAGTTGCGCCGCCTGCAGCGCGGCGGTCAGGTCGGGCACCAGACCGGGCGCGCGCGACAGGCCACCGGCCAGTACCACGCAATCGGGATCGATCGTCATGCACAGGCTGTGCAGCACTTCGGCGGTCAACTCGATCCACACCGACCAGGTGATGGCGGTTTCGGGGGTACGGATGGTGGTGATCTGTTCGGGTGTCGCGACCTGACCGGTCAGGTGGTGGTGGATGCGCGACAGGCCGGGACCGGCGATAAGCGTCTCTGTGCAGCCAATTCGGCCACAGCCGCAGCGCAGTATCGGCAGGCCATGGGCCAGGACGATTGGGGCGGGTAAGGCGAAATGGCCGAATTCGCCACCAAGACCGGTGGGACCGGGCAGGAGTTGTCCGTCGATGACCACGCCGCCGGCAAACCCGGTGCCGAGGTTCAGCGTCATCGCCGAACGGTAGCCTCGCGCCGCGCCGAACATCGCTTCGGACAGGGCCTGAGCGCGGCAGTCGTTGACATAGGTGACCCTGCGACCGGCGGACCGTTCGATGTCGGCCGGGAATGGGTGGCCCATGGCGGGCAGGTTGGCGGTCAGGGCGAGGCCAGTCTTTGGGTTGATCAGACCGGCGGCGGCGATGCCGATCGGCAGGCCCGGGAATTGCGCCTCGATCCAAGCGATCTGTTCTGCCATGGCCGCGACCAGGGCGTCGTAGGATCTGGGTGTGGCGATGCGGTGCGATGCGACCCTGTTCCAGCCAGAATCGAAGACTTGCGCCTCGATCTTCGTTCCGCCAAGGTCGATGCCCGCTGCGATCATGTTGTTTGCGTCACCTTGGACAGGGTTGCCGGGCGGTCGGGGTCATGGCCGAGGGCGAGCGCGGTTTCGAGCACCATCGGGTAGGCGAGGCACAGCAGCAGGCCGGCGGCGGCGGCCGGAGTCAGGTTCTGGACACCGACATCGGCCGGGCGCAGGCGGTAGACCGCGCCGCTGATGGCACGAAACCGGGCTTCGGCGGTGTTGAGACTGTCTTGCACATCGGGCTGGTCGGTGTCGAGGATCAGCACCAAAAGCGGGTTGGTGGCGAGTTGCAGCGGGCCGTGCAGGACTTCGGAGCTTGAATAAGCCTCGGCATGCAGGGCGCATGTCTCCTTGATCTTCAGCGCCAGTTCCTGCGCGGCACCAAAGCCGGTGTCGCGGCCGATGATGTAGACATGCGAGGCTTGGGTGAGCGACCGGGTGATATTGGTGGCTTGCGGATGGGTCATGGGTGCATTGGCCATGGCCGCAGCAGAGGTTGCAGCGCGGGCGGCGTAGGCCGGATTGAGGGCGGCGAGCAGGGCCATTCCTGCAGCGATAGAGCCTATAACGGTCTTGGTTGCGGGCACGGCAAGCTCTGCGCCAGCACCGATTGGCAAGGTCAGATTGGCCACCTTTTCCACCGGCGAACCGGTCTGGTTGGTAATGGCGATGACGCTGGCACCATTGTCGCGCGCGCCCTGGGCGGAGCGGATGAGGTCTTCGGAGGCACCCGATTGCGAGACGACGATGGCGAGGGAATGCGCCATGGTGACACCGCGGCCGACCGAGAAGATCGAGGGCGGCAAGCTGGTCATCGGTTTGGCCAGTTCGCGCATGAATTCATAGGACAGGATATTGGCGGCGGCGTCGGAGGAGCCGCGGGCGATGGTATAGATCGCGTGGAACGGTGGCAGGTCTTGCAGGGCATCAAGTGGCAGCTGCATGGCGACACCACGGGCGAAAACGCCCGTAGCCTCGGCGATTTCAGACCGCATATGCGCGCCGGGAACCGTCATTTGCGCAGACCATAACTGTCGAGTTTGGCCCAGATGTCTGTCAGGTCCACCACCTGACCCGAGGCGCGCGCCTGATCGACGGCAATGGCAGCGATGCCGGCCTCCATCGCGTCAAGGATCGACACCGGCAGCGATTTCGCCTGACCGCGCAGGTATTTGGCGATGTCGGTGCACATCATCTCATCCGCGCCGTAGTGGGCACCCTTCATCGCGGTGTGCTGAGTGTAGTCGTGGTCGGCGAGGCGGGTGCCGTCGCGGGCGGTGATCTTGAGGTAACCACGCACGAAATCGCCCTCGGCCATGCCATGGGTGCCCATGACGCAGAACCGGCGGTGCTCGTCGGGGGTGTTGAGGTTGGTGTGGAAGGCGAGCGAGGCGCCGTTTTCATACTGCAGGATCGCGGTTTGATAGTCGATGATGTCGCCGTCGGAGTGGAATGGGTCATCGACTGAATTCCACACTGATTTCTTGACGTGGAAGATCTGCATTTCCTCGTTGGAAGCGGGCGCGTTGGCGGGGATATAGCTTTTGCGGCCACCGAAGCTGGCGACCTTCACCGGGCGCGAGGCGGTGACCATATTGTAGATGTCGATGTCGTGGCAGCACTTTTCCAACAGGAAGCCGCCGGACAGATCGACCATCCGCCGCCAGTCGCGCATGAAGAATGCGCCGTGGTAGGGGGCGATGTGTTCGTTGGCCTCAAGCGACACTATCTGGCCCAATTGACCCGCTTTCAGGGCGGCGCGCAGGTCGACCATATGCTGCGAATAACGCAGGACCAAACCGACCATGCAGCGGTTGACGCCGCCGTGTTTGGCCAAGAGGCGGGCGAGTTCGAGGGTTTCCTCAATGCTGACAACAACCGGTTTTTCAGTGAAGACCTGAATGCCGGCCTCCAGCCCCAGCCGGATATGGGCGAGGTGAAAGAGGTTGGGGGAGAACACGCAGTAGAGGTCGGGCTTGGCCTCGGCCAGCATCGCCTCGACCGTGTCATAGCGCGGGGTATCCACCCCGATCATTTCCAGATAGGTCGGTTGCGGGTCGTAATACCCGACGAATTCGACCTCTGGCATGGCCTCTTTGAGGGTGGACAGGACGTGCCCAGCCCGCAGGCCGATGCCTGCCGTTGCAACGCGCATAGTTAGCTCCTTCAGGCGGCCAGAGCGGGGGCCATGCGGCGGCGCATGACCTTTCCGGTGGCATCAAAGACATGGCAATCGGCGGGGTTGACGGCGATCCCGATGGACTGGCCCTCTGCCACGGCGGCGTCACCGGGCAGGACGGCGCAGAAGCGCTGGCCGTTGGGCATCACGCCATAGGTGATCGAGACGCCGCCGAGACGTTCCAGCACGCGCACCTTCATCGCCAGACCTTCGCCCAGCGTGATGTTTTCCGGGCGCATCCCGACCTCGACCCGGTCACCCTTCTTGGCGCTGCCGGCCTCAACCGGCAGGGTCAGCCGGGCACCGCCGTCAAGTTCAACGGCGAGACCGGTCGCATCGACACCCAGCACGGTGGCCTGGATCAGGTTCATGTTGGGTTGGCCGATGAAAGTGGCGACAAAGCGCGAGGACGGGTGGTGGTACAACTCCATCGGGGTGCCGAACTGTTCGACCTTGCCGGCATTCAGCACGACAATGCGGTGGGCCATCGTCATCGCCTCGATCTGATCGTGGGTCACATAGATCATCGTGGCGTTGAGATCGCGGTGCAATTGGCTGAGTTCGACCCGCATGTCGCCGCGCAGGGCGGCGTCGAGGTTGGACAGCGGTTCGTCGAAGAGAAAGACTTTGGGGTTGCGGACGATGGAACGGCCGATGGCGACGCGCTGACGCTGGCCGCCCGACAGTTGCCCCGGTTTCAGGTCCAGCTTGTCGGTCAGTTGAAGGGTGTCGGCAGCTTTGCCGACCTTGGCCTTGACCTCGGCCTCAGGCAGTTTCTGCACCCTGAGCGGGAAGGCGATGTTTTCGAAGACGGTCAGATGAGGGTAAAGCGCGTAGCTTTGGAACACCATCGAGATGCCACGGTCGACCGGGGCCAGGTTGGACACATCGCTGTCTGCGATGATGATACGGCCGGAGGTGGCAGCCTCCAGCCCGGCGACGATGCGCAGCAGGGTGGATTTGCCGCAACCCGAGGGGCCGACAAAGACGACGAATTCCTTATCCCTGATCGATAGGTCAATGCCTTTGAGGACCTGCACGGTGCCGAAGGATTTGGTTATATTGTTAAGGTCGAGCGTGGCCATTGGATCCTCGGTCGCGGGGGCGGGGAAAACGGGCGGTCGGTAAACCGCCCGTCCAGTGACTTATTTCACGTCAGCCAGTTCAACGCCGGCCTGCTTGACCAGATCGTCGATCGAGCCGCCTTCGCCCAGCATGACGCCCTGGATCATGTTGGTGAACACGCCTTGCAGCGACTTGAAGTCGGTGACCAGCGGCTCTGGCCCGCCGGTGGCGATGCCGTCAACGAAGATCTTCCAGAACGGATCGTCGACATAGAACGGCTTGGCGACGCCGACTTTGTCATATTGGAAGATCGGGGTCAGGCCCCAGGTGCTGTCGAGGTCGTATTGTGCGTCGCCGGTGCTGAGCGCCAGCGCCAGTTTCTGCGCCGCCGCTTCAACCGCCGGGTCCGTCTGCTTGAAGATCGCAATCGAGTCGGTGATCAGGATGGTGCCCGAGGCACCCGACGGACCGTGCGGCACCGGGGCCACCAGCATGTTCGGCACCTGATCCTTGGACTGACCACGGCCCCAAGGACCGGTGACATACATGCCCAGCTTCTGGTCGTTGAACAGGTCCTTCATCTGGTCACGTTCCCAGGCGGTCGGGCCTTCTTCGGCGTAGGGCAGGATGTCTTTGTACATCTGCAGGGTTTCGCGGGTCTGCGGGCTGTCGAGCAGAACCTCACCGGTGTCGGCGTTCAGGACTTGGCCGCCGTCAGAATAGAGGAAGTCGAGGAACATGTGCATCGTGTTGTCGAAGTCTTTGCCAGCGATGCCAATGCCCGCGACACCGTCTTTTTCCTTGATCGCCTTGGCCATGGCAATCATGTCAGCCCAGGTCTCGGGTGCCTTGCATTCCAGACCGGCCGCAGTCACCAGATCGCAGTTGATATACAGCGCCTTGGTCGAAAATGCGTGGGGATAGCCCCAGTATTTGCCGCCAGAAGACACCGTTTTCAACACGCCGGGTTGATAGCTGTCGACCAGATCAGCCGGAATCTCGGCCGGGACGATCAGACCTTCCTTCGACAGTTTCAACAGTGTGCGCGAGCCCATATAGGCGACCGAAACCGGGTTGCCGGCAGCGGCGAGGGTCATCGACTTGTCCTGGCAAGTGCCCCACGGAACCGCTTCCATGTTGACCTTGATGCCGGGATTGTCGGTCTGGAACTTGTCGATGGTGGCCTGGTCAGCCGGGCGCACATCGCCGCACATGATGAACGACAGGTTGATGTCGTCCGCCTTGGCCGCGAGGGTCGATGAGCCCATCAGGGCCGCAGCGACCATCAGGGTTTTGGATAGTTTCATTGGGTACTCCCTTGGTTGGTTTTTCGTTGTCGTTTCGGCAGTTGGTGGATTGGCAGTTTTAGGGTCACTCTTTCACCGCGCCGGCGGTCAGACCCGCGACGAGGTATTTCTGCAGGAAAAAGAAGACGAGCATGACGGGTAGCACCCCGGTAAGGGCGGCGGCCATCATCTGGTTCCACTCGACCGACTGGTAGCCGATGAATTTGTTCAGGCCGGCCGGCAGCGGGTAGAGAGCGTCGATCTGGTTGAAGGTGATGGCAAAGAGATACTGCTGGGCATAGGCGCCGATGAAGACCGAGGTGCCGACCACGATCAGGCCCGGCACGGCCAGCGGCAACACTACACGGCGCAGCGTGTAAAGCCGGGTAGCGCCATCGACATAGGCGGCCTCTTCCAACTCCTTCGGGATTTTTTCCAGATAGCCTTTCAGCAGCCAAATGCCGGTGGGGATCAGGAAGGCGATGCCCGGGACGATCATCGCCCAATAGGTGTTCAACAGGTGCAGCGTGTTGAGCAGGCGGTAAAGCGGGATCAGCAACACGGCGCCTGCGAACATGTTGACAGACAGGAACAGACCCAGCGATTGGGCCTTGAAGGGAAACTCCAGCCTTGCATAGGCATAGGCGGCGGGCGTCACGATCACCATGCAGATTGCTGTCACCATCGCGGCAATGAAGATCGAATTCCAAATGTAGCGGCCAAGCAGCGGCACTTTCACCCACATGTCGTGATAGGCCTGGAAGCTCATCTCGTCGCTCCAGATTTCGTAGGGCGCATGGAAAAGATGCGAGAGCGGCATCAGAGATGTGCGGAACATCTCCAGAAAGGGCAAGAGGATGAACAGAAGGAATAGCGCGATGCCGCAGTAGATACCGACCTTTTGCAGCAGCGAATAGCGGTCCATCAGCATGTCATTTCACCCCGTAATGCTTGTTCACGCGGTTCAGGATCCGCAGGTAGGCCAGCGAAAACAGGCTCAGCAGAACTACGATGGCCACCGCGCGGGTCGCGCCCTCGCCGAGGTTATAGTTGCCGAAAGCGGTCTTGTAGGCGTCGATGATCATCGTCGTCGTGCCGCCACGCGGACCGCCCTGGGTCAGGACATAGATGATGTCGAAGGAGTTGAAGGTCCAGATCGCCGAAAGCAGCGCCATGGACACAATGGTCGGCATGATCTGCGGAACGGTGATGCGGCGGAAGCGATACCAGCGCCCGGCGCCGTCGACCCAGGCCGCCTCGTAAAGATCGCGGCTTACGCCCTGCATCGCGGCCAGGAAGAACAAGCTGACCATCGGGGTGCCGACCCAGACGTCAGTGACGATGGCCGAATAGAAGGCCGAATTCTTGTAGGCGAGAAATTCGAATGGCCCATCCAGCAGACCGAACCGCTGCGCCATGCCCGAAATAAAGCCGAACTGGCCGTTGTAGAGCCACATCCAGCCGATGCAGCCGATGGCGATCGGGATCACCCATGGCGGCATGATCAGCGCGCGGAACAGCGCCCGGCCGGGAACGGCGGCCGCGAGAAGCGAGGCGCCGATCAGCCCGATGATCAGCTTGAGGCTGACCGAAAGGAACATCCAGAAGAAGGTGCGGCCGACGATATCGTAGAACTTGGGGCTGGACAGGAGTTGCTGGTAATTGGCCAATCCGATGTAGTTGGCTTTGGTCAGCGTGGCATCGGTGAAGGACAATCGGATGGTCTCGACAAGCGGCCAGGCCACGATGACACCGATGAAAAGGACGGCCGGGAGGATCAGCGCCCAAGCAAACCATGCCTCGGTCAGGCCCTTGCGACTGGCAGTGGTGACGGCGGTTGCCGTCTGGGCAGTGATATCGGCCATGCAGCCCCCTGAAGCGGTGTCCGGCCTGCAATGGGGCCGAATCTGTTTATGACCTCATGTTACCAAGGGAAAATAATTTTGCTACCTAGATAATACCAATTCTGGAAAAATCTGCTAAACCCCGAAATTACCGCTTGTTTTTCGGCCAAATCCAGTGCCTTCTGACAAAAGTGGTCTGATTTGGCCACAAAAAACAATACCAATGATGGCGACGATGGACCTGCCAGAGCGTGACGAAATCTTTGCACCGGACCGCTGGTATCGCAGCGGACATGGGCCGCGGTACAGCCAGCTGTACCGCCATATCGCGGCAGTGATCAGCTCAGGCGTGCTGGAAACCGATGCGCAACTGCCGCCGGAGCGTGAGCTGGCCGAGCTGGCCGACGTCAGCCGGGTGACGGTGCGCAAGGCTGTAGCGCAGTTGGTGGAAGAGGGCGTGCTGGAGCAGCGGCGCGGGGCGGGCACCTTTGTGCGGCCGCATCCGCCGAAACTGGAACATTCGCTGTCGGCGCTGTTGTCGTTCACCGAATACATGCGGCAGAGGGGGAAAACGTCGAGCAGTCAGATCCTGCGACGCGGGTTGTTTCTGCCCAGCCCGGATGAGCAGATGGCACTGGGGCTGGCCGGGGCGGACCGGGTGGCACGGGTCGAACGGCTGCGCAGTGCCGATGGGCTGCCAATGGCGCTGGAATGGTCATCGCTGCCGCAGGACATTCTGCCTGACCCCGAGCGGGTGGAAACCTCGCTCTATGACGTACTGCGGGCCAAGGGCAACGCGCCGACCCGCGCTGTGCAGCGAATCACGGCGGTGAACCTGGCGGCGAATGATGCGGCGTTGCTGCACCTGCCGGACGGCGCGGCGGTGCTGCGGATCGACCGGACCGCCTATCTGCCGACCGGACGGCCGATCGAATTTACCCGGGGCCTATACCGGTCTGACATCTATGACTTTGTTGCCGAACTGCGGCTGGAACCCAAACCATGAAACTGAGTTTTGCGGCGCGGATCGTCGGTCTGGAGATCCACTGTGAAATCGGCTCTGACACGGCGCTTGCGGCCCCGGTATTTTGCAGCTCGCTGTTTGTGCCGATCAGAGTCGTCGCCGGCGGGACACTGGTGAAGTCCGTGGGCGGATATGCCGAAGTGGCATTGCCCGACATTGCAGCGGGCGGTCGGGTGACGGTGATCTTGACCCATGTCGAAGCGTTTGTTCCGCAGAACCGGGCGTGGTTGCCGCTGGGTGCCTATTTGCGGACCAGGGGCGGCACGGTGGCCTTGCCAGTGCTGGAGGCCGGGGTGCGGTTTCTGGGATCGCCGCCGATGACCGCGCCGGACTTTGGCGGGTTGAAGATTGTGCCGCAACCGACGGACTGGCTGCCGAGCGGGGGTGTGTTGAAGGCGGCCGGGTTTGTGTCGGGTGACCCGCGTCTGGCGCCGGTTGCGGCTTTGGCCGGGCGGCTGAACTTTGCACCGATACTGGGGCCACAGGGTGCGGTCTTGGACATCGTCAATGACCTTGCACTACCGGTCGGCGGCTATCGTCTGGAGATTGGTACGGCTGGCATCACCCTTGCCGCAGAGGGCGATTCGGGCCTGTTCAGTGCCGCAATTACCTTGCTCAACTTGCGGGAAACCTATGACGGCGCGCTGCCCTGCGGCATTCTTCAAGACGCGCCGCGCTTTGGCTGGCGGGGGCAGCATCTGGATTGCGCCCGGCATTTCTACGCGGTCGAAACCATCCTGCGGCTGCTGGACATGATGGCGTTGTTGAAGTTGAACCGGTTCCACTGGCATTTCTCCGACGATGAGGCTTTTCGGCTGGAAGTCGACTGCGCACCGGAAATCTGGCAGCGCACGGCGCAGCGCGGAGAGGGCCAGGTGGTACCGGGGGTGTTTGGCGGTGGCATTCGGTCGGGCGGCAGTTACTCCAGGACCGATGTAGCGCTGGTCCTGGCACGGGCGCAGGAATTGCAGATCGAGGTGCTGCCGGAGATCGAGGTGCCGGCCCATGCCTTTGCCTTGAACCTCGCGTATCAGGGGATGCGGGATCCGGGGGACAATGCGCCCACCCAGAGCATTCAGGGCTATCCCGAAAACATCTTGAATCCGGCAATGCCTACGACCTGGGCCCTGTTAGAGCCACTTGCGCTGGAAGTGGCGAGCCTGTTTCCGCTTGGAATCCTGCATCTGGGCTGTGATGAACTGCCGCCGGAGGCGTGGGCCGGCTCGCCCGCGGTGGCGGCCCTGAAAGCGGCCCATGGTTTGCAGACCCGCGACGATGTGCAGGGCTGGATGATGGCGAAGTTGGCCGGGTTTCTGTCGGCGCATGGCATTCGCCCGGCGGCGTGGGAAGAGGCGGCCAAGGGGGTGAATGGCGGGATCGGGCATGATGCGCTGCTGTTTTCATGGACTGGGCAGGGGCCCGGGGTGGCAGCGGCGCGGGCAGGTCATGATGTGGTGATGTGCCCGGCGCAGAACGTCTATTTCGACATGGCTCATAGCGGCGCGGCTGATGACTGGGGTGCGTCCTGGGCGGCGATTGTGGCGCTGGAGGATGTTGTGAACTGGCTGCCGGTGCCAGCGGGAGCCGAAGACGTGGCAGACCGGATTGTCGGGGTCGAGGGCTGCTTCTGGTCGGAGTTCACCACGCGGGACGCGGAAATGGAGCCGATGCTGGTGCCGCGCATCCTTGGGCTGGCGAACAAGGCCTGGGACCGGAAGGACAGTCTGGATGGCGTGGGGCTGCGCGGGCTGGCGCAAAGCTATGCGGCCGTGTTCGACCGGATGGGCTGGCAGCGCAATCGCAGTGCCTGACGGAACCGGGCTGGCAACAATCTTGCAGCCCGGCGTTGCTGCGGTTATCCAAGACCGATGACCCAAGAATATGTGCTGGACGATCAGATTGGCTATGTGCTGCGCCGGGTGACCCAGCGCCATTTGGCGTTGTTCTCCGAGGCGATCCCGGCGGTGACCACGACGCAATTTGCCGTGCTGGCGCGGCTGGCCGATCTGGGGCCGCTCAGTCAGAACCTGCTGGGCCGGGAAACCGCGATGGATGCCGCGACGATCAAGGGTGTGGTGGACCGGCTGGTGCGCGAAGGGCTGGTTGCGACCACGCCGGATCCTGAGGATCGCCGCCGGCTGACGGTCAGCCTGACGGCGGCGGGTCAGGGGCTGTTCGACACCACCAAGGCAACTGCCATGACGGTGTCGCAGCGAACGCTGGAGCCGCTGGAACCTGCTGAGCAAGAACAGCTTTTGGCGCTTTTGACGCGGCTGACCTAGGGCAAAACGACGCCTGGGCGTCGCATTCTGCCGCACCGCGACCTGAAGGCTAATTTAGGCTTGCGGGAAATGGAGGCCGTGATGTCAACTGATCCGCTGTTGCAACCCTATCAATTGAAGCACCTGACGCTGCGCAACCGGATCATGACGACCAGTCACGAACCGGCCTATCCCGAGGATGGTATGCCGAAGGACCGGTACCGGCTTTATCATCTGGAGCGGGCGAAGGCGGGGGTCGCGTTGACCATGACGGCGGGGTCGGCGGCGGTGTCGAAGGATTCGCCACCGGTGTTCAACAACGTGCTGGCCTTCCGCGATGAGGTGGTGCCGTGGATGAAGCGGCTGGCGGATGATTGCCATGAGGCTGGGGCGGCAGTGATGATCCAGCTGACGCATCTTGGCCGACGGACGCGGTGGGACAAGGGTGATTGGCTGCCGGTGGTCTCGGCCGGGCCAGCGCGGGAGCCGAGCCACCGGGCGTTTCCGAAGGTGGTTGAAGATTGGGACATCGACCGGATCATCACGGATTTCGCCGATGCGGCGGAACGGATGAAGGCGGCGGGCCTGGATGGGGTCGAATTCGAGTGTTACGGCCATCTGCTCGATCAGTTCATGTCGCCGTTCACCAACGCTCTGCCGGCGCCGTATGGCGGGTCCCTTGAGAACCGGGCGCGGTTTGCGCTGGACGTGCTGGCCGCCTGTCGCAAGCGGGTGGGTGAGACCTTCCTGCTGGGCATGCGCTATACGGCGGATGAAGTGGAACAGGGCGGGATTGATGCTGACGAGGGCATTGCGATTGGCAAGATGTTCCGCGATTCGGGGCTGGTCGATTTCCTGAACGTGATCCGTGGCCGCATCCACACCGATGCCGCCATGACCGATGTGATCCCGATCCACGGCATGAAATCGGCGCCGCATCTGGATTTTGCCGGTCGGGTGCGGGCAGAGGTCGGGTTGCCGACCTTTCACGCATCACGGATTCCCGATGTCGCGACGGCGCGTTATGCGGTGGCGTCGGGGCAGTTGGACATGGTCGGCATGACCCGGGCCCATATGGCCGACCCGCATATCGTGCAGAAGATCGTGGAGGGGCGCGAGCAGGATATTCGACCCTGTGTCGGCGCAACCTATTGTCTGGACCGGATCTATCAGGGGGGGATGGCGCTGTGCATCCACAACCCCTCGACCGGGCGGGAGGAGACGATGCCACACGCGGTCCAGCCCGCCAGCAGCGCCAAGCGGGTGGTGGTGGTGGGCGCGGGTCCGGCGGGGCTGGAGGCGGCGCGGGTGGCGGCGGAGCGTGGCCATAAAGTGTTGGTGTTCGAGGCGGCAGCGCAGGCCGGTGGGCAGATACGGCTCTGCGTGCAGACCAAGCGACGGGCGGAATTGATCGGCATTGTCGACTGGCGGATGGCGCAATGCGCGGCTTTGGGCGTGGAGTTTCGATTCAACACCTGGGCCGAGGCGGCGGAGGTGCTGGCAGAGCAGCCGGATGTGGTGATTGTTGCAACGGGCGGGATGCCGCAGAAGGATATTCTGGCGTCTGGCAATGAGCTGACCATTTCGGCCTGGGACATTCTGTCAGGCGATGCGAAACCCGGCAGCAACGTCTTGTTGTTTGACGATGCAGGCGACCACGTGGCGTTGCAGGTGGCGCAACTCTTGGCCGAGGCCGGAGCCAAGGTGGAGATCATGACGCCGGACCGGACCTTTGCGCCGGATGTCATGGCGATGAATCTGGTGCCCTATATGCGGGCGTTGCAGGACAAGGATGTGATATTTACCGTGACCTACCGGCTGAGCAGGGTCGAAAGGCAGGGCAATCAGATCAAGGCGACGGTAGATTCCGATTACATGAAGATCGGCAAGACCGCGCTTTATGATCAGGTCGTGGTGAACCATGGCACCCAGCCGCTGGCGGACATCTATTTCGACCTGAGGCCGCAATCGGTGAACCTTGGCGCGGTGGATTATGACGCGATGATCGCCATGCAGCCGCAGAGCCGGACCGGCGGACCCAAGGGGTTCCAGCTGTTCCGCATTGGCGACGCGGTCGAGGCGCGCAACATCCACGCGGCAATCTATGATGCGCTTCGTCTCGTTTCCGTGATCTGACGGGCTTGTGAAGCGGCGGCAGTGCCGGGCTGTGGCACAAGTTGCCCGAGCATGGAACAGCAAGGGATCACGACGATGAAAGCCACCTGGATATTGCCGGACGGCAAGCAGATCACAGCCGAGGTCAAACCCGGTCGCACCCTGATGGAGGCGGCGGTGTCCAACAATGTACCCTATGTGATCGGTGAATGCGGCGGGTCCATGATCTGCGCCACCTGCCATGTCGTCGTGGACCCGGATTGGACCGCAGCGGCGGGCGGGCCTAGCAAGTTCGAGGATGGCATGCTGGATGAAACCGAGGCAGAGCGGACGGCAACCTCCCGTCTGTCGTGCCAGTTGGCGATGTCTGCGGCGCTGGATGGAATCATTTTGCATGTGCCCAAGCCCTGAGCGGATTTAAGGGGGCCTGTCCGTCCGACACGCAATTCAAGTGTTCAAAATGTTTTTTATTCCCCTCTGGAATCACGAAATCGGCACCTATATTGGCTTCACGCTGCAAAAAAGACCAGATTCGTCACGATACGATCATAATAATAGGCTCGTAGTTCAGGGCCAGATCAACAGAGGGTATGGACATGGCACTGTCGCAACTGGTTGAGGAAGACGTTCAGCTTTCCCTGCTCGCTGCATCCGGAAATGCCGGACTGGCGGCGGCCATGCTGGCGGAAAGATTTGGTCTGGATCTGCAGTACGCCGAGAACGTGCTGGAACAGGGCTACGGCCTGTTGATCCCGCGTCTGGCTACGTCGCAGGCGCGTGAGGCTCTGCCGCTGTTGGCCGCCCTTGGCCTGCGGGTTGCGATCCAGCCGGTCGATGCGATGCCGCCGGATGAGTATTGTGACGTGTCGGTCCGGCTGGCCAAGGCCAAATACGCCCCCAAGCTGATTGCCACCCTGCAAAAGATGATGGGGCTGGAGCAGTTGACCGTGCAGTCCTTTGGCGGGCCGCAAGGTCTGGTTGTGCCGGCGCTGTCGCTGGCCCGGGCCGAGTGGCTGTGGTCGGCGTTGCGGCAGTTGCCGGGCGTATTTGCCTCGTTGTCCGAACATCAGGCCGCGCAGTATGATCTGTTTGCCGAGACCGAATTGGACCAGGCCAATTTTACCGCTGTTAAGGACTATCTGCGGCTGTTGGGCTGCGAGGCCGGCGGATTTGGCGACGCGGTTGCGTGCGGGCTAGACCTGCGGTCGATCGAGCGGATCATGGTTCGGTTTCCCGATCTGGGGCTGTTCGCCGTCAATCAGGCTTTTCAGCGCTATGAGGTACTGGTGATCGGCAAGGGCGCGCTTTCGACGCAGGAATTTGCCGATCTGATGACGACACGGCCGGTTGCCCGGGCTCTGGCGCCGCGTCAGTTGATGCAGTCGCTGCCGCTGAAGCTTGACTACTGGCTGACGCGGATGGCGACCAGCCAGTTCATGGCGGATTACGATTCCATCGGCATCCATACGGTGGCCCGGCTGGTACGGGCGCCAAACCTGGCGGCGTAAGCCCTTAAAAAGCCGCCGGTTAACCCCCCGTTCACGGCGATGCGCTATAACTGGCGTCGGGTGACTATGGGGTGAGGGAATGGCAGGGCAGTCAAATGCCGCGCCAATCATCATCAAGCGGAAGAAAGTTATCAGCGGCGGCGGACACCACGGTGGGGCGTGGAAGGTTGCGTACGCGGATTTCGTGACGGCCATGATGGCCTTCTTCATGCTGATGTGGTTGTTGGGCGCGACGACGGAAAAGCAACGCAAGGGCATCGCGGATTATTTCAATCCGACGATTCCGATCAATCGGGTGTCTGGCGGCGGCGATGGCGCGTTTGGCGGCGAGTCGATCTTTACCGACGCGACCTTTGCCCATAACGGCACCGGCATGTCGGCGGCGACGCCCGGCAAGGCCCAGGAGTCGGGCGGCACTTCCGGTTCGACCGAGGGTGACGCCAACGGTGCCGAGGATTCCGAACTGAAGAAACTGCAATCGGCGCTGGAGGGCAGGGGTGGCGAGAGCATGACCATGCAGTCGCTGTTGAGCCATGTCGTGACCAAGGTGACCGATGAGGGTCTGGTCATCGAGATTTTCGATCTTGATCAGGCACCACTGTTCGAAGCGGACACAGTCAATCCAAACCAGTCATTGAAGGATATCACGGCATTGGTGTCCGATGTGATCGCGATCGCCAAGAACCGCATTGCTGTCGACGGCTATGTCCATTCCTATCCGGTGATGCTGATCGACAACCCGACCTGGGATCTGTCAGCCTCGCGGGCCCAGGTGGTTCGGGCGCTGCTGGAGCAGGCCGGCACCCCCGACGACCGGATCGCGCGGGTCAGCGGCCATGCCGACCGCAAACCTGTCACCGCCGATCCGGCTGCTGCGCGCAATAATCGGGTGGAAATCGTGTTGCTGCGAAAAGACCGTTAGATAACCCTGTGGATTTTAGCTGTTAGCCTGATCTTAAGGCCCGGGATGCAGGTTGACCGCACATTAGTCGAGCTGCAGAAAGGCGCCATCGATGACAATATCCTCTTCGCTGTATGCGGGGGTTGCGGGTTTGAACGCGAACGCGAACAGGCTGGCGACTATATCTGACAATATCGCGAACTCCTCCACCTACGGCTACAAGCGGGTTCAAACGGACTTCTATTCGGTTGTGGTCCACGGAAATTCCGAATCCAGCTATTCTGCGGGCGGCGTCCGCTCGACATCGCTGCGCTTGGTCGACGAACGTGGGCCGCTAATCGGCACCAATAACTCCACCGATCTGGCGGTGGATGGTCGCGGATTTCTGGCAGTAACCACAATTGATGCGGTGCACCGCGGCGACAGTTTTCCAATCTCGCTGACCACGACAGGGTCTTTCAAGGCCGATGCAGACGGCGTCCTGCGCAATGCGACCGGACAGGTTCTGATGGGCTGGCCGGCAAATCCGGATGGCTCACTCGGCAACTTCCCGCGTGACAGCATGTCGGCCCTGATCCCGGTCAAACTGAACCAGAATCAATATGTTGCCAACCCCACCAGCGCGATGAAGCTGGGGGCCAATCTTCCGGCAACCGCGACACAGTCCGACGGTGACGGCATTCCGTTTGAAATGTCGCTCCAATACACCGGCAACCTCGGTACGCAGGAATCGCTGCACTATATTTTCACGCCCAATGTTCCTGTCGCGGGATCCTCGAATACCTGGAATATGGTGATCTCTGACAGCGGTTCAGATGGTGCCGACATCGCCGAATACACCGTCACCTTTGACAACACGCAAAGCCAGGGCGGCACACTGGCCTCGGTGTCGACCTTGTCTGGCAATGATTATGACCCCGTCACCGGCACCATACCGTTGTCGGTGGGCGGTGGCAGCATTGCGCTGGACATCGGCCAGATCGGTGCAACCGGCGGTCTGACCCAACTGTCCGAAAGCTTTGCACCCATTGGCAAAGCCTCAAACGGGACCCCGGTGGCGCGGCTGGTTTCGGTAGAGATTGACGACAATGGCCTGCTGCACGCCAACTACGATCAGGGCTTTGCCAAGGTCATCTATCAAATTCCGGTCGTCGACGTGCCGAACCCGAATGGGCTCGAGTCTTCAAGCAACCAGACCTACCACATTTCGCAGGATTCCGGCGCGTTCTACCTGTGGGACTCTGGCGACGGCCCGACCGGCAAGCTGATCGGCTTTTCGCAGGAACAATCGACCACCGATGTCACGCAAGAGCTGACCTCGTTGATCACCACCCAGCGCGCCTATTCGTCAAATGTGAAGGTGATCCAGACAGTCGATGAGATGCTGCAAGAAACCACGAACTTGAAGCGATAAGGACAGGAGGGGTAAATGAGCATTGGCGGCACCCTTGCAAGCGCGTTGTCCGGCCTGACGGCTTCGGCCAAGGCGGCGGAACTGGTGTCGTCCAACATCGCCAATGCCACGACGCCGGGATACGCCCGCCGCGAATTGCAGCTTGGCTCGCGCGTGGTCGGCTCCTCGGGGCAGGGCGTGCAGGTGGTCGGCGTCTACCGCAATGTCAACCTGCCACTGCTCGGCGATCGCAGACTGGCCCAGGCGTCATCCGGCGACGCCGATGCCAGAGCGGCGTTCTTCCAGAGGTTCGAGACGACGCTGGGCACCCCGGATAAGGCATTTTCGATCAACGGCAGGGTGGCGGCCTTCGATGCCGCCTTGACCGAGGCCACCTCGCATCCCGAATCCGAACCCCGGCTGACCAACGTGCTCAGCAGTGCCAAGGCACTGGCAGCCCAGCTTGGCGCTGCCTCCAAGGACGTGCAGTCGGCGCGGCAGGTTGCCAACACCGAGATTGCGACGGAAGTGAACCAGCTGAATTCGGCGCTGGAACGCACGGTCAAACTGAACGTCCAGATCCGGCGCAACTTTGGTCTGGGTCAGGACACCGCGGCACTGCAGGATCAGCGTCAACAATTGATCGACCAGATTTCGAAAATCGTGCCGGTGCGGGAAATTCAGCAGAATGACGGCTCGGTCGCGCTATACACACCAAATGGTGCCGTGCTGCTCGACGGCGTGGCGGCGGTCTTTGGCTTCAGCGGCGGGACGACGGTCACCCCCAGTCTGACGCTGGGTGCCGGGCTGGCGGGATTGACCCTGAACGGCTACCCGATTGCGACCGCAGGGTCGCATTCGATGATCCTCGGCGGCACATTGGGTGCCAATTTCGCAGTACGTGATGAGCTTGGGGTCGCGGCGCAGACCCAGATCGACGCGGTGGCGCGCGATCTGGTGGAACGTTTTGCCGACCCCGCCCTCGATGCCAGCCGCGCCCCCGGTGATCCGGGTCTGTTTAGCGATGCCGGCGCCGCCTTCGACCCGTTGAATGAGGTCGGGCTGTCGCAGCGGCTGAAAATCAACGCCGCCGCGGATCCAGATCAAGGCGGTGCACTGTGGCGGCTGCGCGATGGGCTCGGTGCGCCCGCCGCCGGCCCAGTGGGCGACAGCAGCCTGCTGACCAGCCTGAAGGCCGCCTTGAACGCCCCGCGCGACCCGGCGACCGGCGGCTTCATGGCCGGTGAGCGCAGCTTTTCCGGCTTTGCCAGTGACCTGCTGTCCTCGGCCGCGACCAGCCATCTGCAAGCCGACGGCGACGCCGCTTACCACAAGACCAAACTGGATAGCTTTGTGTTGATGGAGGCAGAGTCGGGAGTGGATACCGATCAGGAGATGCAGTCGCTGTTGCAGGTCGAAAAGGCCTATGCCGCCAACGCCAAGGTCATCAAAACAGTCCAGGACATGATCCAGACCCTGCTGGATATCTGACATGACGCACATCTCCGTCGGTGACATGGCCCAATCCCTGATCCTCAGCCGCCGCAATGCGACGCTGAAGGACGCGATCCAGAACCTGTCGTCCGAGGCGGTCACCGGTCTGACGGTCGACACGACCCAGCGGGTGAGAGGCGACTATCTGCCGCTTGCCGGGATCGAGGCCAGCCTGACGCAGCTGGACGCCTATCATGCCGTGACCACCGAAACCGCGATCTTTGCCGGACAGATGCAGTTGGCGCTCAACCAGATTTCTGACAGTGGATCGACGCTGAGTGCGTCGCTGCTGGCCGCGGCTTCCGGCAGTTCGCCGAACCGGGTCGACACCGTGGGATTTGACGCAGCGCAGAAACTGCAGGCGGCGATGTCGAACCTGAACAGCCGGATGGGCGAACATTCGCTGTTTGCCGGGGTCGCGACCAACCATTCCGCCGTCGCAGACACTGAAACCATGATGACCGCGCTGGATGGCGCGGTCGCGGGTTCGCTGTCATCGCTCGACGTCGAAACGGCGGTGAACGCCTGGTTCGACGATCCTTTGGGATTCGCGGCGACCGTGTATCAAGGCGGGGCAGCCTTGGCCCCGGTCGCCGTGTCGCCGGACCAGAAGGCGCAGCTGGACGTGACGGCGCTGGACCCGGCGATTGTCAACATGTTGAAGGGTCTGGCGATGGCCAGCCTGCTGCAGCGCGGCGTGCTGGCCGGCAGCGATGTCGCCCGCGCCGATCTGGCCAAACGGGCCGGCGAACATCTGGCCAGCGCCCAGATGCCGTTCGCCGAACTGACGGCACGGCTTGGCACGACCGAAGCGGCGATCACCAATGCCGGGGTGCGCAATGATGCCGAGAAATCGGCGCTGGAAACCGCCCGTCTGGGTCTGATCGCGGTCGATCCCTATGAAACCGCTACCAAGCTGCAAGAGGCGCAGACCCAGCTGGAAACCCTGTATTCGATAACCGCGCGAATGTCGCGCCTGAGCCTGGTGAATTTCCTGTGAGAAAACTCTGCCTGACCGCCTGCCTGATCGCCCTTGGAGTCGGGATATTCACGCCGGTGTGGGCCAGTCCGATCCGCATCAAGGATCTGGTCGAATTCGACGGGGTGCGCGCCAATGATCTGGTGGGTTACGGGCTGGTCGTCGGGTTGAACGGCACCGGCGACGGTTTGCGCAATTCTCCCTTCACCGAAGAGATCATGTCGAACCTGCTGGAGCGGCTGGGTGTCAATGTCTCGGGTGAGCAGTTTCAGCCCAAGAACGTCGCGGCGGTGTTCGTGACGGCAGCGCTGCCGCCATTTTCGCGGGCTGGCGGGCGGATTGATGTGACGGTCTCGGCGATCGGCGACGCCAAGAGCCTGTTGGGCGGCACGTTGATCATGACGCCGCTGAACGGCGCCGATGGCGAGATCTACGCGGTTGCGCAGGGGGCGATTATTGCAGGCGGCATTTCGGCGGAGGGTCAGGCCGCAAAAGTGGTGCAGGGCGTGCCGACGGCGGGGGTGATCCCGTCGGGCGCGCATGTTGAGCGCGAGGTGCAATTCGACTTCACGCAGTTGCATTCGATCCGTCTGGCTTTGCGATCGCCGGATTTCACCACGGCCCAGCGCATCGAGTCGGTGATCAACCAGGCTTTCGGCCGCCGTGTTGCACAAATGGAGGATTCGGGGACGGTGATGCTGGACATTGACGCCACCCAGATCAAATCGCCGGCCCACGTCATCGCCAAGCTGGAAAACCTCGAGGTCGAGCCGGAAAGCCGGGCCCGTGTGGTGGTCGATCAGCGCAGCGGCACCATCGTGATGGATGAGGATGTCCGGATTAGCCGGGTGGCCATCGCCCAGGGCAATCTGACGCTTCGGATTGATGAGGCGCCGATGGTGGTGCAGCCCAATCCGTTTGCCGAAGGGGAAACCTTGGTGGTTCCGCGCTCAACGGTCGACATTCAGAACGCGCCCGGGACCGGGCTGGCCGAGATCAAGGGCAGCACAAATCTGTCTCAGGTGGTGGCAGGTCTGAATGCGCTGGGTGTGGCACCGCATGACATGATCGACATCCTGAAAAGCATCAATGCGGCGGGGGCTCTGCATGCCGAGTTTGTGGTGAATTAGAGCCGGTTTTCAGGAATAGCTGCGGACCAGCGCGCCCGAAATCAGCGTCCAGCCATCGGCGACAACAAAGAACGCCAGCTTGAACGGCAGCGACACCACGGCGGGTGGCACCATCATCATCCCCATCGACATCAGGATCGCGGCGGTGACCAGGTCGATGATCAGAAACGGCAGATAGATCAGAAAACCAATCTCAAAGGCCCGGGAAATCTCTGACAGCATGAAGGACGGCACCAGCAGCGACAGCGGCGCGTTCATGGCGGCACCGGCGCTGCCCGGCCGCAGGGCCTGCAAGTGAGCGAAAGTCTCCGGACTGGTGCGGGCGACCATGAAGCCGCGGAATGGGCTCAGGATCAAGGGGATGGCCTGTTGGACATCAATCTTGCCATCGGTCAACGGCTGGACGCCCTGCAGCCAGACCTGCGTGAACACCGGGTCCATCACGAACCAGGTCAGGAACAGCGCGAGGCTGACGATCACCATGTTCGGTGGCGACTGTTGCAGGCCAAGCGCCTGCCGCAGGATCGACAGCACGGTCACGATGAACGGGAAACAGGTCACCATGACGGCCAGCCCCGGCACAATGCTGAGCAGTGTGACGAGAGCGAGAATCTCGACCGATCTGGTGGCGAGCGAGCCGTCATTGCCAAAATCGACTGACTGCGATTGCGCCAGGGCGGCAGGCGCGGTCAGGCACAGGGTCAGGGCGACAAGGGCAATCCGCCTCACAACCCACCCCGCAGATTGGCCACCTCGGTCAGGCGGACAGCGAGCTGACCGGCCTGCTCGCCCTCAAGCTCTTCCAGTTCGCCGCGCGCGATCAGCCGGTCGCCGACATAAAGCTCCACCGGGTCATCGACGCGGCGGTCGAGCGCCAGGACGGCATCGCGGCTCAACCGCAGCAGGTCACGCACCAGCGGGCGGGCCTTGCCGACCGAAATGGTGACCTCGATTGGTACCTGGGCGAAGGGGTTGTTGTCAGAAGCACTATCCATTGGGGCGATCCTTTCCGGGAAGCTCGAAGAAACCGCGCACGGCGGCGGCAATGTCGGCAGAGGCCTTGTCGAGGTCGATCTGGGTCTCTGTACCGCCCAGTTTGATGTAAACTTGGCCTTCCCCAAGGGTCGGCTCTTCCTCGATGGTCACAGGCAGACCGGTCGCCTGCTCGAGCAGAGCCTCAATCGCGGGGCGGGAGGTCGGGTTGACCACCAGCGTGACCGGGGCATCGCCCAGCCCCTCTGCCAGCGGCATCAGGGTTTCCAGCACCAGTGGCGCCAGGGATTCGCGGGCAATCTCGGGCAGCAGACGGCCAACCACCTGCAGCAGCAACGGCTCGATCGCTTTCAGGATATGGGTGCGCGCCTCATGATAGGTGAAGCCGAGGGTCTGCAGATTGCGCGCCAGATCGGCTTTCATGCTGGTCTGATCATCGGTCTGGGCGGCGTTGGCGTCGTCCCAGCCGGCGCGGTAGCCGCTGTCGTAAGAGGCCAGTTTCTCATCCTCAAGTGCCAGGCGGTCCAGCACCACGGTCTGGGTCTTGGCAGGCTTCTCTTCGGTGTTGAAGATTTCCAGTTTCAGCGCCATCAGACAGGCTCCTCATCATGTTCCATCCAGCTGCGCAGGATCTCGATCGATTCGGACTGGCGTTCTTCGATCAAGCGGCGCAGGCGGGCCACCGGGTCGGTTTCGATGCCGGACATCGCGGCCTCTTGCTCGGCAAAGTCGGCGGTGGCGGGCATCAGGCCCAGATCGTCAATCTCGCCAGTCAGCGCATCGGCAATCTGGCCGCCGCCGCCCGGCAGGGCCAGCGGGCCAAAAGCCGTCCCCGCCTGTGCGGCACTGCGGCTGCCCGAGGTCAAGATAGGACGCAGGACGAACAGACCCAGGACCAGTGCGACGAATGCCAGCACCGTCAGCTGGATGATCGACATCACGTTCAATTTAGCCAACGCGCCGAACATGCCGGATTCAACCAGCGTGCCGGCTGCGGCCTGTTGCTGGAACGGCAGCGATTTCAACGTCAGCACGTCGCCGCGCGCCTCATCGAAACCGATGGCCGAGGCGACCAGCTCTTTGAGGGTTGCCAGCTCGGCGTCGGTCCGCGGCTGGAAAGTGAGAGAGCCGTCGGCCGCGACAACGGTTTCCTGATCAACCAGCACGGCGACCGAGACTTTGCGTACTGCACCGGGCGCCTTGATCAACTGCCGGTTGGTTTCGGACACCTCGTAATTCACCCGCTCTTGCTTTTCGGAGTTCTGACTTTGGTTGCTGCCCGCCGCACCGGCATTGCCGCTTGGCAGGTTGGAGGCGACGGTAACCGAGCCGTCGCTGCCATTGCTCGACCCGGTCTTGTCCTGGGTTTCGGTCGAAATCGCCACGCGGCCCTGCGGGTCGAAAGTGTGCTCGTTGACCTCTTCGCGGTCGGTCACCACATCGACATTGACTTCGACCACGGCCTTGCCGGGCCCAACCCGCGCCGCCAGAAGTCGTTCAACATTTTGACGAATTTCTGCGGCTTTGGCGTCGCCGGTGGCATTGGGGGCGGCCGTGTCGGTTTCCGATGGAATCAGCCCGGCGACCGAATCAATGACGGCGACGTCGTCCGGCTGCATGCCCGGCACCGCTGCCGCCACCAGATGCCGCAGCGCCTTGGCCTGCTGGGCAGTCAGCGCGCCGGTCGAGGTGACCACGGTCACGCTGGCGGTCGGCTTGCCGTGGTCCTGAAACAACTGGGTTGGCGCCTGCGCAATATGCACCCGGGCGGATTTGACCTCGGGCAGGGCCAGCACGGTGCGGGCCAGCTCGCCCTCTTTGGCACGCCAATAGGCGGCGTCGAACATTTGCGAGGTCGTGCCAAAACCGGACAGCGAATCAAGCAGTTCGTAGCCGGTTCCGCCCGTCGCGGGCAGACCCTGACCGGCCAGAACCATGCGCAGAGTGTCGCGCTGCGCCGCGTCGACATAAATCGCGGTGCCGCGCACCTCATATTTCGCGCCCTGGGCATCGAGTGCGGTGATGACGGCTCCGGCAGACTGACTGTCCAGCCCGGAATACAGCAAGGCCATATTCGGCGACCCGGCCATCCGCGCCAGACCCAGAACCGCCAGAAACATCGCGACTGTCGCGCCGATCACAATGGCCCGGCGGCGATTGCCGAGACTGGCCCAAAGCTCCAACAGATTTTGCAAACTCGTCTCCGTCATTGGGCTTCTGCCACGTTTGTCTCAGCTTTGATCGATCCGGCTTAACAATCGGTTAGGATGAATGGGTCTATCACTGCCGTCACAGCGAGGACGGAGGTGACCAATGGCCGAAGCTGAACCGCCGCAGGATGTGGCGCCCGCGAAAAAGTCGAAACTGCCCCTGCTTCTGGGCCTGGTGCTGTTCCTGGTGCTGGGCGGTGGCGGATTTTATGCAGTGTATTCAGGGGTGATTCTGGCGCCCGTGAGCGCCACCACGCACGGCGCGCCGGCCGCCACCGACACCGCCGACATCGCCTTTGTGCCGATGGAACCGGTCACCGTCAGTCTGGGCGAGTTTGCCTCGAACATGCATCTGCGCTTCACCGCCCAGCTGGAGGTCGTCAAGTCCAGGCAGGATGAGGTGGTTCTGCTGATGCCGCGCATCGTCGACGTGCTGAACGGCTATCTGCGCGCGGTCGAGGTGGCCGAACTGGAGGACCCCACCGCGTTGGTCCGACTGCGGTCGCAGATGTTGCGCCGGATTCAGATCGTCACCGGCGAAGGTCGGGTGCGAGACCTGCTTGTCACCGAATTCGTACTTCATTGAGGGCCGGGCTATGGCACTGATCTCGGATATTCTGATGGCGTCCGGGGCTTTCGGGGCCGCGATCTACTGTTTTGTGCTGTCGGGCCGGTTGAAGAAATTCACCACGCTGGAAAATGGCATGGGCAATGCGATTGCGGTGCTGTCGGCGCAGGTCGACGACATGACCAAGGCACTGGACCGCGCCCGCACGGCAGCAAGCGGGTCGGCAAACACCCTCGAATCGATGACCAGCCGGGCTGAGGCGGCAGCGGCCCGGATGGAGCTGTTGCTGGCGTCGATGCATGATCTGCCGGAGGCGGAGCCCCGGGCGACGGGCAGTTTGCCGGATGACGTCGAGGCGGAGGGTGAGAAGAAATTGCGCTTCATCCGGCGGCGGCCCGGCCGAATGGAGGCAGCGGAATGACCGGTCGCCCCAAATCCGGTCGGCCCAAATCCGGTCGGCCCAAATCCGGACGCAGCACGCTGGTCATTCTGGCGCTCATCCTGGCGTCATCTGGCGCGCTGAGGATCGGCGCCGGGATCGGGGCGGCGATGGCAGAATCGTCCGGCGAGAAATCCATGGCGCCGCAGGACTGCCCGCTGCCACCGGCGGCGGTTGCCGCTGCCTTGGTCGGCCGCGAACAGCAGGTCAGGCAGCAGGAAGGCGCCCTTGCTGACCGGATGGCGGCGCTGGCTCTGGCCAATCAAGCGATCGACAAGCGGATGGCGGAATTGCAAGCGGCGGAAACCTCGCTGAAAAAGACCCTCGCCATCGCCGACGGCGCGGCGGAAAAAGACCTCGCCCGCCTGACCGCGGTTTATGAAGCGATGCGGCCAGCCGATGCGGCCGCTTTGTTCCAGACCATGGCCCCAGAGTTTGCCGCCGGATTTCTCGGCCGGATGCGCCCCGAGATTGCGGCGGCCGTGCTCGCAGGCATGAAGCCGGACAAGGCCTATTCCATCTCGGTCCTGATCGCGGGCCGCAATGCCACGGCCCCCAAGGGCTAGAGTCAAGGTTTCTTAACCCGGCCATGAAACACTGGCCAAGACAAACGGGCAGGGAAGCGGCATGATCGGAATTATCGGCATCATCATCATTTTCGTCATGGTCTTCGGCGGTTACGTCGAAGCTGGCGGCAAGATGGAGATCATTCTTGAGGCTCTGCCGCATGAGATGATCGTGATTGGCGGTGCCACCATCGGGTCATTCCTGCTCGGCAACTCTCTGGCCACCATCAAGCAGACCGCCAAAGACATTGGCAAGGTGTTCAAAGGTGCCAAATGGAAGAATGCCGACTACCGCGACCTGCTGGCCTTGCTGTTCGATCTGGTCCGGATCGCACGGTCAAACCCGGTCGCCCTCGAAGAGCATGTCGAAAACCCCGAGGAATCGTCGATCTTCGGCCGCTATCCCAAGATCCAGCATGACCACGCCGTTGTCGAACTGATCTGCGACACCCTGCGGGCCGCGTCGATGAACTACGATGACCCGCATCAGGTGGAAGAGGTGCTCGACAAGCGCATGGAAGAGGCGCTTGCCCACGCCCTGCATGGCAGCCATGCCCTGCAATCGGTCGCCGACGCCTTGCCCGCCCTTGGCATCGTCGCCGCCGTTCTGGGGGTGATCAAGACCATGGCCTCGATCGATCAGCCGCCGGAGATTCTGGGTGGCATGATCGGCGGCGCGTTGGTCGGTACGTTCATGGGGGTGTTCATGGCCTATGGTTTTGTCGGCCCGATGGCGAGCCGGGTCAAAGCCATTGTCGAAGAGGACGGCCATTTCCACATGCTGATCCGCGAAGTGCTGATCGCCAACCTGCACCGCCATCCGCCGAACATCTGCATCGAAGTCGGACGCCAGAACACCCCGCATCACGTGCGCCCCAGTTTCGCAGATGTCGAAGAGGTGCTGCGCGGCCTGAAACAGGATTCAGCGGCATGATCGGGTGGCTGTTCGGCGTGGCGCTGGCGATCTGGCCATTGCAAGGTATCGCGCAGGCCGTGCCGGTCACCAGCGGCGATCATGCGGATTTCACGCGGATCGTGGTGCAATATGCCGGGTCGGTGAACTGGCAGGTTGGCCGGACCGATGACGGTTACGAACTGCGACTGACTGGCAACGCGGTCAAATACGACCTGTCCAAGGCGTTCAAGGTTATCGGCAAGGCCCGTCTCGCCGGGCTTTGGGCCGATCCGGACACTGGGGCGCTGCATCTTGGCATAGCCTGCGAATGCTATGCCATGCCCTTCGAATTCCGCCCCGGCACCGTGGTCATCGACATTCGCAACGGCGCGCCGCCCAAGGGGTCGTCGTTTGAACTGCCGCTGGATGGTGGGACCGCTGGCAATCTGGCCGCCCGCCCGGTGATCCGCCCGAAAACCCGCCCTGCCCGTCAGACCACCAATGGCCCGAGCCCGACCTACGACTGGACCAGTGCGGAATTGGCGGGCCATGGCGGCCGCAGCGACCTGCCCGCGTCGTCGCTGGGCCTTGCGGCGGATATTCCGGCAGGCGTTGCCCCTGATCTTGAACCGCTGCGCCAATCGTTGATCGAGCAACTCAGCCGCGGCGCCTCGGCGGGCATTGTGGACATGGCCAAACCGCGGGGCGACGTTCCGGCCAACGAACAGTCGGGCAACCCGTCGGTCGCACTGCATCTTGGCGAGGAGCCCAATCTGATCTTCCGGCAAAAGGGTGACCATGACGCGCCGATGACGGCCGCAGGCCTTGCCTGTATCGCGGATGACCGGCTGGACATTGCCGCTTGGGCGATCACCCCACCAGAACCGGCAGAGGCCGCTCCGGCCCATGGTGAGGCGCCCGCACCGTCACCCGCAGACCATGGTGCCGAAGCCGGCCATGGGGCACCACCGGCCGCCGACACACCGGCCGCCGACACACCGGGCGGCGTACCGCTGGCGCGCGAACTGCCGTTATCCGAACAGTTTGCACCCGCCTTGGCTGGATTGACCGGAGAGTTCGACCGCATCGACCCTGAAGCTGTCGAACGCGCCGTCAGGTTCGACCTTCACATCGGCTTTGGCGCCGAAGCCCGTGCCCTCATGGTCGCCTTTCCGACCGAGCAACCCGATGCGGCGCTCTGGCTCAGCATGGCGCGCATTCTGGATGGCGAGCCGGACGCGCATCCTGCCTTTGCCGGGATGGAATCCTGCGATACTGCCGCCGCGCTGTGGGCGGTTCTGGCCGATCCAAAGGTGCTCAGTCTCGGGCAGATCGAAAAGGCCGCGATCTTGCGCAGCTTTTCGGCCCTGCCCAGCCATCTGCGCGACCTGCTGGGCCCGATTCTGGTCGACCGCTTTCTCGCGATGAAGGATTTCGCTACGGCTGAGGTGCTTGGCCAAGCGGTCCTGCGCGGCAATCCCGAAGGCGGCCCCCAGATCGAAATGATGCAGGCCGCCATCGACCTGGCCAATGGCTCGCCCGGTGCCAGTGCCGCCCGGCTGGAGCCGCTGGCCGCGCAGTCCGGCCCCTCGGCAGCCGATGCGCTGGCCGAACTGGTGATCCAGCGCGCGGAACTTGGCCAGGATGTCGATTACAATCAGGTGATGGCGATGGAGGGGTATGCCAAGGAATTGCAGGACGGTCCGGGTGGCGCACGGATTGCCGCGGCGCTGACGCTGGCTTATGCCGCGTCCGGCGACTTTGACAGCGCCTTTCGTCATGTTGCCGGCACGCCTGGAGCGGCCGAGGTGCTGTGGCAGAGCCTCGGCACTACCGGGTCGGATTCGGCGATTTTGACCCATGCGACGCTGGCGGCAGGTCAGTCACCGCCGCTGGAGGCCAGGAAGGCCGCCACGCTGATTGCCGACCGGATGCTGCAATTGGGGCTGGCGGATCAGGCCGGGCGCTGGCTGTCCGTGGTTGACGGCCCGCCCGCGGTCCTGGCGGCACGGGTCGCTGCGGCGCAGGGCGATCCGCGTCTGGCTCTGCAACTGCTCGGTGGCGATCAAACGCCGCCTGCCATGCAGGCCCGGCTGGCGGCCACCGTGATGCTCGGCGATGAAAAGGCGGCGGCTGCACTTTACGCTGAACTGGGCATGACTGACGCGCAGTGGAACTCCGTCGGCCGCATGCAGGACTGGCAAGCCCTGGCTGATCATGGGCCGAAAGCGTGGAAAGCCGCAGCCGCCACCGTGGCCAACCCGCCTGAAAAAGGCTCTAACCCGGCGCCAGATGGACCATTGGCGGCCGATCAAAGGCTTGTCGAGCAAAGTTCTGCCACCCGCGACGCCATTTCCGCGTTACTTGATACGGTCAAATCACCTGCGGTTCCTACCCAATGAGCCGGCGCTTACCAACCGGTAACTTCTCGGCGTTAGCCTGACCGGGACAGGGAAGAATCCCTTTGGCCAAGGGTGAAACCCATGAGTTTTCGACCAACAGCGCTGTTTGCCACCTTGCTGACGATCGCCGCCTCCGACCAGATCCGGGCCGCTGCACCTGATCCCGCCGATCAATGTGACACCGCAGCCGCTCAGGCCGCCCAGCAAAGCGGCGTGCCGATTGACATTCTTCTGGCGATCTCGCGCGTCGAATCCGGTCGCGGCGGCGCGGCAGGTTCCCCCTGGCCGTGGACAATCAACGCCGACGGCCGGGGCGATTGGTACGCCACCAAGGCTGAGGCTGTCGCCGCCGCCACAGCGCATCTGAGCGATGGCACCGCCACGTTCGATGTCGGCTGTTTCCAGTTGAACATCCGCTGGCATGGCGCGCATTTTAACGACCTGTCAGCCATGTTCGACCCGGTTCAGAATGCCGCCTATGCCGCGTCTTTCCTCGCCCAGCTGTATCAGGAAAGCGGTGATTGGGCGCAGGCGGTGTCGGCCTACCATTCGCGCAGCCCGGATCTGGCCGCCGACTATCTGGCCAAGGTCAAGGCCGTGTTGCACGGAACCGACGCACCTGTCGCGCCGCCGCCGGAAGCCGTCGCGCGGCAAAACCGGTTCCCGCTGTTGCAGGCTGGTGGACGGGGCAGCACCGGCTCGCTGGTACCACAGACAGCCGCCCGTGGCCCGCTGATCGGGGGAAATTCCTGATGTTGAAACTGCGCATGAACCTTGCGCTGGTCTTTCGCCCGACCATCCTGCTTGCCCTCGCTCTGATGGGCGTGATCCTGATGATGGTACTGCCGGTGCCGGCCTTCGTGCTCGACATCGGCCTTGCGCTGTCGTTCGCGCTGGCGATCCTGATGCTGACCGTCACCCTGTTCATCGAACGCCCGCTGGAATTTTCGGCCTTTCCGACCATCCTGCTGGCGTCCCTGATGCTGCGCCTGTCGCTGAACGTGTCGTCGACCAAGCTGATCATCGGTCAGGGCCACACCGGCACCGCCGCCGCCGGTCACGTGATCCAAGGCTTTGCCGAATTCATCATGGGCGGCAACCTGCTGCTGGGTCTGGTGGTGTTCTGCGTGCTGCTGATCGTCAATTTCGTCGTCATCACCAAGGTTGCGGGCCGGATGGCGGAAGTTGGCGCCCGCTTTGCGCTCGACGGCATGCCCGGCAAACAGCTCGCCATCGACGCCGACATGGCCGCCGGGGCGATCACCCATGCCGAGGCCAAGGCGCGGCGTGAACGCGAACTGGCCGAGACGAATTTCTTCGGTGCGCTTGATGGTGCATCGAAATTCGTCAAGGGCGATGCGGTGGCCGGGCTGCTGATCACCGTCCTGAATTTCGTGATGGGTCTGGTGATGGGCGTTTTTGTCCACGGCATGCCGCTCGCCAAAGCGTTTGAGACCTATTCCATCCTGACCGTCGGCGATGGGTTGGTCAGCCAGATCCCCGCCGTCATCATCTCGGTCGGCGCGGCGCTGCTCTTGTCGCGCAGCGGCGCTACCGGCGCGGCCGACATCTCGTTTTTCGCGCAGCTTGGCCGCTTTCCGGGTGCGTTAGGCACGGTTGCGCTGCTGATGGCGCTGATTTCGCTGGTTCCCGGCATGCCGTTTCCGCCCTTCATGATCGGTGCGCTGCTGCTGGCCTACGCAGCATGGCAGGCCCATCGCCGCGGTCAGACCCTGCCGGAAACCGCCACGCCCTCCGCCTCGCTTCCGCAGAAACGCCCGATCGGCGACGTGCTGGACTTCGATGAGATTCACATCGAATTCGCGCAGAATCTGGTGTCGATGGTGCTTGACCCGGCCACGGGCCTCGACAGCCGAATCGCCAATATGCGCAACCATGTCGCCGCCAGTTTCGGCCTGATCCTGCCGGAAATTCGCCTGACTGACGAAGCAACTCTGACGCCGGGCACCTATTCGATCCGCCTGCAGGGTGTCGAGCGGGTGCGCGATCGGCTGTTCCCCGAACGGGCTCTGGTTCTCTTGAGCGACGGGATTTCGGCGCCGGACGGCATGGATGTCAAAGAGCCGGTCTATGGTGCCCCGGCGCGCTGGATCCGGCCCGACACCCAGGAAGACGCCGTGCTGTCGGGCCTGACCGTGGTCTCCGCCCCTGAGGTTCTGGCGACCCATCTGCTGGAGGTGATCAAGGGCAATCTGGCACGGCTGTTGTCGCTGCGCGGGCTGCGCCGCTTGCTCGATGAATTCACCAAGACCACCGACCCGGTGCGCGCCGAACAGAACAAGCGGCTGCTCGATGAACTGGTGCCGGAAAAGGTTCCGGTGGATACATTGCTGAGCGTGCTGCGCCTGTTGCTGGAAGAGCGGGTGTCGATCCGCAACCTGCCGCTGATCCTTGAGACGACCGCCGAGGCGCGCGCCTTTGGCAGCCCCGAGGCGATTTGCGAACATGTCCGCCAAAGGCTCGGCTTCCAGCTGGTGGCCGAGTTGAAGCGCGCCGATGGCACAATCCCGCTGATTCAACTGTCGCCCGAATGGGAAAAGACCTTCGCCACCCATCAGGTCGACAGCGACCGCGGCCAGCGTGACGTGGCCCTGCCGCCGGAACTGTTCAGCAAACTCGCCAATGCCCTGGCCGAGCGGTTGAACAAATCGGCTGAGGTTGGCACCTTCCCGGCGCTGGTCACATCGACCCTGCGACGGCGGTTTCTGCGAACTGTGATGGGGGCCAAAGGGCTGTCCGCCCCGGTCCTGTCCTACGAGGAAATCGGCATGGAGGCGCGGCCGGCCCTGGTCGGCGTGGTCGCGGCATGATCGATCTGCTGGGCCAGTTGCAGGCGCTGACCGGCCTTGGGCAAACCTGGTTCCGAACCCTGGTTCTGGTCTTCCTGCGGGTGGGCGCGGCGATGGCGCTGATGCCGGCTTTTGGCGATCAGGTCGTCCCGGAAAGGGTGCGGCTGGTGTTGGCACTCGCTTTCACCGCCGTTGTCGCCCCGGCCGTCGCCCCTGAAGTTGGTGCCACCGCCGGACTGATCCAGCCCGCCGCAATCGAGGTGCTGGTCGGTCTGGCGCTCGGCATGGGCCTCAGACTGTTCATCTTTGCCCTGCAGATTGCCGGCGCGATCATCGCGCAGGTTTCGTCCCTCGCGCAACTGTTCGGCGGCGCCACACCCGAGCCGCAGCCCGCCATCGGCAACCTGCTGACGATGGCCAGCCTGGCGCTCGCCGTGATGGCCGGGCTCCATGTCAAGGCCGCCAGCCTGCTGATCCTGTCCTACCGCGTCCTGCCCGCCGGCCGCTTGCCCGCCACCGCCGACTTGGCCGACTGGGGCGTGCTGCAGGTGGTCCATGCCTTCGCCCTCGCCTTTGCCCTTGCCGCGCCTTTCGTCATTGGGTCCGTGGTTTACAACGTTGCGCTCGGCGTCATCAACAAGGCGATGCCGCAACTGGCCGTATCGCTGGTCGGCGCGCCCGCCCTGACCGCCGGGTGCCTGATCCTCATGGCCGTGACCGTCCCCCTGATGCTCGGCGTCTGGCTCGGCAGTTTTGACAGCTTCTTGGCCTCACCCTACCGGGGTGACCCATGAGCGCGCCCGACGACGACACCGAACGCGAACACGAACCGTCGCAACGTCGTCTGGATGAGGCGCGCAAACGCGGTGACGTGCCGCGGTCGGCAGATCTGGTCTCGGCTGCGGTCTATGCCGGCTTCGCGCTGGCCTTCCTGCTCGCCGGTGATGCTGCGATCCGTCAGGCAGGGTCAGCCGCGATGGTTCTGATCGGCCAGTCCGAACGTCTGGCCCCTCTGACCCTGCAATCATCGCGCGCCCCGATGGCCGGGGTGCTGGCGTCTTTCGCCCTGCCATTCCTGCCGATGCTGCTGCTGCCGATGATCGCGGCCCTGCTTGCCGCGATCAGCCAGCGCAGTCTGATCTTCTCGCCCGAGAAGTTGGCACCAAAACTGTCGCGCATTTCACCGGTCAAAAGCTTTGGCCAGAAGTTCGGCCGCGACGGGCTGTTTGCGTTCGGCAAAAGCTTCCTCAAACTCTGCGTCACCTGCCTGCTTGGGGCCATTCTGGTTTCCCGGCACGCCAATGAGGTGCTGCTCAGCCTGCAAGTGTCACCCGGCCAGTCGATGCTGCTGATGTTCCGCATCCTGTTGCAATTCGTCCTGCTGGCGTTTCTGTCCCTGCTGATTTTCGGCGGCTTCGACTATGGCTGGCAATATCTGCAGCACCGCCGCCGCAACCGGATGTCGCGGCAAGAGATGATCGATGAGCATAAGGAGTCCGACGGCGATCCCCACATGAAAGGCCACCGCCGCCAAAGGGGGCGCGAAATCGCGATGAGCCAGATGCTGAGCGATGTCGCCAAGGCCGATGTCATCCTGGTCAACCCGACCCATTATGCCGTAGCACTGAAATGGAAGCGTGGCGACCGGACCGCGCCCCTTTGTCTGGCCAAGGGGGTTGACGACGTGGCGGCGCGGATTCGCGAAAAGGCGGCGGAGATTGGCGTTCCAATCCACCGCGACCCGCCGACCGCCCGCGCGATCTTTGCCACCGTAGAGGTCGGCTCACCGATCAGGCCCGAGCATTTCAAGGCCGTCGCCGCCGCCATCCGGTTCTCCGAGGCGATGTGCAAGAAGGCGAAGTCACGGCGATGAGTGAGCGGGAGAAACTGGCGCAACTGCGGCGGGTCAGCCAGCTGAAGCTGGACATCGGCCTGCTCGCGCTTGAAAAAGCCGCCCATGCGCGGCAGGTCAGCCTTGACCATCTTGCCATCCTGAACCGTCCGCTGCCGCCGACGGATTTAGACCCTGTCATTGCCGGAGAGGTGACTTTGCGCTATCAGAACTGGGCAGATCAGCGCCGCTCGGCGATCAATCTTGACCTTGCGCGCCAGACCGCCATTTGGGTGGAGGCGCGGCAAGACGCCGCCCAGGCCTTCGGACGCAATCAGGTCATCGGGAAATTGCCGCTGCGGCGAGGTTGACCGATATCAACTGTCCTGCCGCACGATATCGGTGATCAAGACGTCACTGACGCTATCCTGCATCACCACCCGGGCCGCCTCCAGCAGCGCCTTGCGCAGCATGAGCAGGTTCGCCCCGTCGGTGTAGGAGCCGGAAAACCCGCCGGAATTGGCATGGTCGAACATCACCTGCAGAAAGCTGTCCCGCAATTTCGGTTCGATATTGTAAACCTCTTGCGTGGTGCCCGGCTTGACCTCAAGGCTCAGCGACAAGATCACCATCGCGCTGACCTTACCTTTCTGCATCACCGGCACGACGAACTGGTTGGCCAGCTTGACATATTCGGGGGTCAGGGCGGGATCTATCGGCACCGCCTCCACCACCTCATGTTCGACCGGAGCCGGCTGCAGGAATTTGCCCGCGCCGATCCCGATGCCGAGACCCAGCATGGCGAGCAGGACGGGGAGGAGGAATTTCTTCATGGCCTAGAACGGCATCAGCTGGTCGACCAGCTGCTGGCCATAACGCGGTTGTTGGGCATCGGTCAGCAGGCCGCGCCCGCCATAGGAAATCTGTGCCTCGGCGATCTTGTCATAGGTGACTTCGTTCTGTCGCGAGACATCGTCGGGCCGGACATAGCCGCTTATCCGCAATTCGCGCAGTTCGTTGTTGACCCGGACCTCCTGCTGGCCTTCGACCCTGAGCACGCCATTCGGCAGCTCTTCCACCACCGTCACCGCCAGCCGCAACGTCACCTTCTCATTGCGTGCAGTGGAGCCATTGCCATTGAAGGTCGAATTGGAATTGGTCGACACCAGACTGGCCGACGTCGCCCCGTCCGGAAAACCGGCATTCAGCCGCTGCGGAATGCCGAACATCGACGGCATGCCCATAGCCTCAGATCCGCTGCGGGTCCGACCGGTGGTATCGGAAAACTGCGCCTGATCGTTGATCTCAACCACAACCGTCAGAATGTCGCCGCGCTTGCCGGCCCGGTGATCGCCCAGCAAAGAGGAGCGTTGTGCCGTCCACAGCGATGAGTGGTCTGCGGCACTGCGCGGCGGATCGACTGACACCGGCAACCGTGAATACATCGAATCGTGTTCGGAACTGTTCTGCATCGGCGAAAACTCTGGTGCCCGCCCGACGCGGTTCAGATCACCGCAGGCGGCCAGGGCCAGACACAGCAGAAAGGCAAATCGCATCTTCGTCATCCTTTGTCGCCCGCACCGACGGACACCGAACCATCCGCGCCAATTGTTCCGGTTACCGTCGCACGCGACGACAGGTTCATCACTTTGATCACATCACCCGCACCGCCGCGGTCCAGCGCACGTCCATCCGTCAGGATCGACAACCCGGCCGACCGGAAAATCAGCGACACCGTCTGGTTGCGTTCGACCAACGCAGCCGCCCCAAGTTCGGTCGCCATCACCGGTCGCCCGGCATAGACCGTCACCCGCGTTTCCTGTCCGATGGCGGTGCCGGGGTCGGTGACAGCGCCGGGAATATCGGCCTCGACCATCGAAAAATCCTCGGCGGTGATCACGGTCCTGGCGCGAATCGTCCGGGTCGCCACCATGCTGTCTGCCAGCACCGGCAGCGGCAGCAAGGCGATCAGGGCCCAGAACCGCATCACTTCACCTGCGTCGTGGTCGACATCATCTCATCCACCGCAGTGATCACCTTGGCGTTAAGCTCATAGCCGCGCTGGGCCTTGATCAATTCGGTCACTTCCTTGACCGAATCGACCGAGCTTTCCTCCAGATAGCCCTGCCGCAGCATGCCAAACCCGTCGAGCCCCGGGGTGCCGACAATCGCCGGACCTGAGGCCGGGCTTTCCAGAAACAGGTTCGACCCGGTCGCCTCCAGCCCCTTTTCATTGGTGAAACTGGCCAGGGTGAACTGGCCGAGCAGCGTCGGGGTCACCTGATCGGTGAAATAGGCGTAGACCTCGCCATTGGCGTTGATCGAGATGCTTTTGGCATCCGGAGGAATGGTGATGCCGGGCACCACCGGATAGCCATCCGAAGTCACGATCTGGCCATCCGACGACCGGTTCAGCGCACCATCCCTGGTATAGGCAGTGCCGCCAGAGGGCAGGGTCACCTCCAGATAGCCCTTGCCATCCATCGCCAGGTCCAGATCGCCGCCGGTCTGGCTCAGCGTGCCCTGCGCCAGCACCACCGACACCGACGATGGCCTTACACCAAGGCCCAGCTGCACCCCCGTCGGCAGCATGGTGCCATCCTGCGACGATATCGACCCCGGCCGCTGCACCTGTTGATACATCAGGTCGGCAAAATCGGCGCGGCGGGCGTTATAGCCGGTGGTCGACATGTTGGCGAGGTTGTTGGACACCACATCGACCTTCATCTGTTGCGCGCTCATTCCCGTCGCGGCGATCTGCAGGGCGTTCATTTTGCTGTCCTATCGGCCAAGGGTCTGGATGACATTGCGGGCGCGGTCGTCTTCGCGGTCGAGAAAGCTCTGCCCCAATTCATAGGCGCGCTGCACGGCAATCATGCTGGCAACCTCTTGCAGCGGATCGACATTGCTGTCCTCAAGGTAGCCCTGCATCACCCGCGCGCCCGCTGCCGGTTCGACGCCGCTGGAGGTGAACCGAGTCCCGGCCTCATGTTTCAGGCTAAGTGGATCCGTTAGTTGCCATAGTCCGACCTGTGCCAGCGGCACACCATCCGCCGAAACCGTTCCATCCAGTGCGACAGAGACGGTTTTGGCCGTCGCAGGCACGAAAATCGCCGAACCGCCGCCATCCAGCACATGATAACCGTCATCGGTCACCAGGGTGCCATCCGGGCTGGGCGTGAACGCTCCCGAGCGGGTCAGTTGCTGGCCCTGCGGCGTGTCGATCAGGAAAAAGCCGTCGCCCTCGATCGCCAGATCGAACGCCCCGCCAGTCTGGGTCAGTCCGCCTTGCAACTGATCGACGACCCGCGTGTTGCCAAAGCCCATCGACAGCGACGGCGCGTCGCCCGCCCGCTTGATATATTCCGAAAACACCACCCCTTCGCGCCGGAACCCGGTGGTCGAGGCATTGGCGATGTTGTTGGCGATGGTGTCCATCTGGCTCAGCAGCCCGCTTTGCCGTGACAGGGTCACATAGCCGGAAGCATCCATCGCTCAACTCCCTGCGATCATCGGCACGATGGTGCCGGTGAAAAAACTGACCAGGGTAGAGGTCATGAAGCTCATCGATACCCAGAACACCACCATCATCGCGGCGACCTTTGGCACAAAGGTCAGGGTGTTTTCCTGCACCGAGGTCAGCGCCTGAAACAACCCGACCGCCAGCCCGACCACAAGGCCGACCGTCAACAACGGCATCGAGATCAGCACAGCGATCCACAGGCCCTGCCGCAGCACGTCAAACAGAATTGTATCGCTCATACCGGCATCCTCAGAATTTCCTGATAGGCCTCCACCACTTTGTCGCGCACGGTTGACACCGTCTCGACCGCCAGCTGCGAATTGGCCAACGCCTGGACCAACGCATGCGGGTCTGCGCCGCCGGTCATGGCCAATTTTGCGGTCTGCTCGCCCGTCGCCAAAGTGTCGGCGAAGCTTTGGGCGAACCGGGCAAAGCCCTGTTCAGCGCCGCCCGGCTGCGGATTCGGGGCCGCGGCCGAGCGAGCCTTTGCATAATTCTGCGCGGCGAGTGTCGTATTGATCTCCATTCTGGATCCTATCTCCGCAACAGTTCGAACAGGCTTTGGGTCATTTGCCTTGCCTGATCGAAGATTTTGAGGTTCGCCTCATAGCTGCGCTGCGCTTCGCGCGCGTCAGCGATCTCGACCACCAGATCGACATTTGATCCATCATAGTGGCCGGTAGCATCGGACAGCGGATTTCCGGGGTCAAAGACCGAGGCCAGCTGACTTCTGTCAAGCGTGACCGGACCGGCCGTGACCTCACCACTGGCCAAATCTTCATGGAACGCCATCAGCTTGCGGTGATAGCCGGGGGTGTCCGCGTTGGATATGTTTTCGGAGACATGGCGCAACCGGGCGGCCTGCGCCTCCATCCCCGAGGCGGAATAGCTGAGCGATGTGATCAGGTCTGCCATCAGCGCCGCCCCAGGCTGGCGCGAATAATGTCGGCAGTGTTGCGATAGACCGCCAGCGCCATGTCATGCTGCTGGCGAACGTCGACCGATTTCACCATTTCGCGTTCGATGCTGACGGTATTGCCATCGGGCGACATCTCACCTCCGGTCGGCTGCGCCACCGCCGTCGTCATCGCGCCCGCCGTCGTGAAATGTCCCGGACGCGTCGCGCGCATCCCGTCCGGCGCGGCGTTCTGGTAGGTCGTGGCGAAATCGGGCAGGTCCATCGCCTTGTATCCGGGCGTGTCGGCTTGCGCGACATTACGCGCGATCAGTCCCAGACGTGCCCCGGCATGGCTCGCCAGAGCCTCTGCCATTCTGATGATACCCAAGTCTTCAAACATCGGGGCTTCTCCCTCGACCTACTTCACCAAGGCTTAACGGTGATTCCTTTAGAAAGGGTAAGCAGGAACAAAGGGAGAATCCCATGGCCGGTGTTTTTGACGCTCTGGTTGCTGAAATCTCTACCGTGACCCAGACCATCCGCCTTGGCCGGGTGGTCGAGGTGGCGCGCGGCGTGATCATCGTCACCGGGTTGGAGTGTGTGGCGGCGCTGGGCGATCGGGTGCTGATCGGTGACCGACTTGGCGGCGAAGTGGTGGCCCTGCGGACCGACAGCATCACCGTATTGACGGATTCTCTTGCCGAAGGCCTCGCCATTGGCGCCGTCGTTCGCCTGCGTGGTCAGTCGGGCCTTGCGCCGGACAACAGCTGGATTGGCCGCGTCATTGACCCGTTTGGTGCGCCGCTGGATGGCCGTCCGCTCTACCGTGGTGCCAAGGTGCAACCCCTGCTCGCCGCCGCCCCCCTCGCCGCCACCCGCCGCCGCTTTGGCGCGCGGCTTGAAACCGGGGTCGCCGTGTTCGACACGCTGCTTCCCCTGGTGCGTGGCCAGCGGATCGGCCTGTTCGCCGGCTCCGGCGTCGGCAAATCGACGCTGCTGGGCAAATTCGCCCGTGGCGTCACCTCCGACGTCGTGGTCATTGCCCTGATCGGCGAGCGCGGCCGGGAACTGCGCGAATTCATCGAGCGGGTGCTGGGGCCAGAGGGCATGAAACGCGCCATCGTCGTCACAGCCACCTCTGACCAGTCCCCCCTGATCCGCCGCCGCTGCGCCTGGGCCGCAATGGCGGTGGCCGAACACTTCCGCGATCAGGGCCTGCATGTCCTGCTGCTGGCCGATTCGGTCACCCGCTTTGCCGAGGCGCACCGCGAGGTGGCACTGGCGGGCGGCGAAGAGGCGTCGCTGCGGGGTTATCCCCCTTCCGTTGCCCCCGCCATCATGGCCTGGGCCGAGCGTGCCGGGCCGGGCAGCGAAGGGACCGGTGACATCACTGCCGTGTTTTCGGTGCTGGTCGCCGGGTCGGACATGGAGGAGACGATTGCCGACATCCTGCGCGGTGTCCTCGACGGCCATGTCGTGATGGACCGCGCGATTGCCGAACGTGGCCGCTTTCCAGCCATCGACCTGCTCCGCTCGGTCTCGCGCAGCTTGCCCGACGCCGCGACTGAGGCCGAAAATCTGGAAATCACCAAGGCCCGCCGCCTGCTTGGTGCCTATGACCGGGCCGAGTTGATGATTCAGGCCGGGCTTTATGCCAAGGGTTCGGACCCGCAGATTGATCAGGCGATCAAGGTCTGGCCCAGCCTTGACGGCTTTCTCGCCGAGGATGCGCCGCAAGATGGCATCGCCGGCAGCTTCCGCCGTCTGCGCGCGGCACTTGGTACCCGTTAGCCGGCGAATAAGTCGCGATGTCCTACCCCGATTCCAGTCTCTGATCCGGCCTCCATCAACGCCGGCTCCACATGGTCGATGCCGTCTGCTGCAGCATGGCCAAGGCCGCAGCGCCAGGGCCGGTCGAACGCGACAACTGATCGGCTTGCGAGCGGACCAGAAACCGGCGGATCAGGGTTTCCACCTTGGCCGGGTCGCTGAACTGCGCCACGGTGTTGTCGCCAAAGGCGGTCTGGGTTTTGTCCTGAAATGCCTTCAGCTGTTGGTCCAGATCCACAGCGCTGATATTGCTTGGCAGGCCCAGCGCTTTGGTGAACACCTGTTTCAGCGCCGAATTGCCAAGAACCGTGAACCATTTCACGGTTTCGCTGCTCGACTTTACCGATAGGGCCGCCAGCTCGCGCTTGGCGTTCAGCGCCAGCCGCATGTCGTCATTCTGATCGCCGACCGCCGTTTCAAACGCCCTCGCCTCATAGGCAGAGATGATTTTGCCCGGGAAATCCGACAGTTTCGTGCTTGGCACCGGATAGTCGCCAAAACCGAAGGCCGCCGACAGTTTCAGATACTGCTTGTCGGCCAGCTTGTTGGCCAATGCCCCGGCGGTCAGCGTGCCGTCTTTCAGCACTTTCTCGATAAAAGCTTTGTTGTTGATATCGGCATCCAGCCCGAACGCCCCCAAGGCCACCTTCAACAGCCGACGGTCCTTGACCAGATCCTCTGCCGTGGTGATCTTGGCGATATTGGCGCGGAAGTAGTCTTCATCGCGGGCAATCTCGGGCGATTTCACCAAGGACGCAGTCTGCTTGGCCATCGTGCGTTGCAGAAAGGTCCACCCGGCATAGCCGGCGAGCGGTATGACCGGAGTGAAACTCATGGTGCGCGCGTCGCGGCGAACAACCGCTCTTCGCGCGGCAACAGGGACCGCAAGGCTTTCAGAGCCTGATAGAACTGATCATCCAGCGCGGCCTTGGTCGCGAGGCTCAGCTGGGTGCGGCTGTCGTGGTCGGTCAGAACCTGCGAGAGTTGTTCGATCCCGCGCAGCAGCTGGTGCCGCGTGTCATCGGGCGTCGCGTCGCCGGTCAGCACCAGCTGCGCGATATAGCATACCCGCTTGACTGGCGTATTGGCCTCTTGCGGATGGATCGCATCGCGCAGCCGCAGGATATTGGCATTGGGCGTCATGATCGCCAGACGCGACCGCTTGTCGCCGTTTTCGACCACCGCACCATTGATCAGCACCCTCTCATGCGGCCCCAGTTTCAGGACAAGACCACTCATGTCCCGCCCCCTTCTCCTCGCAGCCCGCGCATGACGGCAGTGTTGATGTCGACCAACACCTCGACACTGCCGCGATTGTCCAGCACCGCCCGGGTGTGGCCCGAGGTGAATTCGTACAGGTAGAACAATTGCGCCCGCAATTGGCTGGGCAGGCCGTTGCCCGCCTCCGCCACATCGGCGGCCAGTGCCGACCAAAGCTGCAGGTTTTCAGTCAGGGCGCTCGCCAGATTGGGGAAATCCTCCTTCCGGCGGGTCCAGGCCAGCGCCAGTTGCTGGGTGCAACGGGCCAGCAGGTCATATTCATGCGAACGGCTGGTGCGAACGGGGGCTTCGCGTCGGCCATAGGCCGCGCGGGCATTGGTGGTGGCTGCGGTCAAGATTTGTCCTTCCGGGGATGTGCCTGGGGTTCAGCATCATGGGTCAGGGGGGTGCCCCTGACCCGCGTTCGTTTACCGGAACAAGGACAGCAGCGACTGCGGCTGCTGGTTGGCGATCGACAGTGCCTGCGTCGACAGTTGCTGCTGCACCTGCAGGGCCTGCAACCGGGCCGACGCCTCTTCCATGTCGGCATCGACCAGCGAGCCGATCCCGGCCTTCATGGAATCGGTCAGCTTGCCGACAAAGTCGCGCTGGGTGTCCACCCGTGATTGAACCGAACCAAAGGCGGCTGCTGCATCAATTGCTGTTTGCATCATGGCCTCGATATTTCCCAAAGCTGCCGTTGCGCCCGCGCTGCTCGAGACATCGACCGACGACAGGGCAGCCAGGCCACCCGATCCCGCATTCTTGAACTGCGCCGACACGCTCAGATCCACCGCCCCGGCATTGGTAAAGGCCAATGTCCCCGGGGTGCCCGAATCATAATCCACCGTCAGGCCGGTAATCCCCAACGCCTCGATCGCCTTCTTCAGCCCGACCGCCACCAGATCCGATGGCGCGGTCGAGGCGACGTCAGCCGCCGTCACCGAATAGGTCGCGGTCTTCTTGCCGATGGTGATCGACAGCGAATCGCCAGCGGCGAAGGGCGTCGAGCTGTCATCGATTTCAATCGTCCCGGTGCCGGTCGTGGCATCGAGCGCAAAGCCGGCGGTGTCTGCTGCCGCTGAAACCCCGTCGGTCGACCCGCCCAGCACACCCTTGGCGACATAGGCGCCGATTGACAGATCCTGCGCCGTAACCGTGATCGACGACGCCGTGACCGTGGTGCTGCTGCGGTCCAGCGACGACAGAATGTCGACTGTGGTTTGCGAGCCATCCACCAGGTTCAGCCCGTTGAACTGTGCGGCACCGACCACCGAACTGATCTGGGTGCGCAGGGCATCGATATCGGTCTGGATCTTGCCGCGGTCGACGTTGGATTCCTGTGCGGCAACGATCTTGCCTTTGACCTGAGTAAGCAGATCGGTCACGGTTTCCGCCGCCTGCCGGGCCACGGCGACGGTCGAAGAGCCCAGTGCCAGACTGTCGTTGATGCCTTTGAACGCCTGCACGTCGGATTCCATCACCTTTGAAATGGCCCAGACGGCCGCGTTGTCCTTTGCCGTCGCCACCGTCTTTCCGGTCGAGATATCGGCAGTGGTCTTGGCCAGGTTCATGTTGATCGATTTCATCGTCTGCAGTGCAACCATCGCACTGGTATTGGTCAGAATGGACGACATTTTCGTTTCCTTTGCAGTCAGCCGACGCTTTGCGACAGCTTGGGGCACCATCCCTGAAGATGGCAGATTGGGCGTTTTTACCAATGCGGCCGGAGGACCCGGGACGCGCCACCCCACCTGGGATGCAGACCCCATAAGACGGCTGAAAATATAAAAGAATCCTAACTGCGGCCCGGCCAATCAGCAGTATTTGATCGAAATTGTCAGAGCCTCTGGGCCAGATTGCGGTTCTCGCTCACCTCGGCCCGCCGTCCGCTGCGGTCGTAAGTGACCAATCCGGACGCCGTCTGCCTGATATCCGCCAGCCGCCGCCGTGCCGCCTTGATGCCGCGTTGGGCGGCCAGCAGGCAGGCAGCATTACGCTCGGCTTTACGCTGTATGATCCGCAGCGCAACTTCGGTCATCGGCCCGCTTGGCGCCTGCAACTCGCGCTCCAGTCGGTCCGCCAGATCGCCCAGATCGCCATAATTCGACTGCAGCAGCGCCACATAGACCTGATCCAGCAATTGCGCTGCCACGGGCTCCGCCGCGGGGCTACCGGCTCGCATTGTCGTGCCTTGCCAGGGATTTGAACAGTCTCTCGGCCAGCCCGATGCCGCCATGTGCGACGATCGCCCGGGCCTGAGCCTCACGCAGGAATGATTCGAATTGCTGTTCGCCGATGCCGCCTGTGAATGGCCCGTCAGACTTGCCCATCCCGGCGTAAGACAGCATTTCCGCCAGAAATGTCGCCTCCAGTGCCTTGGACCGCTCCATCAGAACCGCGCTGCGGAGGTCCTGTGGCCCGGAATTGGCTGGCGTGGTCGAGGTCACGGATGGCAGTTGCATCGGCTTCTCCCTTGCAACGGATTTTCGCCATTATGCGCGTCGGCGGTAAACAGGTGGTAACCAGTCGCATGAAACAACCGGCCCGTACGGCAGAAGTCGGAAAACATGATCGCATTGTCTCTCATCACCACGACACCCGCGCCCAGAACGCTGACCCCATCAGCCGGCGCGACAACCGCAGAGCTCTTCGGCGCCGAAATAGACTCCGTTCAGCTCATAAACCCGGCATCGCGCACCACCGCGCCTGCACCAGCTTTGGGTCAGAACCTGCCTGCCCTCACCCTGCAACCCGGATCAACCCAAGCCGGGCCAGACCTGCCATGGCCAGCGGCGGATTTGGTGCGAATGCCGCCGGCGCCCGATCCCGTTGCCCCTGTCGCCGCGCGTCCAGCAGATCAGGTCGACATCATGACATGCCCTGCACGCGATCTCGCGGCCGAAAGGGGCGCGTCTCCCCAACCGCAAGACTCTAACGCCACCGCCGTCCGGCCCGACGCCGCGCCCTTGCACCATCTGCACCATACTCCGCGCCATCACGATGTGCCCGACCCTGACCCAGCCGCCGCCATGCCCAGCGCCGGCGACCTTGCCCCGGCTCAGCCTGCTGCTGCACTCCTGATGCCAGCCTCGGTTCCTGCCGAATCGGCCGAAAACCCCAATCCCGCCGTGCCTTCACCGATAATGGTTTCGCTCAGGGCGGCCTGCGATTCTGTGCGGTCAATAGCCCGCGGACAGCCCCGTCCAGCCGTCGAACCTCACCCGGCTGAGGCCGCCACAGCCAACGCGCCTGCCGGACCAGACCCCATCCAATCGGGTTCTCGTCCGGGCCTTTCCACAATGCCGAAATCCACCGTCGCCAAAACGCCAATAACCGTCCATCCGCCGCTGCGAGCACCGAACCGGGCGGCAGATTTTCATCCGCAGAAGGATCAAGACGCCGCGCCGCAATCCATCCCGCCGCAACCCATCCCGCCGCGTCAGGCGCCGCGACCCATCACTGTACGCGCCATGCCGTCACTACCGGCGCTGAAAGCAGAGCGCCACCTGCCCATCGTCCCGCAAGTCACGGATCGGGCCGCGATCATCACGTCGCCAGAAGCCCAAGATGGCGCAACGCTGACAGCGCAGACCAGAGGAATGCCCACACCATTTCTGCAGTCCAGTTCAGACCCAAATCGGCGATACAAGGTCGAAATTCAATCGATCAGACCTACGCCAGCCGGCCCGCAACCCGAAGTCAGCCCTGACCATTCCGCCAGACCGGTGCAGCCGCTTCCGCCCGGTTCCGCGCACCGCAACTGGCCCGTCTCCACGCCCGTCAAAGAGTCCCTGCCCGCGGCAATTGCGAAAGTACAACTGGTATCAAACCCCCCGTTGCCGGCTTCATCGGCCACGCAGCCATCCGAGGCCGCGCCTCATTCGCTCCACGTCGGTCAAAAGCTGTCTGCCAATGAACCCGTCAGGACCAACGCCCATCTGATCCAAGACAGCGCCGTCGCCGCACCTGCAGGATTGCCAACGCCAAAAGTCAAAGCAACCGTCCCCTTTACCCCACCGCGAGATTGGCCCGACCAACCCCCGCCAACGCTGCAGCCCGGGCCGCGCCCATCGACGGACTTCACGCCGCCAAATCAGGCATACACCCGAAGCAAGGCCATCTCGGCAGTGCCACCGATGGCTGCAGCCGATCCGACAATGGCCGCCCCGGTCATCGCAGACTCGCTGAAACCCATCGAAAGCGAGACTGATGCGCCCGAATCGGCAGCCGCAAACGTCACCTCCGTCCTGTCGCGTCCGGCACAAGTCCGGGGCTCGCCCGCATCAGGCGGTCAGCCCCGCCCCCATGCCGACAGTCAAAACAGGGCCGCGCCCGCCGCATTGTTCCCTGCACCTCGGGTAACCCGCGATCCGACGACACGCACCAGCGATGATCCTCTGCCCAGCCAGGCGCTGGTACCGGCCGTCCCGCCCAACCTGCCGCCCACGATCCGCCCCGAGCGGCCCGCTATGGGCTTCATGCCCAGTGATCAACGCCCCGCAGGTCCGCAATTGGCACCGAAGCTCTCGCCCAATCATACCCGCAGCGCCCCATTCGCCCGTTTGGACCAGCAACCGTCGCTTGCCGATGTGTCGCCAGTGCTGCAACCGAAACCTCAGCGCCCACCCTCTGCGCCCGCCGAGCCGGCGGCTGATCTGCTCCGGCCGGGTCACATGCCACCTGCCCTGCCAATATCCGAGGTGCCCGCCGTGCGGGCCCGGCGTCAACCAGCCTTTCCACAAGCGCCGGTATTGGCAACCTCCCGGCACACGGAACGGCCCGCAGACCCGACGGCAAGGCCCGCCCCAAGGTCCGCGTCCGGGCCCGCCGCCCATCCCGCGATGCGGCCAGCAGACCGCAGCCCTGCACCGGACCCCGCCGCCACCGATCAAAATCGGCCACTGCAATCTGCCGCTGCGGCGCCGTCGCTGGCCACCGCGGACGCCCGACTGCTGCCCGACCAGGCCAGCGCCCGGCAGGCCGATCCAGTCCAGCTCCAACCCGTGACGCCGGGAGCAACTGCCGTACCGCCTGCCCTCCCGATTCAGGCCGCACCGCCCGCACCTCCCATGCGACCAGGCCGTGACAGCCATGGCCTGCCCCACAGCGTGCCGGTGTCGCTCGTCAGGGCGGCAACCCGGGCGAGCCGGGGCGACAAGGTGGAAATTGTCCTTGATCCGGCCGAACTCGGCAAAGTCCGCTTCGAATTGACCACCGTGAACGACCGGGTTCAGGTCAATCTCAGTGTCGAACGTGGCGAGACGCTCGACCTTCTGCGTCGCAACGCCGACAGTCTGAGGGCAGAGTTTCGCGATGCCGGCTTTGATGGCTCCAGCCTCAACTTCAGCCACTGGAACCAGCGCAGTCCTGACAGCAAACCGCCTACCACCCCGGCTGACGACGCAACGTTCGACATGCCGGACGCCGCGACCCCGGCACCTCTTCGCCTCAACTCTACCGGCAAGGGCCTGGACCTGCGCCTGTGAAAGGACCCCGCCATGGATGTGACCTCTACCCCCCAGCCCCCGGCCAAGGTGTCGGATTACAACACGTTTCTGATCATGCTGACCACCCAGATCAAGAATCAGGACCCGCTGAACCCGATGTCCTCCGACAATTTCGCCTCACAACTCGCGACGTTTTCCGCGGTCGAGCAGCAGACCAAGACCAATGACCTTCTGACCCAACAACTGGCTCTGAACACGCAGAATTCTATGGCCCAGATGGTCGGTTGGGTCGGCAAGGACGCCCGGATTGACGCACCGGTACAATTTGACGGCACCACCCCCGTCACCCTGTCGCCCAACCCGGCTTATGCCTCGGACCAGACCATTCTGGTCGTGACCGATGCCAGCGGCGCGGAAGTGTCGCGCACCGAAATTCCAGTCTCGACGTCGGACTACAACTGGGTTGGCCGGGATTCGACGGGTGCGCCCTTGCCGCAAGGCCGCTACAGCATCACCCTGGAAAGCTATGAACGCGGCGCGCTGCTTGGCACCAACCCGGTGGAATATTATGCCAGGGTCAATGAAATCCGCAACGGCGGCGATGGTGTGACGGCCGTGTTCAACGGCGGGGTCGAGGTTTCGACCAGCCTGATCACGGCCCTGCGCGACCCACTGCCCTGACTACAGCAGATGGCCCAGCCAGACGCCAAGCCCGGTCAGCACGCCGCCCAGAACCAGCGCCACCACAAGCGGCACCACCCGGCGTTCCGGCAACGGCAGCGGCCCTTCGGCCTGCCGGATCAGCAGGGCCTCGATCATCTTTGGCAATTTTGGGCCAAAACGCGCCAGGATCTGCGCCGCCCGACCCAGATCGCGCAGTGTCGCCAGCGGGCCAAGATTGTTGCCGATATAGTCCTGCACCACCGGCCGCGCGACCTGCCAGATGTTGATATTCGGATCCAGACTGCGCGCCACGCCCTCAACCACCACCATGGTCCGCTGCAGCAGGATCAACTCGGTGCGAGTCTCCATGCCAAACCGTTCGGTCACCTGAAACAGATAGGACAGCAGCTTTGCCATCGAGATGTGGTTGGCCTCCATGCCGAAAATCGGCTCGCCGACGGCGCGCAGAGCCGAAGCAAACGCCTCCACATCACGGTCGGCGGGGACATAACCCGCCTCGAAATGCACTTCGGCCACCCGCCGGTAATCCCGGCTGATGAACCCCATCAGGATTTCGGCATAGACCCGGCGGGTATATTCGTCGATCCGCCCCATGATGCCGAAATCATAGGCGATGATGTCGCCATTCGCGGCGACCTTCAGGTTGCCCTGATGCATGTCGCCGTGAAACAGCCCGTCGCGCAACGCATGGCTCAGAAACAGCTGCAACACCCGCGCGCCCAGCGCCTTGCGGTCATGCCCCGCCGCATCCAGCGCCGCCGTGTCAGACATGTTGATGCCCTCGGCCCAACCCATCGTCATCACCGACCGACCCGACAATCGCCAGATCGGCTGCGGCACCTGAAAGCCCTTGTCCTTCTCGGTATTGACCGCAAACTCTGACGCCGCCGCAGATTCCAGCCGCAGGTCCAGCTCTCCGGCCACGATGCCTTCGAAATGGGTGATCACATCCATCGGCCGCAGACGGCGGGCAAACGGGGCCAGAACCTCGATGCTGCGGGCGGCAAAGTAGAAGGCGTCGATGTCCTTCCGGAACGCCCTTTCGATCCCCGGCCGCAGCACCTTGACCGCCACCTCCCGACCATCCTCCACCAGCCGCGCCCGATGCACCTGCGCGATGGAAGCGGCCGCAACAGGCTCTGAAAAGGCGGAAAACACCTGATCCATCGGCAGGCCCAGTTCCGCCTCGACCATGGCGCGGGCCTGATCGGTGGGGAAGGGCGGCAGCTTGTCCTGCAGATATTTCAACTGCCCGGCCATCTCGTCGCCCACGATGTCGGGCCGCGTCGCCAGCGTCTGGCCAAACTTGATATAAGCCGGTCCCAGCGCCGTCAGCGCCCGGGTGACCGGCGGCAGCGACGGATCGCCGCGCAGCCCCAGCCATTTGAACGGCCAACCCAACATCCGCGCCGCCAGCCGCAACCCCGGCGGTGTGCCAAAGCCTTCCAGCGCCAGCGCCATGGCACCTGTCCGCTCGAACGTCGCTCCGGTGCGGATCAGCCGCCAGATATTATGCGGCCCGCGCATCCTAGATCTTCCAGCCGGAATGCAGCGCCGCGACACCCATCGTCAGGTTGCGATACGACACCTGCCCGAACCCTGCCTGACGGATCATCGCGGCAAATGTCTCCTGATCGGGGAATTTGCGGATCGATTCCACCAGATACTGATAGCTTTCTCGATCCCCCGCCACGACCTGACCCATCACCGGAATGACGTTGAACGAATAAAGGTCATAGGCCTTCTGCAACATCTCATTCGGGATCTGGCTGAACTCCAGGACCATCAACCGGCCACCGGGCCGCAGCACCCGGAACGCCTCGGCCAACGCATCGCCAATCCGGGTTACATTCCTGATGCCGAAACTGATGGTGTAAACGTCAAAACTCCGGTCCGCAAACGGCAGCGCCATCGCATCACCCACCACCCAATCGAGCCTGTCGGCCATCTTGTCAGCCTCGGCCCGCTGCCGACCGGCGACCAGCATCCCCTCGGTCATGTCCAGCACAACCGCCGTTGATCCCGCCGCCCGCTTCAGAAACCGGAACGCCACATCGCCCGTCCCGCCCGCCACATCCAGCAGCCGCTGCCCCGGACGCGGGGCCAGCCAGTCCATCATCGCGTCTTTCCACAGCCGGTGCACCCCGCCCGACATCAGATCGTTCATGATGTCGTACTTGCTGGCCACCTTTGTGAACACGCCATGCACCATCCCGGCCTTGTCAGCCTCTGGCACCGTCCGGTTGCCGAAATGTGTGGTCTCACTCATAATCTCTTGTCGCCCTCTGGTGTCCGCACCCTTATACGGCGACAAGCCAAAGCTGCAATGCGCCCTTCTGTCATGGGACCGACATGCCTGAACTGCCCGAAGTCGAAACCGTCCGCCGTGGCCTTCTGCCGGTGATGGAGGGTCAACAGATCACCCGCGCCGACATCAACCGCCCCGACCTGCGCTTCCCCTTGCCCCAGGACATGCAGCGACGACTTGAGGGCGCCACGGTCCAGACCCTGCGCCGCCGTTCCAAATACATCCTGGCCGATCTCTCGACCGGCGAAACCCTGCTGATCCATCTCGGCATGTCTGGCCGCATCCTGATTTCCGGCCAGCAGATCGGAGACTTCCACCACGACCATCCCGCACCGCAGAAACATGACCATGTCGTCCTCCACATGGCCAATGCAACAAGGGTCACCTTCAACGACGCCCGCCGCTTCGGTGCCATGGACCTGATGGCCACCGCCACTGCCTCTGACCACCCGCTGCTCGCCCAACTCGGCCCCGAACCCCTCGGCAATGATTTCCATGACACCTATCTCGCCGCCCGTCTCGACAACCGCAAAACCCCGATCAAATCCGCTTTGTTGGACCAGCATATCATCGCGGGTCTCGGCAATATCTACGTCTGCGAGGTGCTGCACCGCGCCCAGATCCACCCCGCCAAACTCGCCGCCGACACCGACGCCGCGCCCTTGGTCCCCTTGATCCGCGAAGTCCTGGCCGAGGCGATCGAGGCCGGGGGGTCCTCCCTGAAAGACTACCGCCAGACCGACGGCGAACTGGGCTATTTCCAGCACCGTTTCCGGGTCTATGACCGCGCCGGACAGCCCTGCCTGACCTGCGGCACACTGATAGAACGCCTTGTGCAATCGGGCCGTTCGTCGTTCTATTGCCCGTCCTGCCAGAGGTGACAGCATGTACGACACCCTCCTCCTTGAACCGACCGGCCCGGTCCTGCTGATCCGCCTGAACCGGCCAGAGGCGCTGAATGCCCTGAACCAGCAGCTGATGCGCGACCTTGCCGCTGCCCTGACCGCCGCTGACGCCGACCCCGCCGTGCGTTGCATCGTGCTGACCGGATCGGAAAAAGCCTTCGCTGCCGGGGCGGACATCAAGGAGATGCAGACCAAAACCTATGCCGAGGTGCTGCGCGAAGACCTGTTTGGCCGCGAGGCCCAGATCATCAACCGGATTCGCAAGCCGATCATCGCCGCCGTGTCGGGCTATTGCCTCGGCGGTGGCTGCGAACTGGCAATGATGTGCGATTTCATCCTGTGTTCCGACACCGCCAGATTCGGCCAACCCGAAGTCAACATCGGCGTGATCGCCGGCATGGGCGGCACCCAGCGGTTGACCCGCGCTGTCGGCAAGGCCAAGGCGATGGAAATGAACCTGACCGGCCGCCTGATGGACGCGGTGGAGGCCGAACGTGCCGGCCTCGTCTCCCGCATCCTGCCTGCCAGCGATCTGCTGGCCGAGGCGCTGAAGGTTGCCCACACCATCGCCCAGAAATCCGCCCTCGCCATGATGGCCGCGAAAGAGGCGGTGAACCGGGCGCAAGAGATGCCATTGTCCGAAGGACTGCTTTATGAACGCCGCCAGTTCCACGCGATGTTTGCCACCGACGATCAGAAAGAGGGCATGGCCGCCTTCCTTGCCAAGCGTCCGGCGGTTTTTCAGGACAAATGAAACGACAAGCCGGATGTTTGGCGGTTGACTAATCTCCGACTCAGCCCTAAAGACGCGGCTTCAAGATTACCTGACCAGACCGGAAACCGAAACTTATGGCAAATACCGCCCAGTCCAAGAAGCGCGCCCGCCAATCCGAGGCCCGCTATGCCGTGAACAAGGCTCGCCGTTCGCGCATCCGCACTTTCCTGCGCAAGGTCGAAGAGGCGCTTGCCTCCGGCGACCAGACCGCTGCCGCGACCGCGCTGCACGCCGTCCAGCCTGAACTGGACCGTGGCGTCAGCAAAGGCGTTCTGCACAAGAACACCGTCGCCCGCAAAATGTCGCGCCTGACCCACCGTGTGGGCAAGCTGGGCGCTGCGGCGACCGCCTGATCCAAATTGATCGGAATTGACCAGACGCGCCCCCTCCAGGGCGCGTTTTTTGCTGCGCTGCGGCGACTATTTTGGCCAGCGTTGCTCATTTGCACAGGGTCAGGGATTCGATTCACACACCGTGCCTGTCAAGTTAGAAGTTCTGTTGATCTCATCGCCAGAGGCTGATTACCGTCTCTTAGCGATTCACGCCGACTTGGGGGACAACAGCGATCTGACGCCAGACAACAGCGATGCCAGCACTGCCATGCCGGCAAATAAACGCAGGAAAACGGTTGCAGATCAGTAAGCTGTCAGAAAATACCGGCGTAAGGCCGGTGTGGCTGACTTGCATGGCGCGGACCCGGGGCGATTCTGGGACAAACCATTGCAACAGTCCGGAGCGATCGCGAACCTGACCAGCGGACCACCGGGTCCGGCGGTCAGGTTTGCGCTTTGTCCAACCCACCTGACGTGATCCCGCTTTGGGGTGTGGTTTGAGTGCATGTTTCCCAACCTTCGTTGGGAACGGACTCTAGGACGGAATAAAAAATGCCAAACAAGACTTGGGGACAGGTTCGTGAAAATCTTGCCAATCATATCGGCAAGAACAATTACACGACCTGGATCGAACCGCTGAAGCTGACGTCGCTGGACAACCGCGTCGCCTGCTTCGAAGTGCCGACGACGTTTTTCGGCAATTGGGTTTCGCGCAATTATTCCGAACATATCCTGTCGCAGCTGAATTCTCATGGTCAGGATGTCGGGCGCATCGAATTCGCCGTCAGCCGCGCGGCCCAGCCTGAACCACGCCCGGCCAAACCCGCCGCCAAGACCCCGCCCCGTGTTACCGAAGATCTGCCTGGTTCGCCGCTGGACGCCCGCTTCACCTTTGACAGCTTTGTCGTCGGCAAGCCCAACGAACTGGCCCATGCCGCCGCCCGCCGCGTCGCCGAGGGCGGTCCTGTCACCTTCAACCCGCTATTCCTCTATGGCGGTGTCGGTCTCGGCAAGACCCATTTGATGCACGCCATCGCCCATGAATTGCAGGAACGCCAGCCGCAACTCCGCGTGCTCTATCTCTCCGCCGAACAGTTCATGTATCGCTTCGTTCAGGCCCTGCGCGATCGCCAGATCATGGATTTCAAGGAAATCTTCCGTTCGGTCGACGTCTTGATGGTCGACGACGTGCAATTCATCGCTGGCAAGGACTCGACCCAAGAGGAATTCTTCCACACTTTCAACGTGCTGGTCGACCAGAACAAACAGATCGTGATTTCCGCCGACCGCGCGCCGGGAGAGATCAAGGATATGGAAGACCGCATCAAATCCCGCCTGCAATGCGGCCTCGTGGTCGACCTGCACCCGACCGACTATGAACTCCGCCTCGGCATCCTGCAGACCAAGGCCGAATACTACCGCACTCAGTACAAGGGCCTGCAACTGGCCCCCGGCGTGCTGGAATTCCTCGCCCACCGCATCACCACCAACGTGCGCGTGCTGGAAGGCGCCCTGACCCGCCTTTTCGCCTTTGCCTCGCTGGTGGGCCGCGAAATCACGCTGGACCTGACTCAGGACTGCCTCGCCGACATCCTGCGCGCGTCGGACCGCAAGCTGACCATCGAAGAGATCCAGCGCAAGGTCGCCGAACATTACAACATCCGCCTCGCCGACATGATCGGGCCGAAACGCTTGCGCAACATCGCGCGTCCCCGTCAGGTGGCCATGTATCTCGCCAAGCAATTGACCCTGCGCTCCCTGCCGGAAATCGGCCGCCGCTTTGGCGGGCGCGACCACACCACGATCATGCACGGCGTGAAGCGGATTGAAGAGTTGATGTCGACCGACAGCCAGCTGTCCGATGACGTCACCTTGCTGCGTCGCCTGCTGCAAGGTTAAACCGGTTCACGGCCCGACCACCTCAGTCTTCGCCCGGAAACGCGCCGGGCGTTCCTGTTCTGGCCCGGCACAGCTACATGTGGAATTATGACGAACAGTCCAATCCAGTGCGGCTTGCCGAACACAGCTAACCCGTTGCAGGCGGCCCGAACCACATCGTCAGACTTTCGCCAAGGTCAGGGGTCTGCACCTCACCGGCCCAGGCCACATGACCATCCGGCCGGATCAGAATCGCCGCCGGCGCCGCAACTGCCCCGATCACCGGCAGTTCCCACGGCCCGTCATATCGGGCCTCGGCCAGCCGAACCCGGTCTGCCCAGGGTCGGATGTCAAACCCACCCGGCGCGCCCAGAGTCAAAAGAACCGGCAGCGCCGCATGCAGCATGGCAAAGACCCGCTCCGGGCCATCGTCCGTCATCAGGTCCAGATCAGGCATCCGACGCCCCACCAGCGGATGCGTCCCGCCAAGGGCATAACGTATGTCCAGACCGGATTGCCGCGCGCCATAGGCCCGGCGCGGCTCGTCCATCGACAACAGGTCGGCCACGATCCCGCGCAGCGCCTGGGTCCGCGCGTCCGGCCGGCCAAGGGCGACCTGCGCCATCGTGCCCTGAATGACCCGGGCTGCAACCGGATGCCGCTCGGCGTGATAGCTGTCCAGCAGGCTGTCGGGCGCTGCACCCTTCACCACCAGCCCCAGTTTCCACCCCAGATTGACCGCGTCCTGCACCCCGGTGTTCAAGCCCTGCCCGCCATGCGGCGAATGCACATGTGCCGCATCCCCGGCCAACAGCACCCGGCCTTGGCGATAGGTCTCGGCTTGGCGGCACATGTCGGTAAAGCGCGAAATCCGCGTCAGGCCATGCGCGCCAAAATCGGTGCCGCACACGGTGATCAGCAACCGGCGCAGGTCGTCCAGCGTCGGCTCACCCTGCCCGACCTGCGGTTCGGTCAGCATCACCCCGATTGGCCCGGTGTCGGCATAAACCACCGCGCCATCCCGGATTTCGTAATTTGCCCGGCCAAACGAATACAGACCATGGTCGCTGCGGTGTACCCCAAGTTCCGGGGTTTCCGTCATCTCGACCTCGGCCAGCAGGCTGCTGGTCGTCGCGTCCCAGCCGGAAAACACGATCCCCGCCGCCTTGCGCACGACCGAGCGCCCGCCGTCGCAGCCCACCAGATAGCGCGCCCGGATCGCGGTATCGCCCAAGCTGATCGTGACGCCAGCGTCGCCCTGCCGAAACCCCGTCACCTCACGGCCATACTGAACCTGCACGCCCAGCTCTTGCACCCAGCCCGCCAGCAGCCGTTCGATATGGCTTTGCCACAGACCCAGTCCATGGTTGAACCGTGTCGGGACATCGCTGATGTCCAGCCGGTTGAAGCCAAAACCCGCGGTCTGCACAACCTGCCCCTCGGCCATGAAGCGCCCGGCAATCCCGCGCTGATCCAGAACCTCCAGCGTCCGGGCCTGCAGCCCACCGGCACGCAACCCGGCCAGCGCCTGTGTGTCGCGCCGCTCGACCACGGCCACATCGACCCCGGCCAAGGCCAGTTCTCCAGCCAGCATCAACCCGGTCGGCCCGGCCCCCACGATCAAGACATCGACATCCCGCTCTGGCATGGGTGACCCCCGTTTCGGCTGACGGTGGGAAATTAGGTCCAAAACTGACCTTGGGCAATTCTTGAACGAAACCCGTTTGTCACCATATCAGCATGGGAACAGGCGTTGGCCCTTCCAAATCTCCAAAGCCGGCGCAAATCCCGCCGCCCTGTTCGCGGCTGCCAGCGTCCGCTTGCCTGCCTGGTGGCGCAAGACGCCTCTGCTGTGGTGTAGTGGCTTTGCAGGGCGATTGTAGTGGCAATGTAGGCCGTTCATCCCTGATTTACCTTTCTGCAATTATCCCTGCGATCTCAAACCCTTAGCTTTTGCGGTTCCATTCCGTTAAAGCCCTTGATAATCCTTGAAAATCCGCTAACTTCACCCTCCCCGAACGGGGGGAAAAAGGGGCCAGGACCATGAAACTCAGCATCGAACGCGCAACTTTGCTCAAAGCTCTGGCGCAGGCCCAATCCGTCGTGGAACGTCGCAACACCATCCCGATCCTCGCCAACGTCCTGATCGAGGCCGAGGGGTCGCAAGTCTCCCTGCGCGCCACCGATCTGGATATCGAGGTGGTCGACCGCGCCCCAGCCATGGTAGAGCGTGCCGGTTCGACCACAGTATCTGCGGTGATGCTGCACGAAATCGTCCGCAAATTGCCCGACGGTGCCCTGATCTCGCTGACCGAAGACGCCGCCACCGGCCGCCTGACCATCGCCGCCGGACGCTCGACCTTCTCTCTGGCAACCCTGCCGCGCGAAGATTTCCCGGTCATGGCATCGTCCGAATACAGCACCAATTTCACCGCCCCAGCCCCCGTCCTGCGCCGGCTGTTCGACAAGGCGAAATTCGCGATTTCGACTGAGGAAACAAGATATTACCTGAACGGCGTCTACATGCATGTCGCCAAGAACACCGACGGTCCGACCCTGCGCTGCGTCGCCACAGACGGCCACCGTCTGGCCCAAATCGACGCGCCGCTGCCCGAAAACGCCGCCGGAATGCCGGGCGTGATCGTGCCGCGCAAAACGGTCAACGAGTTGCGCAAACTGCTCGATGATGATGAGGCGGAAATCGCTGTCTCGGTCTCTGAAACCAAGGTCCGCTTCGCCACCCCAGCCATCCAGTTGACCTCCAAAGTCATCGACGGCACGTTCCCCGACTACACCCGCGTCATCCCCACCGGCAACACCCGCCGGCTGGAAGTCGACGCTGCCGAGTTCGCCAAAGCGGTCGACCGCGTCGCCACCGTGTCGTCGGAACGCTCTCGCGCCGTGAAGCTTTCGCTTGATGAAGACCGGCTGATCCTGTCGGTCAATGCGCCGGATTCCGGCGCTGCCGAAGAGGAGCTTGCCGTGGCTTACGG